>JAJYZN010000205.1 GCA_021799915.1 Actinomycetes bacterium
CACCGCACTCGCCCGGCGCTACGTGGCCTGGCTCGACGAGCGCAGCGCGGACGCCCCAGAAGCTGCCCAACTCGCGGCTTGACAACGATAGGAGCATCAACTGTTCGCAACCCCCGCATCGAACCCGGCGGTGCCGCCTGCAGCGAGCTCGGAGCGTGGTGGAAGGCGCGCTTCCTTTGGGTCTCCGGTTGCGCCTAGCGTGGAGACATGAACGCAACACAAGTCGTTTCGACTACCGCTCCGGCCATCTACTCCCTTGGATCTGCGTACTACTTCGCTCCAGAGACGCTTCAAGTTGGCAAGGAGGCGGGCCTGGACGGGTTTCGGTTCTATTTCTTGGGTCGAGGGGGCGTCCTCGGCGACGTCGAGGCTCCGGTGATCGCGAGTGCCTTCGGCTATTTCGAGCCGACCCTGCTTCAGGGCATGTGGGACTCCGCTCGAGAAGTGATGAGCCCACGTGAAGCCGCTCGGCTGCATCTCCAGTGCGCACATCGCTACGGGCGGGCGCACTTCTCGCAGGTGGGTGGCCTCGACGATTTCTGCGCCGCTGCCGAGACCATCGTGGCAGCTGCCGACCCGGCTGGCCTCGCGCTCTTTGCCGGGTACGCCTCCGAGCCGTTGCCCGAGGATCTCCCGGCTCGTGCGATGCAGCTCGTAGCTGTGCTGCGTGAACTGCGAGGCAGCGCCCACCTTCTTGCGGTTGTCGCGTCAGGTCTGGCCCCCAAGGCGGCGCACTACTTGAAGCGCCCGGGCGATTTTGGCCTGTTTGGATGGTCGGATGACGACGTACCGCAGGTAACCGATGACGACCATCGAGCGATGGCTGCGGCAGAGGAGCTTACCGACCGTCTCGTCCGAGTCCCGTATGAGGCTCTCGATGGGTACGGTCGCACTTCGTTCGTCACCGGCGTCGAACGCATGGAGGCGGCACTCGCCGTGGGGGAGCCCTGAACCGCGAGCTTCGGATCGCGCCTCCCCATCACAATCCCTGGATGGATCGGAGTGGCCGGCGCAGCAGTGACTGGCAACGCAACTGAGAAAGCCGCAGTGGCGTCTTCGCCAGCGTCGCAGGTCTAACGCACGGCGAGCGGGTTCAAGGGCGAGCCCAGACCGCCAGTGAATGGAAGGGGCGTCGCGTCCAGGAAGAACGTGTAGCGCCCGTCGGAGGCGCATGCCTCGGACAACTCGTCGAGCACCCAATTCTGTCCTTGGGTCATACCCATTTCCACGAGGTGGAGGAGATGGACCGGGAGGTAGATGCCCTCGTCTTCGCCGGGGAACACCTCGAGAGGGAGGGTGTCCGTCGCGACGGCAGCGACGTCACGAGCATGGAACCACGGCGCGGTGCCCATCGTGAGCCCAGGGCTTGGCCACGTGTACGCCGTCAAGTCGCGGTGTCGCCGTCGTGGGGAATCATCCCCTGTGAGTGCCAAGTGGACCATCTGTCCGGTGCGCACCAGGACGACGTCCCCTGGTTCGAGTGACACCGCGGCCAGGTCCAATGCCGCGTCGAGGTCGTCGGGCGTGATCGCGTAGCCAGGTTCGAGCACCGGCACACCACGGGCCCTCGCGACGTCCAGCAGGACACCTCGGCTCACCAGAGTTCTCACGAGGTGGATGCCGCAACGGCCTGCCCCCGCCTCGGTGACAGAGGTCGATGGGAAGCCGTTGTAGATGTGACCTCCGTAGCTGGCGTGGGCAAGGGCGTCCCAATGGGTAGCGCACTGAAGCGCCATGTCCACCACGTCCTCGCTCGCACGTATCCACTCAGGATCACTGCTGAGGGGGGAGTCGACGGCGATCATCGTGCGATGTGGGTTGCTCCGACCAGGTACGAATCCCATCTGGATACCTTCAGACTCCGACAGCGGAAGCCCAAGAGGGTATGCCCGGCCGGTTCGGATCGATGCGGCCGCTCGTCGGCGTGCAGCGTCGTCAATGAGGTTGAGGGTTCCGAGCTCGTCATCGTCTCCCCAGCGCCCCCAATTGCGCACTTGCCTGGCAACCTCGGCAAATCGCCCTGGCACAGCCACGCCGCGCACTGTAGCGGTACGTGCCGACGAGGCGCCCGCCGACGCGGTACGTGGTGCTCGACCCGGGACGCGGCGTGGCTCCAAGCTCCAGTCACGTCTCCCGCCCCGTCTCCACTCGCGCGCCCGCCGCCGGGTCCGGAGTCAGGGCCAGAGGATGCTCTGTGGTTCGGAGTACGCCAAGAGGCCGTAGTCACCGCCGTCGCGGCCGACCCCGCTCATCTTGAAGCCGCCGAACGGTGCGTCGTGGTTGCGTTGGGCGGTGTTGATCCCGACGTGGCCGGCCTGGAGCCGGGTCGCCACACCGAATGCCCGCGATCCGTCTTTGGAGAACACGTAGTCGTACAACCCGTAGGGACTGTCGTTGGCGATGGCGACCGCCTCGTCGTCGTCGTCGAAGGGGATCATCGTGATGACCGGGCCGAAGATCTCCTCGCGGGCGACCGTCATCGAATTGTCTCCGGTGACGAGCGTTGGAGCCACGTAGAAACCCTTGCCCATCGCTGGACGGTCTCCGCCGGCCACCACCTCGCCTCCTTCGGGACCGGCAGTGCCGACGTAGCCTTCGATCCTGTCTCGCTGGGCAGCCGAGATCACCGGACCGACGATCGTTCGCCTGTCAGTTGGGTCGCCCACGACAAGGGAACCGGCCATCGCCGCGAGGCGGTCACGCACTTCGTCGAAAACGCTGCGATGGACCACCGCCCGGGTGGGAGCCGTACAGATCTGTCCAGAGTGGAACGTCCACGTCGAGCTGATGCACGTGACGGCAGAGCTCAGGTCGGCGTCATCCAGCACGATGCACGCCCCCTTACCCCCGAGCTCGAGCAACAGGCGCTTCATCGTCCGCCCGGCCGCCTCCATGATCTTCGTTCCTACTCCGGTGGACCCGGTGAAGCTCACCATGTCGACCTCCGGTGAGTCGACGAGAGCGGCAGCAGGATCGGGACTTGCCGAGGTGACGAGGTTGACGACGCCGGGAGGAAAACCCACCTCGTCCAAGATCCTCACCAGTTCGACGACTGCGAGTGGATCTTGGGGCGCGGGTTTCACCACCACGGTGTTCCCCGCGGCAAGTGCCGGTGCCACCTTGCCAGCCATGTTGACCATTGGGAAGTTGTACGAGGTCACGCAGGCGACGACGCCGACGGGCTGCCGATTGACCATCCCGCCGATGAGACCGCCTGGCGCCAAGGGGGTGGCACCGACCGCCTGGGGGAGCAACGGCGTTCGCAGCACCCGCGAGGGGTCGGCCGAGTAGTGCTGGAACCTGACTGCGGCCTGAGGAACCTGCAGACGGGCACCGACGACGGCCGTGGCCCCGGTCTCGGCGATCACCAGAGGCAGGAGGTCGTTCGCCCGTTGTCTGATTGCGTCGGCAGCCGCTCGCAGGAGGGCCGAACGCTCCTCGATCGAGGTCGACGACCAGCTCGGCAGTGCGGCGCGCGCAGCCGAGGCAGCGGCAGCGGCTTGTGTCACCGTCGCATCGGGTGCGGTCCCGACGACTTCCTCGGTTGCGGGGTTGATGACGTCGTAGGTACCCCCCCCTGCCTCGACCCATTTCCCGCCGATGAGCAGCAGGCGCTCGTCGCGCCTGATTGGAGCATCCATGTTGACCTTCCTTCGGTTTCCAGTGCCGGCTCTCCCGCCGGCCACGCCGCCCGTCACGCCGCCGGCCACGCCAACCGCTCTCTTGCTCACCACGCGCCGCCAGAGACCCACCACCAGCAACGCGCCATACGCCCACAGGCCATCTCATCTGACGGTGCGTCACATTCTGATCGTCCTGCGCAGTGGGCGCCAATGCGCTTCGGTCCGCTCGCTGATCTCGTCCACCTGCCGGTCTCCCAAGAAAGCAATAGGATCATCGTCCTTGCCCACCCGAGACGACACGACGCCAGCACCAGCACCAGCACCAGCACCAGCACCAGCACCAGCACCAGCAGCACCAGCAC
>JAJYZN010000036.1 GCA_021799915.1 Actinomycetes bacterium
GCCCTGCGCCGGGGCAGCAGTGCCGGCAAGATCCTCGACGAGCTTGCCGGCGCGTCGCTCGGCATCCCGATCGTGGTCATGTCGTACTACAACATCGTGTTCCGGACCGGGTTGCGCCGGATGGCGGGTTCTCTGGCAGCAGCCGGGGTAGCCGGGGCGCTGCTCCCCGACGTGCCCTTGGAGGAGCTGGGGCCCTGGGCTGAAGAGGCTGACCGCAGCGGCCTGGACACCGTGCTCATGGTGGCACTGACCACGCCGGCCGGGCGCGCACAGCAGATCTGCTCTCGGGCGCGAGGGTTCGTCTACGCGGTCGCCCGGATGGGGGTGACCGGCGAGCGCAACGTGCTCGGAGACGAGGTGGTGCAGGTGGTGGACCGGGTGCGCGCTGTCTCGGACCTCCCGGTCTGCGCCGGGATCGGGGTCTCCACCCCCGAGCAGGCCGCCCAGGCATGCCGATCGGCCGACGGCGTGATCATCGGCTCGGCGCTGGTGCGGCGCGCCCTCGGCGACCACGGGGTGGAGGCCGCCGCCTCCTTCCTGGGGGAGGTGCGGGCGGCCCTCGACGCCACCTGACTCTCAGATCCGGGTGGGCGCTCAGGACGGCGGAAGCAAGACGAGGCAGCCGTTGTGCCCGCCGAACCCGAAGGAGTTCGAGAGGACCGGTCCCGGCGTCCAGGCTCTCGGGGCGCCTTGCACCACGTCGAGATGGATCTCGGGGTCGAGCTCCTCGCAGCCGTACGTGGCAGGGATGAGCCCGTGGGTGATCGACAGGACCGATGCCACCGCTTCGATGGCTCCGGCCGCGCCGAGCGCATGGCCGGTGACGCCTTTGTTGGAGGTCACGATCGGTCCGCTGCCGTCGAAGACCTTCTCGATCGCCCGGGCCTCGGCGAGGTCGTTCAGCGGGGTCGAGGTGCCGTGGGCGTTGACGTGGGCGATCTCCGCGGGTTGCAGGCCGGCATCGGCGATCGCCTGTTCCATGCATGCCATCGCGCCGCCGCCGTCGGGCAGGGGCGCCGTAATGTGGTACGCGTCGGCGGTGCTGGCGAAGCCGGCAATTTCGGCGAAGACCCGCGCGCCCCTTGCCAGCGCACGGTCCCTCTCTTCGAGGACGAGAGCGGCGGCACCTTCTGCAATGACGAAGCCATCCCTGCGCGCGTCGAACGGGCGTGAGACGCCGGAGGTCGACAGTGCCGTCATGTTGCCGAAGGCGGCAACCGCCACCGGGTGCAGCGATGCTTCCCCGCCACCGCCGACGGCCACGTCGCAGCGTCCGGTGGCGACGAGCCGCGCTGCCGCGCCGACAGAGTGGGTACCGGCTGCACAGGCGGTCGTAATGGTCTCCGAGGGGCCGCGCCACCCGGCGCGCATCGAGATGGTCGCCGCCCCGGCGTTGGGCATCATCATGGGCACGAAGAACGGCGAGACCCGCCGAGGGCCTTTCTCCAGGTAGACCTGGACTTGCGTGGCCAGGGTCTCGAACCCGCCCACCCCGGTGCCGAAGACGACCCCGCACCGCCCTGGGTCGGCGCGGAGGTCGCCGGCCTGCCCGATCGCCATCTCGGCGGCCGCCACGGAGAACTGGGCGAAGCGGTCGACTCGCCTGACCTCTTTGGGGCCGAAGAAGTCCTCGGGCACGAAGTCGGTCGCGCGCCGCTCGCCCACGGCCGACGGTGCGACGAGTCCCTGCCACAAGGCGTCGGCGCCGACGCCGCAGCAGGTGATCGCACCGAGACCGGTGACCACCACCCGGCGTCCGGCTCCAGCGGAGGGATCGCCGGTCTCGAGCTGCATCAGAGCTTGCTGGAGATGAGGTCGAACGCCTGCCCGATGGTCTCGATGTCGTCCAGTTCGGACTCATCCACGGTGATCTCGAACGCCTCTTCGAGCGCCATGACCAGCTCGACCAAGTCGAGGCTGTCGGCATCGAGGTCGTCAGCGAAGCGCGCTTCGCGGGTGACCTTGTCGGCCGGCACCTGGAGCACGTCGACCGCACATCCGCGGAACTTCTCGAACGCCTCTTCAGTGTCCACTTTCACCACCATTTCCTTCCTCCCGCCACTGGTGGCGGGATCCGAACCTTCGTGCCCTCTCGTGTATTCGTCGATTCTCTGCGTGTCGGTCCTCGTGCTCACGGTTCTCGCCTTGGGGCGGCGAGCACGAGCTCACCTTCGGCCGGTTGCTTTCGCTGTCACATTCACATTCCCATTCCCATCCCTCCGTCGACCGGCAGGACGGCCCCGGTGATGTAGCCCGCACCCGCCGACGCCAGGAAGCCCACCGCCTCGGCGACGTCCGCCGGCTCGGCGACTCGTCCGAGAGGCACCATCGTGCGGAGCTGGTCGATGCGCTCGGCTCCGAGCACGCTGAGCATATCGGTTGCCACCAGGCCGGGTGCGACGACGTTCACCGTGATCGAGCGGCTGGCGACTTCACGGGCAACCGCCCTGGCCATGCCGATGAGCCCGGCCTTGGAGGCGGCGTAGTTGGCCTGTCCCGGGAGACCGACCATCGCGCCGACCGAGGAGATGTAGATGATACGTCCCCGGTGGAGGCGGAGCATCTTGGCAACCGCGCGTTTGGTCACGCGGTACGCACCGGTCAGGTTCGTGTCGATGACGTCGCGCCAGGACTCCTCGTCCATGCGGAGCAGCAGCGTGTCGCGGGTGATGCCGGCGTTCGCCACCAGGACTTCCACTGGACCCCACCGGTCCTCGACGGCTTTGAACGCTGCCTCGACCCCGGCAGTGTCGGTCACGTCGCACGAGACCGCCAAGTAGCGCTCTTTGGCATCGTGCGGCGCTGGTATCGCTGGCGGGACCGGTAGCGCGGGCGGGACTGCTCCCCGAAAGGTCACCGCGACCCGGTCACCGCGGGCGAGGAACCAACCGGCACACGCTGCACCGATCCCTCGGCTGCCTCCGGTGACGAGGACCACTCTCGGGCTCGGACGGGTTGTCCCGCCCTCGGGAGCGCTCGCGGTCACGTTTGGTCACCCAGGACGCGGAGCCACACCAGCGGTTGGCCTTCTTGGACACGCTCGCCGGCCACCGAGAGCCAGCGGATCACCTGCCCTGCGAATGGCGTACGGACCTCGATCACCCCGACGCGTCCGACGAGATCGCCGACATCCACGACGTGGGGATCGTCACCGGGAGAGCCGCCGGCGCTCGTCCCGGGGAGCAGGCCGGTCCCCGGCGCTGCGATGGACGACTCGGGGGCGAAGATCCCGGCACCCGGGCTCACCACGACCCGTTCGGAGGTGTAGAGATGCTCACCGTGGTGGACGTGGACGTCGGCGCGTTGCTCCTCGCCGGGCGCCAGGGCTTCCAGCAGGCGGTTGAGGTCGTCGGGACGGGCGACCGACAGTGCGCGCAGCTCGGCGGCCCCGCGACGGGCGAGGCCGCTCAGCACGCCTCCGGGTCCGAGCTCGACCAGCGTCGTGGTACCGAGCCCGGCCAAGGTCTCGACGCTCTGGCGCCAGCGCACCGGGCTGCAGAGCTGCGCTGAGAGCAACCCAGGCCACTCGGCCGGATCGTCGTGGACACGAGCGTCGACGTTGGCGACGATCGGCACTTCGGGTGCGACGAACGTTGCGTCGGCGATGGCTTTGCGGAGCGCCGGCCGGGCGCTGGCCATGAGCGGGGTGTGGAAGGCGGCGGCAACCGGCAGCGGCAGGATCTTGCGGGCGCCGAGCCGGCGGGCGATCACGGCGACCGATGCCACGGCGTCGGACGTGCCGGCGACGACCACTTGGCCTGGCGCGTTGTAGTTGGCCACCCAGACTTCGGCTTCGCATCGCTGGCAGGCGGCTTCGGCATCATCGTCGGAAAGGCCGATGATCGCGGCCATCGTCCCCGGCGCATCTTCCCCGGATCGGGCCATCGCCTCACCGCGGGCCGTGACCAGCGCCACGCCGTCGGCAAACGACACACCCCCGGCTGCCACCAATGCGGTGTACTCACCCAGGCTGTGGCCGGCGCAGGCTGCCGGCGCGAGGCCGACTCGCTCGATGGCGTCGAGAATGACCAGGCTGAGGACGAAGGTCGCGAGCTGGGCGTTCGCCGTCTCGGTGAGCTCTTCCATCGCCGCGTCGAGCAGAAGAGCGGCCACATCGCGTCCCGCCACAGCCGACGCCTCGTCGACGAGCTCCCAGGACGGATGTGTCGTCCAGTCCCGGCCCATACCGGGGCGTTGCGACCCCTGCCCTGGAAAGGTGAACGCCACCACTTTCTGTCTCTCCACGCGATCGGCCCGCGGGCTCTGCCCGGATCAGCCGGCGAGTCCCGGTTGATCGTGCCCAGTGTGGCACGGCACTGCGCGCTCCGTCGCATTACCGCCCGGTCATCGCACCTCGGGTCGCACTCGGCAGCCGGCACACTCGGCAGCCGGCGCAGGACTACCCTTGCGCGGTGCTCGTCGCCGCCGGGCAGCTCCGCTCCACCGCTGACAAGGCAGCCAACCGGCGTGCGGCGTGCGCCATGGTCCGCCGGGCGGCATCGAGCGGAGCGGCGCTGGTCGTCCTGCCCGAAGGTGCCATGTGCCCCTTCGAGCCCACAAGGGCCGATCTCTGCGACCTGGCCGAAACCCTCGATGGCCCGTTCGTCGAGGCAATCGCCCGGGAGGCCGCCCAGGCAGGCGTCACCGTCGTCGCCGGGATGTTCGAGCGCTCCAGGCGCAAGGCCAGAGTGCACAACACCGCCGTGGTCGTCGGACCGAGCGGGATGATCGGGTGCTACCGGAAGTTCCACCTGTTCGATGCTCTCGGGTGGCGCGAATCCGCCTCGATCCTTGCCGGTGACCCGGCGGTGGACGGGGTCACCGTGTTCGACCTCGACGGCCTGCGATTCGGGGTGATGACCTGCTACGACCTTCGCTTCCCCGAGATGGCTCGGGCGCTGGTCGACGCAGGTACCGAGGTCCTCCTCGTCTGCGCCCAATGGATCGCCGGACCAGGAAAGGCCGACACGTGGCGTACCCTCCTGCGAGCAAGGGCGATCGAGTCCACTGCGTACGCGGTCGCCGCCGCCCAGCCTTCACCCGGGTGCACGGGGCACTCGATGATCGTGGACCCCAAGGGCCGGGTGCTCGCCGAGCTGGACGCCCGGGCTCGGCGCGTAGTCCTTGGGCAGGTCGACCAGCGGCGGGTTCGAGAGGTCCGCGACGCGCTCCCGGTCCTCGATGCTCGCCTGTACTCGGTCATGCCGTGGCCAACGAGACCGCAGAAGCCCCAGAGGCCAGCGGTGAGCGCGCTCGCGAGACCAGCGCCGAGACGGGTCGTGAGGCGGCTCGATTGACTTGGTGCCCGGAGCGGGACTCGAACCCGCATGCCCTCTCGGACAAAGGCTTTTGAGGCCTCCGCGTCTACCGATTCCGCCATCCGGGCCGATGGTGAGAGGAACCAGCGTACCGTGGAGCGGTGGCATTTGACGGAGTCGAGGTCTACTGGACCGAGCTGTCACTGCGTTCGGAGGTTCGCACGGCGGCTGGTGTGCACCGCCGCCGGCCGCTGCTGCTCGTCCGGATCCTGCTGGGCGATGGCGTCGACGGATGGGGGGAGTGCGGAGCGCTCGGAGAGGGAACGAGCGTGGATCCTTCGGTGGCAAGAGTGTGGCGAACCCTCGGTGACGAGGTACTGCCCGGGCTGTTCGACCGGGATCCGGCACGGCCTACGCCGTGGCCGCCGTCACTCCCCACCTCTGACCCAGAACCTGCTCGACGCACGGCCGCGGCAGCCCTCGAAATGGCGGTGCTGGACGCGACCTTACGCACCACCCACGCCTCGCTCGCTCGCCATCTCGGGGTGGCGCGGGCGTGGGTCCGCTCCGGCGCGGTGATCGGCATCCCGCCGGATCGCCGGGTCGTGACGCTCCTCGAGGCGGTCTCCCATGCGGTGCTCCAAGGTGCTCTGCGAGCGCGCTTGAAGATCGAACCTGGCTGGGATGTTGCTCCGGTGCGAACCGTGCGAGAAGCCTTTCCGGAGCTGGGTATTCAAGTGGATGCGAACGGTGCGTACCGCATGGGAGCCGCCGGCGAGAGTGCTGCAGAGAGGCTGGCCGCTCTCGACGACCTGGGTCTCACCTGCATTGAACAGCCTTTGGACCCGCTGGATCCAGATGATCTCGCGTCTCACGCCGAGTTGGCGCGCATCGTCCAGACGCCGATCTGCCTCGACGAGTCGCTGACGACGCCCGCACGAGTCGAGCAGGCGATCGCCCGTGACGCCTGCCGTGTTGCCTGTCTCAAGCCGTCGCGTCTGGGAGGGATCGAGGCGTTCCAGGCCGCCCTGAAACTCTGCGTTGCAGCCGGGATCGACGCGTTCGTGGGAGGACTGTTCGAGTCCGGTCTCGGGCGTTCGGTCAACGCCTGTCTGGCCGGGCTCGAAGGGATCACGTTGCCCAGCGACGTGTCGAACCCCTCGTCGTACCTGGTTGAAGACCTGCAGGCGCCGCACGGCCACCAGGACGGCAGCGAGATGCACACGAGCCTTGGCCAAGTCGCGGTCTGGCAGGAGACAGGGGTGGGTCCGCTGCCGACACCCGACGTCCTGGCCCGCCATACCCGCCATGTCCTTGCTTTCGGACCGCACCGCGGACCGTGGGCCTAAACTTGTCGCCCCATGCAGCACTACCTGCTCGAACGCCGGATCAGGGACGTCCACCAGCGCCTCGTCAGAGCACGCCAGGAGCTGGCCGTGCTCGACGAGCAGATTGCCGTCGTGGACGAAGAAGCCGAAGAAGCTCGCGTGCGTGCGCTCGTGTCAGAGACTCCCCTGGCTGCCCACGAGTACACCGACGTCAAGCGTCACGCCGATGCCATGCAACGGGCTCGGGTGTCGCTGCAGTCATTGGTCGACGAGCTGACCCGCCGGCGTGACGACCTTCTCGCGCGGGTAGGTTCGGGACGATGAGTGCGGACGGATCTCAGCAGCAGCGTCCCGTCCGGGTGGTCATCGCCGAGGACGAAGCGATCATCCGGCTCGACCTGAAGGAGATCCTCGTGTCGGCCGGGTACGACGTCGTGGGCGAAGCTGCGCGAGGAGACGAGGCTGTCCAACTCATCGAAGCCCAGATCCCGGACCTCGCCATCGTGGACGTGAAGATGCCCGGGATGGACGGGCTCCGGGTGGCTCGCGAAGTGACGTCGAGGCTGCAGGTGGCCGTTCTGGTGCTGACGGCCTTCAGCCAGCGAGAGCTGATCGAGGAAGCCCGCGACGCCGGCGTCGCCGCATACCTGGTCAAGCCGTTCCGGCGCGAAGAGCTCCTCCCGAAGATCGAGAGTGTTCTGGAGCACTGCCGGCAGGAATGGGCTATTGCCGAAGACGTCAAGCTGGCAGGGAAGGATCGGCCCCAAGGTGCCGAAGCCGAGGACAAGATCGAGACCCGGCGCCTCGTCGACGAGGCGAAGAATGCCCTCATGGACCGTCACCAGTGGGGCGAGGCCGACGCGTTCGGGTACATCCAACGCACCGCAATGCAGACCCGCACTCGCATGCGCGACGTGGCCCGCCGAATCGTGGCGGGGGAGCTGGCTCCCTGATCCGGTGAGTGATCGCAGCCGATGACCGGCGCGCAGCGGGACCCGAACAAGAACCCGGCTGACAACCAGAGCATCATCCTCCTCGACGGGATGTCCCTGGCGTTCCGCGCCTACTTTGCCCTCCCACCGGATCTGGCGACCGGATCCGGCACGGTGACCAACGCCGTCCACGGGTTCGTCTCGATGCTGGTGAGCATCGTGCGAGACCATCAGCCGTCGGCGTTGGCCGTGGCCTTCGACCTCCCTGGCACGACGTTTCGCGACGAGCTGGTCGAAGACTACAAGGGTGGACGTGCCGAGACGCCCGAAGATCTCCTGCCCCAGTTCGACATGATCCGTGACGTGATGGCCGCGTTGGCCATTCCTGTTCTCACCGCGCCGAATTTCGAAGCCGACGATATCCTGGCGACGCTGGCGACGCGTGCCGCGGCGAACGGGTCCGACGTCTGTGTCGTGACCGGAGATCGGGACTGCTTTCAGCTCGTCAGCGACCCCCATGTCCGCGTTCTCTACAACCGCCGCGGGGTGAGCGATTACTCGCTCTACGACGAGGCGGGGATCCTCGCCCGCACCGGGGTGCGCGCGTCCCAGTACCCCCTGCTCGCGTCGTTGCGGGGCGATCCCTCCGACAACCTGCCTGGCGTCCCCGGCGTGGGTGAAAAGACCGCGGCGAAGCTCGTGAACGCCTACGGCGACCTCGACGGAATCTATGCCCACCTGACAGAGCTCACCCCAAAGCTGCGTGAGAACCTGACCAGCTCGGAGGCCATCGTCCGGGCGAACTGCTCGGTGATCCCTTTGGTCCGCGATGTGCCCGTGGACGTGAGCGACGAGGAGCTCGCGCTCGGAGGTTGGCATCGCTCCTCGGTGCAAGAGGTGTTCGAACGCTTCGAGCTGCGCACCCTGTGGGGGAGGGTGGAAGCGCTGCTCGATCAAGGAGCATTCGGTGAGCCGGGATCGCCGACTCGGCGGGATCCCTGCGCCGACGGCCGGAGCGGTGACTCGATCTCGATCGAGGGAGATCCTCAGGTTGGCCTCGGGGCCGAAGCGGCCACGGCGTTGGAGGTTCCCGCAACCAGCATTCCTCGAGATGCCGCCGAGGCCGCGCGCGCTCTGGCCTCACTCCAAAAGGCAGCTCGAGGCTGCCACTTGGCCGTCATGGCGAGTTGGGAGGGCACACCAGGCAGGTCAACCCTGTCGGGCCTTGCCCTCGTCGTGCCAAGTCCCGAGGGAGTGGGTCTCTACCTTCCCGCACCGATCCTCTCCCGGTCCACCGTGCTCCGAGCGCTCGTGAACGCGCTCGGCCATGCGCCGGCGGTCGGGCACCACATGAAGGAGGTGCTGCGGTCGTTGCTGCCCTTGGGCGGCGACTGCACCGGGTTGGTCATGGACACGGCGATCGCCGCCTACCTGATCGATCCCTCACGCGGCGACTACGGCCTCGCCGCAGTCGCTCTCGGGCTCGGTCTCCTGGGTCCCGAGGACCAACCTGGCATCGGCCAGCACCCGGGCGTGGCAGATGCCTCAGTTGGCGACGCGGATCTCCAGGACGCCCGACTGGTGGAGGCGGTTGGAGCACGGTCCGGCTCCGGCGCTCGGAGCAGCGGGGCCGTCCAGCTTGCCCTTGGCGAAGCGCGAGCGGATGTACCTCCCGACGCGCTGATCCGCGACGCCTCGGTCGTGGCCGCCGCGGTCGAGCCGCTCCGGCGCCTCCTGGTCGCCAATGGCCTCGCCGATCTTCACGATACGGTCGAAGTGCCGCTCGTCCGGGTCCTCGCCCGCATGGAAGTCGCAGGGATCAGGGTGGACGTGGCAGAGCTCGAACGCATCGCGGACCGGATGGCCGAGGAGGCGGCTCGGCTCGAGCGGGAGATCGCCGACATCGCCGGACATCCCTTCAACGTGAACTCAACGCCACAGCTCAGGGTCGTCCTCTACGACGAGCTCCGCCTCGTCCCGGGACGCAAGACCAAGACGGGGTACTCCACTGATGCCGCAACCCTGGAATCTCTTCGCGGCACGCATCCAATCATCGACCCGCTTCTCGAGTACCGGGAAGTGGAGAAGCTCCGCTCTACCTACGGCCGCACGCTCTTGGCCGAGGTGGCAACAGACGGGAGGATCCACGCCTCGTTCCGTCAGACAGTCGCTCGCACGGGACGGCTCTCGTCCGAGCGGCCCAACTTGCACAACATTCCTACTCGCTCCGAGCTGGGCCAGCAGTTCAGGCGGGCCTTCATCCCGGCCGAAGGGCACCGCTTTCTCGTGGCCGACTACGACCAGATCGAGCTACGCGTCATCGCCCACCTGTCCCAGGATCCTGCGCTCATCGAGGCGCTCACCTCTGGTGGCGATATCCACCGGAGGGTTGCGAGCGGCATTTTCGGCGTTGCCCCAGACGAAGTGACCCATGCTCAGCGCGAACGAGCGAAGGCGGTCTCCTACGGTCTTGCCTACGGGATGGAGGCCTACGGTCTGGCGCGTCGCTTGGGCACCGGCGTCCCCGAGGCCAACGAGATCATGGAGCGCTACTTCGCCGCGTTCCCGTCGGTCCGCTCGTACATGGAGAGAACTGTGGCCGAGGCCCGAGAGCGGGGGTTCACCCGGACCGAGCGAGGACGGGTCCGGCCCTTTCCCGAACTGCGCTCACGTGATCGCCGCGTGCGCCTGGCCGCCGAGCGTGCGGCCATGAACGCCGGGACCCAAGGGCTGGCCGCCGACCTGTTCAAAGCGGCTCTCGTCAAGCTGGACGGAGCCTTGGAGCACGGGGGTTTCGAGAGCCGGCTCGTGCTCCAAGTCCATGACGAGGTGATCGTCGAAGCACGAGCGGGCGAGGAGGAGGAAGTCGAGTCCATCACGCGCGCCGCGCTCACCGGTGCAGCCCGGCTCTCGGTCCCCCTCGAAGTCTCGCTGGCGTGGGGCACATCGTGGGCCGAGGCCAAAGCCGGATGAGGTACGCTGTGCCCGCTGGAGCCCTCGGGCTCCAGGGAATACCCGGACGGCGTCGGTGGCCGGGTTATTTCCTCCGTGTCGTCTCTAGGATCCCGACGCGATCGCCGCACGTTCGACGCGGTGTGCGGCTTACGAAAGCGAGCAGCCTGCAATGGCCGTAGAGCAGATGGTGCCTTCCGGGACGAGTTCACTTCTCTCCGACGAGGCAATGGGGACGTTCGACGAGAACGGCATCTACATCCCCCGACGGATCACCGAGGACGACCTGGCCGGTCAGCCGCTCGAAGAGCTCATGGGCGACACCATCGTCGAGTTCGACGATGGCGATGTCGTCGAGGGCACCGTGGTCAAGATCGATCGTGATGAAGTCCTTTTGGACATCGGCTTCAAGTCCGAAGGCGTGATCCCGGCCCGCGAGCTGTCCATACGGAACGACGCGAGGCCCGAAGACGTGGTCACCTTGGGGGAGCACGTCGAAGCGCTCGTCCTCCAGAAAGAAGACAAAGAGGGACGCCTGGTCCTCTCGAAGAAGCGAGCGCAGTCGGAGAAGGCGTGGTCCAAGATCGAAAAGCTGAAAGAGGCAGACGAGACGGTCAAGGGACCCGTCATCGAAGTGGTCAAGGGTGGACTGATCGTGGACATCGGGCTGCGAGGCTTCCTTCCGGCGTCGCTGGTCGAGCTCCGCCGGGTCCGGGAGTTGCAGCCGTATGTGGGTCGAGTCATCGAGGCCAAGATCATCGAGCTGGATCGCAATCGCAACAACGTGGTCCTGTCCCGCCGAGCGTGGTTGGAAGAGGCCCAGAAGGAGCAGCGCAACGAGTTCTTGTCGAACCTCAAGCCTGGAGTGAGGCGGCGCGGGGTGGTGTCGTCGGTCGTCAACTTCGGTGCCTTCGTCGATTTGGGCGGCATGGACGGGCTGGTGCACGTGTCCGAGCTCAGTTGGAAGCATGTCGAGCATCCATCGTCGGTTGTCCAAGTGGGAGACGAGATCGAAGTCGAAGTCCTCGACGTGGATCTCAGCAAGGAGCGGATCAGTCTCTCCCTCAAGGCCACCCAGACCGACCCCTGGCAGGAGTTCGCCGATACGCACCAGGTGGACCAACTCGTCTATGGACGCATCACCAAGCTCGTGCCTTTCGGAGCATTCGTCCAGGTCGGAGATGGCATCGAGGGGCTTGTCCACATTTCGGAGCTCGCTGCGCACCACGTGGACCAGCCCGATCAGGTGGTGACCCCGGGAGAAGAGCTGTGGGTGAAGATCATCGACATCGACCTCCAGCGCCGGCGGATCAGCCTTTCGATCAAGCAGGCGGCCGAAGGGGGTGAGGTGTCCGAGGAGTACCAGGAGGCATTCGGCGAGCATGCCTACGATGCCGAGGGGAACTACATCGGCTCGTACGAGTACGGGACCGATGCCGAGTTCACTCCCGAGACCGAAGCGCAGGCAGCATGGGCCGAGTTCGCCGCCGAGTCCGCCGAGCGGCCCCTCGGAGCTCCTGAGAGCCCTACTGGCGAGGCTGCTCCCGCTGGCGAGGGCGAGGCTGCTCCTGCTGGCGAGGGGGAGGCTGCTCCCGCCGGCGACGGCGGGGCGTGAGCCGGAGAGAAGACGCCGGCGAAGCCGGGAGCGCTCAGCCCGGAGACACAGACGGAGCCGCGCCGGCTGCGGTGGCGCCGGCTGCGGTGGCGCCGGACGCCTGGGACTGGTCCGAGGTACTCAGCGGGAAGTGACAGGCCACCGCATGCCCGGGAGCGATCTCGCGCATCGCCGGCTCCTCGGCGGCACAGCGGGCCGCGGCCCGCGGGCACCGGGTCCGGAAGCGGCATCCTGACGGAGGGTGGATCGGGCTGGGCGGCTCCCCTTGGAGCGCCGGTGGGCGCTCGGTTGCCGAGGGATCGGGCTCGACTGCCGATGAGAGCAGGGCCTGGGTGTAGTGGTGGGCCGGGGAGCGGTAAAGGGTGTCGGCCGAAGCGATCTCGCACAACTTGCCCAGGTACATGACGGCGACCCGGTCGCTGATGTTCTTCACCACCGCCAGGTCGTGGGCGATGAAGAGCAGGGTCAGACCATAGCGAGCTTTCAGGTCCTCCAGAAGGTTGAGGATCTGCGCCTGGACCGAGACGTCCAGTGCCGAGACGACCTCGTCGCAGATGAGGAGGCGTGGCTCCATGACCAGCGCTCGGGCGATGCTGATCCGCTGACATTGACCACCGGAGAACTCACGAGGGCGGCGGGGTCCCGCCACCTCGGCACTCAATCCGACGGCTTCGAGCATGGAGGTCACGACAGCGTCACGTTCGGCCTTCGCTCCCTTCTTCCAGATGTCCAACGGCTCGGCGACGATGTCTCTTACTCGACGCCGTGGGTTGAGCGAGGAGATCGGATCCTGGAAGATCATCTGTATCCCCACGCGAGCCCGTCGCAAGCGCGAACCCGAGAGCGAGGTGAGATCGACACCGTCGAAGGTGATGGATCCCCCGGTCGGCCGCGCTACTTGGACAATGGCACGTCCGGTGGTCGACTTGCCGCAACCGGACTCACCGACGAGGCCGAGGGTCTCCCCGGCACGGATGGCGAAACTGACGCCGGCGACTGCCTGCACCCTCGAGCGTCCGCGACGGAAGTCCACGCGCAGGTCTTGGACTTGCAGGAGCGGTCGTTCCTCGCTCGATGCGTAATGCGACGTCGGCCCCACGACGGACCCGACGCCCACTCCCATCCCCGCCTGAGGGGGGTACGCGTTCATCGTACGCTCACAGGGGTCTCGGTGGGAGCCGGTCCCACGCGCCCGCCGAGTGGGAACCAGCACGCATAGGCGTGGCCTGGGGTCTCGGCTGCCACGAGCGGAGGTGCCTGCCGACGGCAGAGGTCTTGCGCGTAGCGACACCTCGGAGAGAACGAACACCCGCTTGGCAACGCGGCGAGATCAGGTGGTCGTCCGGCGATCGCCGCGAGGCGGGTATGGCTCGGGTTCGACAGTCGCGGGGTCGACCCCAGAAGTGCCTCGGTATAGGGCATGGCCATCGAGGAGAAGAGCGCAGCCGTCGGTGCACGCTCGACGATCCGGCCGGCGTACATGACGATGATCTGGTCGGTCCGGGTCGCAACGACTCCGAGATCGTGGGTGACGAGGATCATGGCCATGTTGCGCTCCTCTTGGAGCGACGCCAGCAAGTCCAGGATCTGCGCTTGGACCGTCACGTCCAGGCCGGTCGTCGGTTCGTCGGCGAGCAGCAGACGGGGGGAGCAGGCCAGGGCAATGGCGATCATGACCCGCTGCCGCATACCGCCGGAAAGCTCGCCAGGATGGCTCTTGAACCGCTCCTCGGGTGACGGGATGCCCACCTGAGTGAGAAGGGACAGGGCAATGGCGCGCGCTTCTGCGCGGTCGACGTCCAGGTGGAGCCTGAGCGACTCGGTGATCTGCCGACCGATGCGCATCACGGGATTGAGCGCCGTCATGGGATCCTGGAAGATCATCGCCATCCGGGCCCCCCAGAGCTTGCGAAGGACCGCGTTGCTCGCGCCGAGGATCTCCTGACCTTCGAAGCGGACCGACCCCGAGTGCTCGATCCCTCCTCCCGAGAGCAGGCCCATGATCGTCCTGGCCAGCACCGTCTTGCCGGAGCCTGATTCGCCGACGACGCCGAGCGTCTGACCTTGCTCGAGTTGAAAGGAGACCTGGTCGACGGCCTGGAGGCGACCGCGCTGCGTGCTGAAGGAGGTGCAGAGCTCCCGGACGTCGAGAAGGGGCACGTCACCCTGGAGCGATGGGTCGGTCGGAAAGCTGCTCACAGCTTGATCTCGCTCACGTCGAAGTGCTGCCGGAGGCGGTCGCCGACCAGGTTGAGCGAGATGAGGAACAAGAACATCGCCAGCGCCGGGAAGATCACGAGCCACGGGTTGCTCTGTCCGGGAATCGTGTTCAGCCCTGTTCGGCTCTGGTTGAGCATATTGCCCCATGAGGGTGTGGGGCCCGGGATGGACAGGCCGAGGAATGCGAGCGAGCCCTCCAGGACGATGACAGTCGCCACGCCGATGAGGCTGAACGAGACGACCGTCGGCAGGATGTTGGGCAGAAGCTCTCGGGTGAGGATCCTCCGGTTCGTCGCCCCCAGCGTTCTCGCTGCAGTGACGAAGTCCCTCGTCGCGTACGAAAGGGTGGAGGCTCGCACGATACGGAAGATCAAGGGCGCGCTCGCGACCCCGATGATGAGGGTGATCTTCCAGAGCGACGCCTTCCAGAACGTGACGATCGCAATGACGGCCACCAACGCCGGGAAGGCGAGGAGCACGTACGAGACCGCATTTACCACGACGTCGACCGCGCCCCGGTAGTAGGCGGCGACCATCCCGAGGGTACCGCCGGTGAGCAACCCGATGGCGATCGCGCCGAACCCCACCACGATCGACACCCGAGAGCCGAAGATCACACGGCTGAAGATGTCACGGCCGAGCTGATCCGTGCCGAAGAAGTGGGCTGCGCTGGGGCCGGCGTTCACGGTGGCCGACTGAAGATTGGGATCCTGCAGGGGGAGGACATTGGCGAAAATGGCGGCAAGAATGGTGAGGACGATCCAGCCCAGAGAGACCCAGAAGACCACGCCGAGGTGCCGTCGCGGCTCGCTGACCTCGGTGATTGCAGCAACCGCGGCACCGCCAAGCGCGTCGGCCGCTTCGGTCGACACCGGCGTCCGCGGATCGGGCGCTTCGACGGGAACGGCACGTTCAGTCACGGGAGATCCTCGGATCGACGATGGTGAAGAGAAAGTCGACGATGAAATTGAGTAGCACGACCGCGACGGCGACCACCAGCACGATCCCCTGGACCGTCACGTAGTCGTCTTGGTTGATGGCAACCACGAGTGCATAGCCAAGGCCGGGAAGCTGCAGGAGGTACTCGACGACAAATGCGCCTGCGATGAGGCTGCCGATGTTGATCCCGGCCGACGCCAGGAGGGACACCGACGATGGCCGCAGCGCGTGCCTGAGGAGGATCCTCCGGTCGGAAAGCCCCTTGGAGCGAGCCATGAGGATGAAGTCCTCCTGCAGGGTCGAGATCAAGTCGTTGCGGAGCAAGCGGTAGTAGATGACGATCGACCCCATGGCGAGGACCAGTGCTGGGAGGATCATGGTATGGAGGTTCGACCAGACGTTCTGGGTCAGCGGGACGTATGACGCCGGCCCGGGAAACACGTGGACCTCGACGGCAAGCAGCAGGACGAGGATCGGCGCCACGATGAACGGGGGCATCGCGAGCAATGCGAAGGTGCTGGCAGTCGAGTAGCGGTCGAAGCGGCCATTCGGCTTGCGCACTGCCGTGAGAGCCAGCGGGATTGCAATGGCAAAGGCCACGATCTGGGAGATCACCACCAGCTCCAGGTCGATGGGAAAGGCGTTGGCAATCGTGCTGACCACCGTCTCGTGGGTCACGAAGGACTGGCCCAGGTTGCCGCGCAGAACGTTCCCGAGCCAAACGAAATACTGCGTCCACAGAGGGCGGTTCAGTCCGAGTTGCTTGTCGATCACCGCGATGTTGTGTGCGGTGGCGTTCGGTCCGAGAATGGTGATGGCCGGGTTCCCCGGCAAAAGGTGCACGAGGAAGAAGGTGCCCAGCGACACGAAGAAGATGATGACGATGAAGGCAGCGGCTCGTTTGGCCAGGTACTTCGCCAACTGCCCTCCCTCCCCTTGGTCGTGCGCTCCGGCGGGCTCCACCCGGCACGTCGCTCTCCCCACCACCGGGTCGGCGGGGCGGGCGCCATATTAGGCCGAACGCCCTGTGATGACGGATCACTGCACCATTGACCCGGTCGGCGGCGCGTACCATGCCTCTCCATGACCGGGCCGAGCCGTGAGTGACCAGGTGCCCCGGACGCTTCCGGTGGCCGGCATCGAGCTCCCGCCGGCGGAGAATTGTGTGACCGGTACCGATGCCCGTTGCCCATGGCCGAGCGTTGTCAAGATCGCCATCGTCCTCGTCTTTTGCTGCGGACTTGCCCTGCGGTTCTGGACCCGCTCCGCGCTGTGGCTGGACGAGGCCCTCACCGTCGACATCGCCCGTCTCCCGGTCAGCGCAATTCCCTCCTACCTGAAGCGCGACGGATCCCCGCCGCTGTACTACGTGCTCCTCCACTACTGGATGGACGTCTTCGGCCAGTCGGACGTCGCCGTCCGGGCGCTCGCGGGGATCTTCTCGGTCGCCACCATGCCTGTCGCGTGGTCGGCTGCCAAGAGGCTCGCCGGGAGGGCCGGGGTGACCGACGGGGTCGCCACCATCGTGGCCTGGGTATCGGCACTGCTGCTCGCAAGCTCGCCGTTCGCTGTCTACTACGCGACCGAAGCCCGGATGTACTCCCTCGTCATGTTCCTCTCAGCCTGCGGGGTGCTCCTCGTCGCCCGCCTCGTGGAACGCGTTCGCATGGCGGACGTCGTACTGCTCGCGGTGGTCGGTGCGGCGCTGCTCTACACCCAGTACTGGGCGCTCTACCTGATGGGGTCGTTCGGGATCTGGCTCTTATGGCACGCATTGCGCGGTGCACCCGAGCGACGCCGTGCGGCTCGCTGGATGCTCGCCGCGATGGTCGTGAGCGGGATCGCATTTCTCCCGTGGGTACCGACCTTTGTCTACCAGGCGCAGCACACCGGGACGCCGTGGGCCAAGCCTGCCAACTTCTCCGCGGTGATCGGGGCGATCACCGGCTTCACCGACAACCAAGCGACGCTGTCGCATGCCGGATCCAACCAAGGCATCGTCCTGGCCGCCGGGTACTTCGTCCTTGGCGCTCTCGGGATCTTCGGGGCCGCCAGGAGCCGATGGTCGATCGAGCTGGACGTGAGGGGGAAACAGCCGGGCCGCACGATCGGGTTCGTCGTGGGAGTCACCTTGGTCGCCGCCGCAGCGGGCGGGATCCTCTCATCCAGCGCCTTCTCTCCTCGCTACGCCTCCGTCGTGCTCGTGCTGGTGATCCTCCTCGTCGGCTTCGGGACGGTGTGCCTCGCCGACGCAACGCTACGACTCGCGGTGGTGGCCGTGCTCGTGATCGCAGGGTTCGGTGTGGGTGTCGAGAACATCTGGACGCAGCGCACCCAGGCGCCCCAGGTCGCCGAGATCCTGGCTGCCCGCGCCCACCGCGGCGACCTGGTGGTGCTGTGCCCCGATCAGCTCGGTCCTTCGGTCTACCGTTACTTCGACACCACACAGACCGATCGGTCGGGCCAGCACGGCCGCTTCGACATGG
>JAJYZN010000037.1 GCA_021799915.1 Actinomycetes bacterium
TCCACCGTGTCCCCTCTCTCGAGCGTCGACTTTGGGCGGCAACGCTACGCCGAGAGGGCACCGACGGCGGGTGGCTACCCACACGAAACAGCGAGGAGCCGAACATGACCGCCTCCGCCAAGGGGACGGTGGAAGCACCTGGCACCAACGTTGCAGCGAAGGCGGGGCTGAGCCGAGGCATCCTCGACAACACCCCTGCTGAGCGTCGGCGTCAGTTCGAGTACAAAGGTCCGAAGTTCGGATCATTGGTGGTAGCGGTTCCTCCGTTTACAACCAGTCGGCGTTGCTCGAAATGCACAGCCGTCGACCCGGCCAACCGGCCTGGGTGCGGGCGGCTGTTCGCCTGTGTCTTGTGTGGGTACCAAGAGCATGCCGACAAGAATGCGGCCAAGAACATCGAAGCTTTGGCTGTCAAGATTGCAGCACAGACCGCCGGACCGGCGGGGACGAAAGTCCACAACAGCACGGGCAGGCGCAAGCCGAGTCAGAGCCGTAAGGCCGAAGGCGGTTCCGTGAAGCCGACCATGCACAGCATGGAAAGCAGAGTGGCGTGAACAGCGCCACCGAAGCCCCGCCTTTTAGGGCGGGGTGGCGTCACGTTACTACTATCAGCGCAGCGGATGGAGCCCGACCGTCATGCCCGGTGGACCGCCGCGCCAGAACGATGCCCGTCGCCTGCGACGCCCAGCGCCGAACGGCACTTCTCGGCGCGCCCCAACCGCAGGGCCACGGCACGTCCGAGTCGACGGCAGGGGTGCGGGTGTTGGATCGCTGGAACCATCGTTCTGGGGTGCTCAAGCGACGATCGCGGTTCGTGGCCCCGCAACTCGCACGGAACCATTTGGACCACCTTTTGTAGTTTGCCAACGTCCCTCGTCGTGCCGGACATCGATCCTTGACCCGGCGATCTGGACGGGGAGCGATCACCGTGGGCAAAGCCGAGAACGGCGGTGCGCCGGCTTGGAGCGCAGCATGTACCAAGTACGATGGCAGTGTGGCGACGTACCCCATCCGTCTCTACGGTGATCCGGTCCTACGGCGGGCGACCCGCGAGGTCGACGAGATCGACGGTGCCGTGGCGAAGCTCGCCCAGGACATGATCGAGACGATGTACGACGCTCCGGGCACGGGTCTGGCGGCGAACCAAGTCGGCGTCGAGCGGCGGATGTTCGTCTACGACGTCGGCCAGGGCCCGCGGACCATCATCAACCCCAAGATCATCGAGTCGGACGGGGAATGGGTCTACGACGAAGGGTGCTTGTCGGTCCCTGGGCTGAGCTGGCCGATCGTCCGGCCGGACCGGGTGCACTTGGTCGGTCGCGACCTCGACGGGAACGAGGTGTCGATCGAGGCCGACACCTTGGAGGGGCGGGTCTTCCAGCACGAGCTCGACCACCTCGACGGCGTGCTGCTGGTCGAGCGCCTCGACGAGGACCAGCGCCGTGAAGCAGTGAGGATTCTTCGGTCGCGCAATCTGACAGTACGTCTCGATCCCGACGGCCTCTCCAGGGCCTGAGCGGTACACCGGGCAAGCCCGGGGCGTCAGTGGCGTCGAGGATGTCAGGTAGCCGCGGGTCGCCGGCCTGCGCCTCGGATCGTCGGGCGCACGATCCCGGGAGCCTTGCGCATGCTCTCGCGTTCGATGCGTTCGATCGTGAAACCGGTCCGCACGATGGCATCCTCGGTACGTCTGGTGAGATGGCAGTTGCCCGAGAGGAGCCGCCACCCCGGCTCGATCCGCCGCTGCCAGGCAAGACGTGAGGGGCGGTCGACGGCGGCGACGTGTTCCATGAACACCAGCCGGCCGCCGGGGCGGAGCACCCGATGGATCTCGGAGAGGGCGGCGTCGGGGTCGCGCACCGAGCAGAGCACGAGCGTCGCCACGACTGCGTCGAACGACGACGCTTCGAACGGGAGGCGTTCTGCCGGGGCATCCACCACGGTGGCCCGGCGCCGGGCGGCGACCGGCTCGAGGAGCCTCCTCATGTGCCGGTCGGGCTCGGACAGGACCAGCTCGGTGACTTCGGCAGGGTAGAGGGCGACGTTGGCGCCGGTCCCCGCGCCGACTTCGAGGACCGAGCCCCCGAGGCCAGCCAGCAGCTCGGCGCGCCACTCGCTGAGGCAGGCCTCCTCGACACCGTGCATGAAGCGGTCGTAGAGGGCCGCTGCCGGCTTCAGCATGCCGGCCTTCTCGTCGCTCTGGCGGCAGGCGCCAATGAGCCGCCGGTGAGTGAGCGGGCGCCGGTCCCTGCGCTCATGCCAGAGAGAGGAAGAGCTCTTCCATGCGCCGAGCCCGACTGGCATCCCCGGCGCCGTCAGCTCCCGCCTCGAAGCACTGGCGCATACCCGACGCCACGATCTTGACCCCAGCTCTGCTGAGGGCGCGGCTCGCCGCTGCGAGCTGGGTCACCACGTCCTCGCAGTCGCGGCCGTCGTCGATCATGCGGACGATGCCGGCGAGCTGCCCTTCGACACGGCGCAGTCGTGCCCTCACCTGTGCCGCGGTGGACTCGTCCAGCTGCATAGGCAGACCCTACATACCCCATGGGGTACTGGCAAGCGCGCGATGCCGGCGGGGACGCGCCTGGCGGGCCAACAATGCTCAGTGGAGGGTGCCGGTTGCCGCCTGGAGCCCGAGGCTGGTCGATGCGACGACGATCCAGAGCACCGCACCGAGTGCCAGCGGACGCAGGCCGGTCCGGCGGATGTCGCGGAAGCGAGTGGAGAGCCCGATGGCCGCCAGGGCGATGGTGATCATGAACTGCGCAAGGTCGGAGAGCCCTCCGTGCCAACTGCCCGGGATCCAGCCGAACGTGTTGATGGTGACCGCGAGGAGGAACCACCCGATGAAGATCGGCAGGACCGGTGCGAGACGGCGGTGGAGCCGGACCCGCTCGACCGCGGGGTCCTCGGGGCCGCGTGAACGGCTGCGCCAGATGCCGAGGCCGATGGCGATGGGGATGATCATGAGGGTTCGGGTGAGCTTGACGACCACCGCCGTCGAGGTCGCGCCGTGCCCGAAGATGGTCGAGGCTGCGACGACCGACGACAGGTCGTTGATCGCCGTCCCTGCCCACAAGCCGAAGGAGTGGGGCCCGAGGTGCAGCAGACGGCCGATGGTCGGGAACGTGAGCACGGCCAGCACGTTGAAGGTGAAGATGGTGGCGATTGCGTAGGACACGTCCACTTCGGGGGCGTCGATCACGGCGTCGGTGGCGGCGATCGCCGACGCACCGCAGATCCCGGTGCCGACTCCGATCAGGGTCCGCAGGTCGCGGTCGATGTGAAGGAGACGGCCGACAAGGGCGGCGGCCAGGAGCGCGACAGACAGCGTCCCCAAGAGCACCGGCAGTGACGAGGAACCGGTCGCCAGGACCTGGCGGAACGACAGCACGGTCCCGAAGACGACGATCGACGTCTGCAGTACCGCTTTGGAGGAGAAGTGGATGCCGGGCCGCAACGCATCCGCAGGCGGCCGGAGGACCGCGATCACGATGCCGATCAGGATGGCGATCACCGGCGCGCCCACCACGGCGGCGAAGTGCCCGGCGACCGTGGCGACCACGGCGATCGCCAATGCGAGCCCCAGTCCCGGGATGATCGCAACCAGGTGGGCACGGCTCCAGCGGCCGACGGGCTGGGGTGCAGGCGCGTCGGTGGTCGGGAGCTCGGTGGCGGCGAGGTCGGTGGCCGGTCCGGCCAATGGGGGCGTCGGGAAGTCCACGTTCCCAGCCTGAGGGTAGGAGCAGCGCAGAGGAAGTGCGATTCTCCTTGCGTACCGATAATGTTTCCTTATGCCTCTGCCCGAGCCGGTCCCGGACCTGGTCTCGCTCGACCTGCTCGACAGCGTGGTCCAGCTCGGGTCGATCCGACGGGCCGCCGTGGCCCATGGCATCAGCCAGCCGGCCGCCAGCATGCGATTGCGGGTCCTCGAACGGGCTCTGGGCCTCGCCTTGCTGGATCGCTCCGGTGGCCGGGCAACGCCAACCCTTGCCGGTGAGGCGGTGAACGAATGGGGTCGGCGCGTCCTCGACGCGACGCGCGACCTGCTCACCGGAGCCGAGGCGTTGCGTCACGACGGACGGACGCAAGTGCGGATCGCCGCCAGCATGACGGTTGCCGAGTACCTCGTGCCCGGGTGGCTCCAGCGCATGGCCCTCGCGATGCCCGAGGTGACGGCGTCGCTCCAGATGGGCAATTCGGAGCAGGTGGCCGCAGTGGTGGCTGCCGGGGGGGCCGATCTCGGGTTCGTCGAGGGTCACGCCGTCCCGGCAGGGATGGAGAGCCGCACTGTCGTGGCCGACGAGCTGGTGGTAGTGGTGACACCGTCGCACCCGTGGGCCCGCCGCCGCCGGCCCGTCAGCGCAGACGAGCTCGCGAGGACCCCTCTCGTCGTGCGCGAACGGGGATCGGGCACGAGGGATGTGCTCGAGACCGCGCTCGGCCGCTTGGACCTCACGGTCACGGCTCGAGTCGAGCTGGGCTCGACGACGGCGATCAAGACGGCGATCCAATCGGGCACGGGTCCCTCCGTGCTGAGCTCGCTGGCCGTACGGGCAGAGACCGAGGACGGGCGGCTGGTCGTCGTGCCCGTGGCCGACCTCGCGCTCCGCCGGGCGATCCGAGCCGTGTGGGCCGAGGGCCGGCCGCTCTCGAGGGCGGCCGCCGGGTTCTTGGCCGCCGCGGGGCACCATCGGGCCGCGGGGCCCTGAACGGGCGGACCCGTCAGGAAGCGCGCGTGCCGGCGACCGGGTGGAGACCGCTCGGCACGTGATCGGCCTCTTGGACGATGACGTAGAGCAGGTCGATCACCGCACGCGTCGGTGCCGAGGGCAGCCCGCGGCTCCGCAGTGCGACGCCAACTTGGCGCCGGGGGAAGCCCTCGATCGGGATGAGACGGAACCGGTCCCTCTGGTTGCCCGGAACCGCCGATGCCGGGAGGATGGCCGGGCCGTACCCGTCGAACGTGAGGGAGGCGATCATACGGAGGCCGTCGACTTCGATCGAGGGGTGGAGCACGACACCTGCCGGCCGCACGGTCGCATCGATCTCGTCGCGCAATGCGGTGCCCGGCAGTGGGAGGAGCAGCTCGAGGTCGCCCAGTGCCGACACCGCGATCGGCGGCAGCGCGTCCGGCTCGGCATCGATCCCGCCGCTGCCGCCATCGTGGGCACCCGTGCCCGGGGTCGAGCCGTTCGCCAGGTGCCGCTGCGACGCGGTCGCGCCCTTGGCGACCAGTGGATGGTCGGCAGGGACCACGAGCACGAGGTCTTCTTCGAACAGCGGCGAGGCCGCCAGCTCGTCGCCGGGCACCGGCATCGTGACCACCGCCAAGTCGAGCTGGCCCGAGACCAAGCGCGGCTCGAGCGTGGTGCTCGTGCCGTCGGCCACGGTGATCTGGACCCGGGGGTAGCGCTCCCGAAGGCGGCTGAACAGACGAGGCACCAGCCATCGTCCGGTGGTGCCGATCATCCCGACCCGGACCGTGCCGCTCACGTCATGGCGCATCGCGCCCACGTCAGCCACCATCGCGTCCATCTCGGCCAGCATCCGCCGGGTCCGGGCGACCACGACCTCGCCTTCCTCGGTCAGCCGGCCGCTCGAGCGGTCGACCAGCATCACGTCCATCTCCCTCTCCAAGCGGGCCACATGGGCCGAGACGTTGGATTGGACGGTGCCGAGGGACTCGGCAGCGGCCGAGAAGCTCCCGGTGTCGGCGATGCCGACCAGTGCTTGCAGATGTTTTATGTCCACGGGGTCACACTTCGTTCTGACGCTAGCTGGCGTTCACAGCCTGATCTGATAAGACGATGATAAGTATCTCACGAAACTGCTTGACAGATTGGACGCGATCCGCCAGAATGGCAACAGACCGCAGGGAAACCGGAATCCCCCCCTCCGTTCCTGGCGAGTCGAGTGAAGGGATCGCCTCCCCCCCCGGCGATCCCTTCACCGCGTTCAGGGGAGGTTTCGGCTGCGGAGCGCGTGCCAGAGGTTGGTAGCCTCCCGGGACGTGGGCACCGTGTTCGTCGACCTGGATCGGACCCTCCTGCGGCAGGCCAGCGGACCGGTCCTCCACTCCGCTCTGGAAGCCGAAGGCGTCGTCCGGTCGGGCCGAACCGTCCCCGGTGACCGCTTGCTCTACGCACTCTACGACCGGTTCGGGGAGAACCTCTTCGCGATGGCGCTGGCCCGGAGCGCGGCGCTCATGGCCCGGGGCTGGTCCCAAGAAGGGGTGCGCCGGGCCGGTCGCCGGGCGGTGGGCGAGCTTGCAGCCCTCGTCGCTCCCTTTGCGCCGGGGATCCTCGCGTCCCTGCGCGACGAGGGGTACCGGATCGTCCTGTCCAGCACCACGCCAAAGGACATGATCGCTCCGTTTGCCGAGGCGTGGGGGTTCGACGACGTCATCGCGACCGTCTACGAGGTGGCCGGGGGCTCCTACACGGGTCGTTTGGAGGGGGGGTTCGTCTGGGGCGTGGGCAAGCTCATCGCCGTCCGCCGCTGGGCCAAGGAGCACGGAGAGGACCTGGCCGCGTGCCATGCCTGCTCGGACAGCTTCTTCGACGTCCCGCTCCTCTCGAGCGTCGGCATGCCCCACGCGGTGAACCCTGATCCCAGCCTGGAGGCGGTCGCCGTGCTGCGCCGCTGGCCGATCGAGCACTGGGACCGCCCACCGGGAGTACCGTCGATCGCCGGGCTCGAGCCCTACCACCTGCTGCGCCCGTTCGTCGGACCCCAGGCGTTCCCCTACGCCCGCTTCGACATCGCCGGCATCGAGCACGTGCCCCGCCAGGGACCCGCCATCTTGGCTGCCAACCACCGGAGCTACTTCGACGTCGCGGCGCTGGCCGTGGTGGCCGCGCGGATTGGCCGACCGGTGAGGTTCCTCGCAAAAAAGGAGCTCTTCGACGTGCCCGGCCTCGGGTGGGCGGCTCGCTCGCTCGGCGGCATCCCCGTCGACCGGGGCGGGCGCTCCGACCTCTCGCTGCGCCAGGCTGAAGCAGCACTCAGGGCCGGAGAGGTCGTGATCGTCCTGCCCGAGGGGACCATCCCGCGAGGCGAAGCGTTCTTCGACCCGCTCCTCCAGGGCAAGACCGGCACGGTCAGGCTGGCGTCGGCTACCGGTGCCCCGGTCGTCCCGGTCGGCTTGTGGGGGACCGAGCGGGTGTGGCCGCGATCGGCGCGCTCGCCGCGGGTGACCGAGCTGCGGCACCCACCGCTCGTCCAGGTCAGGGTCGGGCGAGCGGTGCCGCTGGGCGGCAATGACGCAGTCGCCGACACCCGTACGGTGATGGACGCGATCTCGTCCCTCCTGCCCGAGGAGGCTCGGGTCCACCGGGTCCCGAGCGCCGAGGAGCTGGCGCGGACTTACCCGCGACGGCAGTCGGCCGGCCGGGCGAGCCAGGAGTGAGCTGGAGCCCACGGGGCGCGGCCGCGGCCGTGGCCGTGCGGGCCGCCGGCTCGCTCGCCCGAGGGCTCGGCGCCGGTGCGGGGACGGTCATCGGCGGGCGCGTCGGACTGGGTCTTGACCCCGGGCTCCTCGAGCGGCTTGGGTCCAAGAGGCGCACGGCGGTCGTGAGCGGGACCAACGGCAAGACGACGACGACCCGGCTGCTCGCGGCGGCGATCCAGGCCTCCTCGGATCCGGACGATCCGGTCGTCACCAACGCTGCGGGGTCCAACATGCCGGCCGGCCTCGTCGCGGCGCTCGCGGCCGGGCGCCCGGGTGCGCCGGCCGTGCTCGAAGTGGACGAGGGGTACCTCCCGCGCGCACTCTCCGCGCTCGCACCGCAAGCCGCCCTCCTCCTCAACCTCTCGCGGGACCAGCTCGACCGCACCAGCGAGGTCCGGATGCTGTCGAACCGGTGGCGCGACGCGTTGGGTGGGGCACCGGGGACCACCGCCGTGGCCAACGCCGACGACCCTCTGGTGGTCTGGGGTGCCGGCACCGCTCACCGGGTCGTCTGGGTCGCCGCCGGGCTCAACTGGACGTCTGATGCCGCGGGCTGCCCTGCTTGCAGCGGTCGGATCACGTTCGCCAGCGCTCCGGGCGGCGGGTGGTCGTGCCAGTGCGGTTTCTCTCGTCCGGATCCCGACGTGACGGTGTCGCACGACGCGGCCGGCCGTACGTGGTCCGTCGGGAGGGATGGACGCCGCCTCTCGGTCGAGCTTGCCCTGCCCGGGCGCTTCAACGCCTCCAACGCCGTGATGGCAGCGTCGGCTGCCGGAGTGCTCGGCGTCGACCCGGCCGCCGCCCTCCAGGCGATGGCCGCTGTGGGATCGGTCGGCGGGAGGTTCTCGGTCAGGGACATCGCCGGGGTGCGGACGCGCCTGCTCTTGGCCAAGAACCCCTCTGGTTGGCGCGAGCTGCTCGACCTCGTCGCCGGCGAGCGCCGACCGGTGGTGGTGGCGATCAACTCCCGGGTGGCCGACGGATGCGATCCGTCGTGGCTGTGGGACGTGGAGCTCGAGCGCCTGCGAGGGCGTGTGGTGGTCGCGGCGGGGGAGCGGGCCCACGACCTCGCGGTGCGCCTCCGTTACGCCGAGGTCGAGCACCGCACTTGCACCGACACGGTACGAGCGGTGGCCGAGGCTGCGGCATCGTCCAAGGTGTCCGAAGACGAGGACGTCGCGGTGGACCTCATTGCCAACTACACCGCGTTCTTCGACCTGGCGGGCCGGCGTTGACGCTCACGGTTGTCGTCGTCTACCCCGAGCTCCTCGGCACCTACGGCGACGGGGGGAACGGTGTCGTCTTGTGGCAGCGGGCGCGCTGGCGCGGGATCGAAGCCGAGCTGCGCCACGCCCGTTCGGACGAGCCGCTCCCCGACGGGGACGTGTACTGCCTGGGCGGGGGCGAGGACGGTCCCCAGGTCGAGGCGGCCGATGCCCTGCTCGCGGACGGGGGTCTCGGACGGGCGGTGGCGGGCGGGGCCGCCGTGCTGGCCGTCTGTGCCGGCTACCAGATCGTGGGCAACAGCTTTCCGGGAGCTGGCGGTGAGGAGCACCGGGGGGTCGGGCTCTTGGACGTGACGACCGAGAAGGGGCCGGGCCGACGCGCCGTCGGCGAGATCCTGGCCGAGCCGCTGGACCCAGGGCTCCCGTTCCTCACCGGGTTCGAGAACCACAGCGGGGTGAGCACGCTCGGGGTCGGGGCACGACCGCTGGCGCTGGTGCGGGTCGGCACGGGCAACGGCACGAGCGACGGTGGCGAGGGCACGGCAACCACCGGCAATGGCAAGGGCAAGGGCGACGGCATCCCTGTGCGCGGTCGCCGGGGGGTGCTCACCGAAGGCGCCCTATCGGGCCGGGTGGTCGGCACCTACCTGCACGGGCCGGTGCTCGCCCGGAACCCGGCCTTGGCCGACCTGGTCCTCGGCTGGGCCGTGGCCCACTGGGCCTCGCGTCGAGGAGAAGAGCCCCCCGTCCTCGGCCTGCTCGACGACGCGGAGGAGGGAGCGCTGCGGGCCGAGCGCCTGGCGGCTGTCCGAGGCCGCAGGAGCCGGCGGTCGGCTGTCCGGTGAGGTCAGCTCGCCGGCCAGGTCCGCTCGCCGTGCTCCGGTCCCGGGGGAGAGGGCAGGGCCCACGAGCGGCGCCAGGGGGACACATCGGGTCCGGCGGGCGACGGGGTGCTGCCCGCACCAGCGCGCCGGCGTGCCGACCACCAGTCGGTCGACACCTCGTCGGCGAGGAGCGCCACTGCCGCTTCGATCCGGGCACCGAAACGCCGGGCGTCCTCGCCTTCGGCACAGACGAGCGGCGCGCCGAACATCACGCTCACCGGCGCCCGGCGGAGCGATCGTCGGCCCCGTACCTCGCTGCCTGAGCCACCGGCCGGCTGCCCGGCAGGCCCGGAGCGGACCGGAGGGGATTTCTTCAGGATCTCACGGGTGCCGTGGAGGTACACCGGCACGACGGGCCGGCCGGTGCGCCGCGCCAGGTAGGCGGCCCCGCCCCGGAACGGCTGGAGCCATCCATCGGGCGACCGTCCTCCTTCGGGGAAGATGACGAGGCTCCACCCTTCCTCCAAGAGCCCGGCAGCAACGTCGGCCGACCTGCGGTTGACCTTGGTGCGCTCGATCGGGACTGCCGCAAGCGCGAACGACCACAAGGCAGCTTTCCACGTGGTGTCGAAGAAGTAGTCGGAGGCGGCGGCCACCACGGTGTGGTGCCGAAACCGCACCGGCAAGGTGGCGAGCAGCAGGGGGGTGTCGGCGTGGCTCGCGTGGTTCGCCGCGAAGATGACCGGCGCCTCGAGCAGTCCGAGGTGTTCTTCGCCCCGGGTCGTGGTCGGGGCCACCACGCGGGCCACCGGCCGCGTGACGCCGTCGAGGAGCATCGCCCGAGCCAGCCGGACCGGGTAGCGCCGGGACCACGCGTGGTCGTAGACGAGCCCGGTCCGCCGTTCGGGGGCGGGACGGGGCAGGCTCGAGGGCCACGCCGGCGCCGACAGGGGGAACGGGAGCCGGCTGAGACGAGAGGTGACGGCGCGCAGGGACCGGCTCATCGCACGTCCGCCATGAGCAGCGGAGGGGTATGGAGGTGGGTGAGGGAAGGGGACCGCCCGACGACGTCGGTCGCGATCTCCAGCGCGTCGTGCAAGGTGGAGGCCGGGGAGAACCCCATCCGCCGCACGGCCCGGGGGTCGCCCCCCACCACGATGACACGCCCCAAGTGCTCGAGCGCGTGGGCGCACCAGTACCACATGTAGAACGGATGCACGCCGTGGTACGCGTGGCCGGTGCGGTAGAGGTGCACGTACCACGGATCGGTGGCGAACGCCTCCTCGTAGACCTTCGACATCACTTCGGGATCGGTGGTCTCGGCGAGGACCTGTTCGAAGAAGTCGATGTAGCTCGGATGGTGGCCCGGGTGGAACTCCCAAGGGGTCGGATGGCGCAGGATGAGCACGCCGCCTTGGCGGACCACCGGTTGCCCGCGGTAGAGGTTGAAGAAATAGCCGAGCCCGAGGCAGGCCACGAGGATCGGGTTCATGATCGACCCGACGTTGTACGGGCAGATGTAGGGGAGCCCCATGGTGACGATGTCGGTCTGCCCGTGGACCTCGACGCCCTGCTGGTCCCAGACGTTGGCCGTCGTCACGGCGTGCACGGCCTCGACTTCGCCCGCTTGCACCGACGTCATGGCCTGGGGGGAGCGTATGGAGTGGAAGATCTGGCGGGCGACGCGCGGCGGCGTGCGCTCGAGGGCGGCGGCGGTGGCGGCGTAGGTGATCCGATCGCGCACGTTCCACTCCCACTCGCGGCGCTGGAGGAACCCGAACTGCGGGGGGAAGGTGTTGCCGTTGAGGGTCGTCTCGATCTGGAAGACCTTCACGCCGCTCTCGGCGATGAGCCGTCCCATGCGCCAGTTCGAGGAGTGGAGCTCGGAAGCAGGGGCATCCATGAACGAGCGGCTGTGGCGCATCGTCGTCGGGTTGTGGTGGTGGCGGAGGCTCCGGTAGCTGGCCAGCCCGGTCGCGACGCTCTTGTGCCCACCATCCATGGAGACGAGGTTGATGTTCACGTAGACGATGAGGTCCCCGGTGGCCGCCCGCTTGTTGATCTCGACGTCCTCGCCCAGGTCGGTCGTGCCCAAGTGGACGAGATTGTCGGGGTCCTCGGCGTCGTGCTGGGTGAGCAGACCGTGCGGGGCGAACGCGTCGTAGATCCGGTCGCCCAGCGCGTGGCGCAGCTCGGCCTCGGTCATGCGCCGGTGGAGGGCCAGGGCCGCGACCAGTACGACGTCGTCGACCCCGGCCTCTGCCGCCATGTCGAGCACCTGCTCGATGACGAGCTGGCGGACGTCGGGCGCCTGCATCGGCGGGAGGGGCAACGAGACGTCGTCGAAGCAGATCGTGAGCCGCATGCCGGCCCGCAGGAGGCTCGGCAGCGGTGCGCTGTCGCCGAGCGGGTGCAGCAGGGCATGGCGGATCGCGGCAACCGGGTCGGCGAGCGGCTCCAAAGGCTCGGGCGCGTAGACGACCCTGCTGCCTTCGGGCAGCGTCTCGAGGCAGAAGCGTTCCCCGTTCCAGAACAGCGTCGGTGGGGTGGAGCGATCCACCTCGAGCACGAAACCGGGCCTCGGGCTCACGGACGGTCCTCCTCTCTCGGCGTCGGCCTCTGCGGCGGGCGCTGCAGCTCGAAAGCGATCTTGACCGCGCCCCGGCTCCCGGCCGAACCGGCGTGGCCCACGGCCTCTTCGAAGCGCTCCAAGGGGTACGTGGCGGAGACGAGCCTCCCGGTATGGGCATCGCTGACGACGTCGAACGCCGCCTCGAAGGTGCGGAAGGGTACGGGAGCCGGCTCGGTCCCGTAGGCGTAGGCGCCGCACAGCGTGACCTCGCGGTGCCACAGCGACGCCAAGTCCACGTTCACCCGACCGGCCATGCCGACCAGAACGACCTTGCCCCGGGGACGCACCAGGTCGAGGGAGTGCTCGATGGAGGCCGCCGTTCCGACGCAGTCGAAGACCACCTCGGCACCCCCATTGATGCGTTGACGGCCACGGTGCGAGCTGCCCAGGGCCATGGAACGGGTACGGCGGCGGATGGCTCGGGAGAGCTGCTCGGGCGGGAGGGTCTGGGTGGCACCGAGGTCCTCGGCCCACTGGCGCTGGTGGGGATAACGGGCGCCCACGACGAGCGCTGAGGGCGAGGCGAGGTGCCCCCGGGCGCCGAGGCGCGTGATGGCGGCGACCACCGCCAGGCCCAGGGTGCCCGCACCCACCACCGCAACCGTCTCGCCGCCGAGCAGGCCCGCGGACATGACGGCGTGGACGGCGCACGCCACGGGCTCGACGGTCACTGCGTCGCGGTCGCTCATCGCATCGGGCACGGCGTGGAGCTGGCTCTCGTGAGCGACCAACCCCGCCTCGGACCACCCCCCGCCCGTGTCCGCGCAGAAGCCGGTCTGCAGGCCCGGCCGGAGGTGCCCGTAGGCCACCATGCGGCAGTTGCCGGTGCGGCCGGCGGCGCACTCCTCGCACATCGGATCGATCCCGCGGGCGAGACAGCCGAGCACCGGCTCGAGGACCACGCGCGAACCCGGGGCGAGCGCGGTCCCGTCCGCGGTCCGGGCGCCGTCCGGCACGGTGCCGACGACCTCGTGGCCGGGGACGAACGGGAAGCTCACGATGTCCTCGAAGTAGCGAGAGCTGCGGCCGTCGAGCGTCGCCAGGTCGGACCCGCAGATGCCCGAGAGCAGCGGGGCGACGCGGTGCCATCCGGACCCGAGGAGCGCGGGCGCCGCTCCGTCGACCAGGCGCAGGGGCCCGAGCCCGGCGCCGCGTCCGGATCCCATTGCCGAGATCGCACGGGCTGCGGCGAAACGGATCGGTCGCCGCTCGACGACGAGGCTGCTCATTGGCCGCGCGTGAGAGGGCCGGCGGGTGCCGGGTGGCGAAGTGCGGGACGTGCGGCACGTGCGGCACGTGCGGCATCGAGCGGACCGATCGGCAGCGGCCGGTGCGACCCGCCGGCGGCCTTCGCCCAGTGCTCGACGTGCCACCCCCGCCGGCGGGCGATGGCGGCCAGGCGGGAGTCGGGGTTGACCGCAACGGGGAAGCCGACCACCTCGAGCATGGCGAGGTCGCTGGCCGAGTCGGCGTAGGCGACGGACTCTTCGAGCGACAAGCCGTGCGTCCCCGCGTAGTCGGCGAGCAAGAGAGCGCGGGCTTCGCCGATTGGGGGGAGCACGTCGAGACGTCCCGTGTAGCGCCCGCCGTCCTGGCCGAGCCGGGCGCAGACGATGTCGTCGAACAGCGGCCGGAGGGGAGCGACGACGAAGTCGAGCGCCCCGGTGACGAGGAGAGTCCGGTGACCGAGACGGCGGTGCTCGCGCACCCGGGCAAGTCCGGCTGGGAACGAACGGGGGAGCAGGTGGTCGGAGAACAGCTCCCAGGCGTCCTCGGCGAGCGCATCGACCGGCGCGTCCTCGTAGCGCCGGTAGAACGAGCGGAGGAAATCGCCGCGGTCGCGGCGGTCGAGAGCCAGCAGCTGGGGGGCGTCTTTCACCAACCCGGCCACGAACGCCGCCCGCCGTTGAAGTGGCAGGTGGCGGCTGGCCAGCCATGCATAGGTGTCGACGACGTTGGAAGCGACGAGCGTGTGCTCGAGGTCGAACACTGCGAGATGGCGGTCGGGCGAGAGGATGGCTCGGCGGGCCCGGTCCGGCCGGCGCTCGGCTGGGGTAGTGCGGCCTGGGGTAGTGCGGCCTGGCGAGGTTCGGACGCGGGCGTGCTCGACCACCGAAGGCAGGTGGATGTCGTGGACGTAGCGGTCCCAGTCGATCAGGACCGGGTCGAAGGGGAAGGCCTCGCGGTCGGCCTGGTCGAGGGACCCGGCGAGGTCGAGCAGCCGGTCGACCCGGTAGCGGGCTTCGGTCTCGGTGTACGCGCCGTACAGCTCGACGTACCCGAGGGCACGGGAGGCCAAAGTATGGCGGTCTTGGATGCGGGCGGCGAGTGACGCCTGCCGACCGCGCACCGGCAGGGCGGTGATCGCTCTCTCGACGAGCTCCATGGTCCGGGTCGCCCGCTGGAGCTGGCGTTGCACCCTGCCCCGCCCCGGGAACGACCAGGCCGGCACGCTGATCGGCTGGCCCCGGTCGTCGTAGAGGGGGTGGCGGCCGAACCAGTCCTGGACGAGGTCCACCAAGCGGCCGTAGCGAAGCGGGTTCCGGACTCCCGACGCGACGTGGTACACCGACGGCTCGCCGTCCGGTCCATGGGCGGCGACAGCCAGGATGGCGGCTACCACCATGTCGACCGGGATGACGTCGATGACCCCTTCGGGCACGCCGGGGAACTCGCGCAGCAGCCCGCGGGCGTACGAGACGATGATGGGCTCGGCCATCCTGAACCCCCGGATCCACCCGGGGTACGGCTCGGCCAGCGCCGACTCGATGATCGACGGGCGGACGATGGTGAGGGGTACCTGTGTGCCCGTCGGGGTGGCTGGGGTGGCTGGGGAGCCCATCCCGTACTGGTCCACCAGGGCTCGTTCGCCCAGGGCTTTGGTGAACGGATAGGCGTCGGGCCACCCGAGCGACCTGGCCCGGGCCGTGCCGGCCTCCACAAGAGAACGGCGCACCCAGTCCTCGCGGAGCTTTTCCGCACGCTGGGCCAAGACGTGCTCGCCTGCCCCGCCGAGCTCTTGGCGCGCCGCCTTGGAGAACCTCGCCAAGTGCTCCTTGCGGCGGGACTCGGCTTGCAGGTCCTGGCTGAGCCCCCGGGCGAACGCCACCTCGGCCCTCCAGTCGACGTCGAGGGAGTACCGATCGGCACTGAGCAGCTCTTCGCGCGCTTCTCCCTGATGGGTCCCGGCCACGTAGGCGGTGGACACGGTGATGAGATGGGGTGGGTCCGCGGGTGCTCGAGCTTCTGTTCCGAACTGTCGCCAGGCCTCGAGCATCGCGGCGGCAACTCGCGAAGGACCCAGGAGGTTGATCTCCACCGCTTGATCGAGGGGGGCGTCGAAGCTGACCGTGGCAGCCGAGTGGACGACGACGTCGCAGCTGGCCAGCAAGCGGCGCCCGGCATCGTCGAGGCCCAAACCGTCCCGGGAGACATCTCCGCCGACCGCCTGGACCCGGCGTTCGCACTCAGCGTCGAACCGCTCACCCCACTCGTTGCGCAGCCGGGAGAAGCAGTCGTTCTTCAGGATCTCGCGAGCCGTCCGCTGAGCCGGCGTCGCTCTGCGACCGGGCCGGACGAGCACGACGACTTCGCAATCAGGGATCGTCCTCAGGATTCGCTCGACCAAGGCGGTTCCGAGGAACCCGGTCGCACCGGTGACGAAGAAGCGACGTCCGCTCAGCGTCCGGGCGATGGACATCCTCACTGTCTACCAGATGGTAAATCAGTTGTCTACCATCTGGTAGACACGTACCATCGTGACCGTGAGCAGGAGCGCAACGCCGGACCGGATCCTGGACGCGGCGCTGGCATCATTTGGGACCCGTGGGTACGAAGCGACTTCGCTCGATGCACTCGCTGCGACGCTGGACGTCACCAAGCAGACCATCCTGTACTGGTTCCCGAGCAAAGACGAGCTCCTGGGAGCCGTGATCGACCGGAGTGCCCGAGAGCTGGCAGCCGCGATGCAGGCCGCGTTGGATGGGGCAGGCGATGGGTGGAACCGTGTCGAAGCGGTGGTGCGGTCTGTCTTCCGTCTCGCTGCCCGGCGTCCCGAGCTGCTCGGTCTGGTGCGAGAGCTGTCGCGGCTCGGTCCACCGGCCGCCACGCAGATGACCCTCGCCCTCGAGCCGCTGGTGCGACGAGCGTCGGACTTCCTCGAGGCCGAGATGGATGCCGGGCACATGAGACGCCACGATCCCCGAATCCTGCTCCTCGCCATCTACTCGACGGTGATCGGGATGGTGACCGAAGTCGAAGTGCTCCGGGCGCTCGGGGAAGAGCCAACTGCTCGCTCGCTGGTCCGGCGGCGCGCCGACGTCCTCAACCTCTTGCGCTCGGCCCTGGTGACCGACGTGGGCGAGATGGTGAACCCGGGATCCGGCTACTCCCCGGAGCCCGCTGCCTCCCGGAGCCCGCTGCCTCCCGGATCCCGCTGAACCGCTGTTGACGGCACACCCAAAGAGGGGCGTTCGAGCGTTTGAGCGCTCCGGATTTCGGGTGCCGCCATTCGCAGTGAGGCACGCGGCAGAATGCCGTCGCGATCTGGACCTCGGCCCAACCGAACCCAGTTGAGATTCAGTCGGCTTTGGGGATCTTCTTCTTCGGAGGCGCCTTCGGGGTGTAGCGCTTGTTGGCCGTCGGGGTAGGACGGGAGCGTGCTTGCTGTGGGATTTCAGCCGGACGACGGCGCAGAAAACCTCGACCTGAAGAGCCCGTTGCCTCAGAGCCGCTGAGTAATCCTGTCGAGCCGACGCCCGCACGCCCGTTGCGACCTGGCCCGGCGCGAGTGCCGCGTGGCTCGCGAGGTCCTGGTCTCACATACCCCTCCACGGGGGCACGAGCCGTCGGGGAACCGTAGCGCTGGGTGCGCCATGCCCGGAGGAGCAGCCAACCCCCTGCGCCGAGAAAGGGGACGATGACAATGAACGTGCCAAAGGCCAGACCGGTCAAGACGAGCGCAAAAGCCACAGGTGCACGGCGTCCGATGCGGACCGTCACGAAAATTGCGAGAGCAAAGACAAGCCATACGACAAGTGGGAAGACGTAGAGGCTCGGAGGGTAGATGCCATTGCAGGTGGCAGGGCCCTTCCCGTTGGCCTCGTAGGTCAAGTGGTCAGCACAGGTCTTGTGCAGTGGTTTCACTGTCGTGGCCACGGCAATCTTCGACACCATGTAGGGCACGGTGAAGATGAGGGCGAAGATGGCAGCCAGAATTGCTCCGGCGAGGCCGATCTTGCGTTCGGTATCGTCGATCTGGTTGATCCTGGCCCGAATCTCTGCGCCGGTCATCTTCGAGAAATCGGCGGGGGTGGGAGGAGTCTTGGGGGATCGTGGGGGAGGGGGTTTGAAGAAGCTCTCCTGGAGGCGTTGCCACCCGGTTCTCATCCGAGGAGCTGTCGCAGCGGCGAGGTCCATGGGCGCGGCGCCTGTCGCGTCAAACCCGAGGTCGTCGTCGGTCACGTCGTCGTCGGGCAGGTCGTCG
>JAJYZN010000038.1:0-13779 GCA_021799915.1 Actinomycetes bacterium
CGACGTCTGCCACCAGCTGCTCGCCCGGGAAGCCGTCCACTTGCAGCTGCACACGCACTTTGCCACGGTCGCCATGGAGGACCGCGCCGTGGCGGCGGTCATCTTCGAGTCCAAACGGGGTCGGGAGGTCGTGGTCCCGAAGGTGGTGATCGATGCCAGTGGGGACGGGGACGTCATGGTCGCTGCCGGCGCCGCGTACGAGAAGGTCGCGATCCCCCCGCACCTGTGGTTCCGGGTGGGTGGGGTATGCGACGACGGAGAACCGGCGTCCCGAAGTTGGTTCGACACCGCCGTTGAGGGCCGGGTGCTGGTTCCCTGGGGGCCCCACCCGGACCGGGTCGATCCCTGCGATCCTGACGACATGACCAGGGCTGAGCTCGCCTGCCGGGCCGGTGCCCGAGCCGAGTTGGAGCGAATGCGGGCTTCGGTGTCGGCCTTTCGCGGTGCGTGGTTGGACGATTACGCGCGGATGCTCGGCATCACTGAGAGCCGACGGCTGGTCGGCGACTACGTGCTCTCGAAGGAGGACGCCGACGTTCGTTTCGCCGATTCGGTCGCCCAGACCGGCCATTGGACCCGACGGGAGGTCGTCTACGACGTCCCGCTGCGCTGCCTCACCACACCCGCAGCATCCAACCTCCTGGTCACTGGCAGGTGCATTTCGACCACCCGCTATGTGCACCAGGCGACCAAGGAGATCCCCGCTGCCATGGCGACCGGTGAGGCTGCCGGTGCGGCGGCCGCTCTGGTGGCCGGGGGAGCTTCTGGATCGGTGCGGGATCTCGATGTCAACGTTCTCCGGGCTGACCTACGGCGGGCGGGCGCCTTCGTCGGTGGTGACGCCATCGGCGCTCGCCTCGTCTAGGGACAGCCGGCGTGCCGGAACCTTCGGGGACTTCGTGAATTCTCGTGAAGCCCTCCAGGTAGTGTCTCGGCATCACTGACACCACGACACTGTTCGAGCACTACGACGCAGAGGTCGCGGCGGGCATGCTCCAGAGCCACGATGCACCCAGCCAGGCGGGGGGCGGCCTTCCGGCCTACCTCAAGATCTCGACCACGTCGGTCGAACCTGGGCGGCTCACCTGTGAGCTCCCGGTGACCGAGGAACTCCTCAACCCCTTCGGAGCGGCCCACGGGGGGGTGGTGTCGGCCCTCATCGATCATGCACTCGGGGCAGTCTGCTACCCGGTCGTCCCACGCGGTTCGTGGCCGGCTACCCAAGAGTTCAAGATCAACTTCACGGCCCCGGCGAGACCGGGGCCGATGGTTGCCGAAGCCCGGATCGTCTCGATGTCGAAACGCACGGCGATCGTCCGTGTCGACGTCACCAATGGTGGGCGGCTGGTGTGCGCCGCACAGGGAACCGTCGCCATCATGGCTCCCAAGGCGCCTCCCGAAGGAGGCCCGCGAGCCGGACCGCCGAGCTCTCGTCCCTAGGCCGGTTGGCACCACCCGGGGTCCCGAGGGTCTCGCCGAGTCCCTCGGCGGTCCGTGTGCACGGAGGACCGATGTCAGGTGGTGCGCGGAGTGCGAGTCCCCGCGCCGTCGGGACGGGCCGAATCCGTCGGAACCTCCTCGCCTTCGTTTGGCCGACCGCCGCGGCCAGCTCGACCACTCGCTTTTGATCAGGTGATTTTGCCCCGAATCTCAATCGCCCGTCTTGGCACGGTGTCGAGCGCTTGGTTTGGAAGGATGTCGGGTAGGCAAGCGGCGTCAAGGGGTAGCCGGTGCGCGTGGTTGAGCGGATCGGCTCCATGAGGGTGAAGCGTGGTCTTGCCCTCTGTTTCACGTCCGGTCTGTTGGTTCTGGCCAGAGCCTGCGGCACGTCGGCGCCGCTCGCCCCCGAGCACGACGACTTCGTCGTATCCGGCAAGCAGCCGATTCATGAATGGCCCGGGGCAGGCGGGTTTCCTGTCCCCTTCGGGGAACATCAACTGTGAGATCGGGGACGGCGGCAACGGCCACTCCACATTCTGCGAGACCTTGGCGCCGCCCCAGTCAGCGACGCTGTCGTCCTCTGGATCCGTCAAGACATGCGGACTTCCGTGTGAGGGGGACCCCGCGATCACGACCCGGACGCTCGCCTACGGCAGCCACACATCGCTTGGTCCCTTCGAGTGCCGGTCAGAGCAAAGCGGAGTGACCTGCACCGTCTCCGGCAAGGGTCTTGAGATCTCCCGCTCGGGGATCTCACCAGTCGGGACACCTCCTGGCGATTTCGCTCCGGGTACCTACAACGGGACGGTGAAGAAGCTGGATACCGCGACCTCGCAGATGACCTTCATCGTCACATCGTGGACCTGCAATGCCATCCCGGCCCCCGGGACCTGGTCGATCGACCTCAGGGGCGCCGACCTTGTAGCGAACTCCCAACCGACCACCGGCCAGGGCCAAGCGGTGACGGTCACGCTTCGCCAGTGGGGGCGCCTCCTTGTGCAGCGGCGTGCCTGGAGCGTGGTCGCTTCGGCGGGTCAGCCGTTAGATTGGAGGTGACCGATGGTCCGACCTGCTGAGCACGGCCGGCGACCCTTCGGAGGCGATGATCACCTCGGGAGATTCCCCCCACCCGCTCGGTCGTCATGACATCGACACCTACAGCCAGTCGGACCTCGGAGCCCGCAGTCGGGTCAGCGGGCCGGGAGGTCGTAGACACCGAGATCCCCGAGGCGCCGCGTCCACGGGCGGTCCCGATGGCGCCAGAAGGCACCGTAACTCGGGTAGCGCGTGGTGTCGTACCCGGGATCCGCCCGCTCGCTCGGGATGCTCTGGGTGAACCACGCCCGTACCTTGTCTTCTTCGGTCGCGTCCTGCGGATCGATGACGAAGTCCACCCGCCACTGACGGCGTAGGCGGCCGCCTCTGCTCCCGTGGATGAGGCGTTCGTCGAAGACGATGACATCGCCAGGAGTCGTGGCGAGAGCAGTTCCGACAAGCGCACCGGGGTCGGGGAGCGGCTGGTCGGGGCGTACGTGCGAACCTGGGAGCACCCGCAGGGCTCCCGAGGAGTCGTCGAGGGGCTCGAGGTAGGCAACCACGCCGATGCTCGGGATGTCGTGACGACTGTCTCTGTGCCAGCCAGTGTCCGCCTGGTACCAGGTTCCCTTCGCCCTCCCGGGTAGCACCGCTCGTCCCACGAGCTCCGCAGCGATCGGCGCGAAGTGATCGAGCAGGATCATGCTGCTGGGCGTGTGCTCACACATCATGGGCGCATACCGGAAGGTGACGGTTCCGGTGCCCTGCTCGAGATGCTGGAGGGCACCTCGTCCCTCCGAGAATGCCTCGTCGACGAGCTGGTCGAACTCCTCGGCCAGCGGCTTCACGTGGATCTCGCCCGGCAGGACGACAAAGCCGTCCCGACGAAATTGGTCGGATTGGCCGGGCACTGAGCAGGACCCCTGGCTAGAGGAAGTCGGGCAGATCGTGGGAGATGCGCCCTTGCCATCGTGGCGCGCGCTTCTCGAGAAAGGCCATGGTCCCTTCCCGGGAGTCCGGGGTCCTGGTCGTGAAGGTGAACAACTGACCTTCCCGGCGTCGGAACTCCCTCAGATCGATGCCGATCCCCTCCCAGAGCAGCTGCTTGGAGATGGCCACCGGAATTGGTGCCGCGTTGGCGGCGATGTCCTGGGCGAGTGCCATCGACTCGCTGAGCACTCGATCGGCCGGGAACGCCTTGGTCGCCACCCCGTACTCGACGGCCTCGAGGCCCGAGAACGTGCGTCCCGACATCAACAGCTCCGCGGCCTTGGACAACCCGCACAGCCGGGCCAGGATGACATGGGACGCGAGCTCGGGCAGCACCCCTCGGCGGGCGAAGGCGAACGCGAGCTTGGCGTCCTCGGCCACGTACCGGATGTCCGCCTGCAGGGGCCACGTGAGGCCGGCCCCCACGGCCGGGCCGTTGATGGCGGCGATGACCGGCTTGCAAATCTCCATGGGCAGCTTGCGGCGCAGATCGGGGTTGGCTCGACCCCAGCCAGCACCGAACTGTCCGCCCGAGCCCAGGTCCGCGCCGGCACAGAACCCTCGGCCGGCTCCGGTCACTACGACCGCCCGAACGTCGTCGTCTTCGTCGGCTTCCGCCATAGCGTCATCCATTTCGGCCCCCATCTGCGCCGTCATGGCGTTGAGCTTCTCAGGTCGATTGAGGGTGACCACCGCGACTCCGTCTTCCACGCGGTAAAGGATCTGTTCGTAGTCCACTCGATCCTCCTCCCAACTCAGCATGGCCTCAGGACCTCGGACAGGCCTGCCACCTACTCCCGCACGATATTGCACCGGCACCGAATGCCGATCACCGGGTCGTGGCCCTGAGTCCGCTGGCCCGTGGCGGGGTGTGCGCCTCGAACAACCGCGCGGGACCTTCGCCTCTGGTCGCCCTCATCGTGATGTTCAATCCTGGTTCGGAGGCTGCCCGGCGGGTGGATCTCGCCGTCGATCGCGCGGAGGTAGAGGAGGCTCACAGCATGACCGTGGGAACAGTTGGGAACTCGCCCCTGCCAGCCCCCGCCCGCCGAGGCGGAATGTCCCTCTTGTGGAGGCGTGAGGTCCAGGGTTACCCGTCAACCAGGGCTCGGCTCTCGTATCTGGCGATCGTGGTGCTCGTCACCATCGTCCTCTACTACGAGGCGTATGCGCCCGGCGGGGTCTCCCCTCTGATCCTTGCGCACTACAAGATGTCGTTCCTCTACTACTTGAACCTGCTCGTGGTGGGATCCGCCTTCGGCGCTTTGGCCACTTGGCTCGGCGGTATCTCCGACAAGATCGGCCGGGCCAATCTGGTGATCTGGGGACAACTCGTGGTGGCGTTGATCACCCTCTTCGGTATCCCGCACGCCGCTTCCAAGCTTTGGTACGCCGTCGCGGTCACGGCCATTGGGATGATCGAAGGGGTGATTTTGGTCGCCTCACCTGCCTTGGTTCGGGACTTCTCTCCGCAGATGGGCCGAGCGAGTGCAATGGGATTCTGGACGCTCGGTCCGGTGGCAGGGAGCCTGACGGTCAGCATCGTCGCCAACCACACCTTGTCCCACCTGCACCCCTGGCAGGATCAGTTCGTCATCGCCGGCGTCGCCGGCCTGGTCATGTTCGTCATCTCAATTGTTTTTCTCCGTGAGCTGTCGCCACGGGTCCGCGACCAGCGAATGGTCTCGGTCCGGGACCGGGTCCTGATCGAGGCTAGGGCCCTCGGACTCAAGGTTGAACGATTGCTCGAGCATCCGATCCGTCAGATGTTGCGATGGGACCTGGTTTTGTCGGGCCTCGGGATCAGTCTGTTCCTCTTGATCTACTACGCCGCGGTCGGCTTCTTCACGATCTACTTCGTCACCACGTACAACATGACCACGGCCCAGGCCAATGGCATCAACACCTGGGGTTGGGGCTTCAACTGCGGTGCTCTCGTGGTGATGGGAGTGCTTTCGGACCGGCTCCGAGTTCGCAAGCCCTTCATGCTTGTCGGTGCGCTCGGCACTCTGGCCATGACGCTCGTCTTCGTGTGGGAGGCGAAGAACGCTCAACTCAGCTACTACGACCTTGTCGTGATGGTGAGCATCCTGTTCGTCTTCCTGGGCGTCGCCTACGCACCCTGGATGGCCCACTACACGGAGGCCATCGAGGCTAAGAATCCGGCACTGACCGCGACCGGGCTCGCCGTCTGGGGGTGGATTTTGCGGATCGTCGTCGCCTTGGCCACCCTCGCGGTACCTCACGTGGTGACGAGCGTGACGCCACTGGTCGAGAACGCCCCCGCCGCGACCCAGGCGGCCCTCCTCGAGCAGGGCAACACCTACTTGACGCGCAATGAGGTCCCTCCGGTCGCCTACGTGACCCAACTGAAGGCGATCGGTCCCCCAGGGAAGGCATTCGCCCTGTTGCTTACCCACCAACCCGTACCGACCAGCCTGGCCCCCCAGCTGACGGGTTTGGTCGACTTCGGCAAGGCGATGGCGCTGTACAACGCGGGCAAGCCGGTGCCCCCAGCGCTCACCTCCGATTTGGCAAAGAGCTCGCCCCAGCTCTCGACGCTCTACGGCCAGCTGACCGGTCTCATTGCGGCCAAGAACGCGGCCCCTGGGGAGTGGCAGGATTGGTGGTGGGTGTGCGTCGGTGGTGAAGCGATCTTCATCCTCGTGCTCCTGTTCAACATCAAAGGTCGGTGGCGCCCGTCGTTGGCTCGGCGGGACATCGCGGACTACGAGGCAAAGGTCCAGGCCGAGCTGGAGACGATTTCGGGTTCCAAGGCCGCCTGATTGAAGCCAACGAGTTCTTTGGGTCGTCATGTGCGTCCTCGGAGCGTGCAAGGTCGGGCTTCGATGGTCGGCGATTCGATCAGGAATGCGGAGAGAGCCGAGCCCGGCCGGGGAACGGACCGCTCCTGCCGGTAGCGGAACCGTTCCCGTGGCATCGGGTTTCCCGGCCGCTCGGACCGGGCTGGACCAAGAAAGCAGACGCGGCGGACGGAGCACCGGCGAGGGGAATCCGTAGAAGGTTCGAGTCCGACGGCCGTGTCCAAGGCGCCTCTCGTCGCACTCCTCGGAGCCCGGGACCCGGCCGCGCCTCGGCATTCTGCTGAACGGGAAACCGGCTTTTCTGCCTCACCCCGTAATCACACCTCGGTTGGCGGGTCTAACCCTGAGTACCCCAGATGGGGTCCGAGACCGAGGAGGTTATGATGCCCAAGCGAACAATCGGCACGAAAGCCCTGGTCGTCCTGGCGGTGGTGGCAATTGCGGGGGGGACCGCCGGCCTGCTGAGCGCCGAGCACCCGTCGGCCGCACACAGCGAGAGCACCTCCTCCGTATCCGCGGCGCACCATCCGAGCTCACCGAGAGTCGTCACCCCAGAGGTCCAGAAGGTCCGCGAGGGGTGCGCGGCGGCCTGCGGGGCCACGGTGAGCACGCCGACCAGCGCGAGTGCGACGACCGACTCCGGTTCGTCCTCGGGGGCTCCGGGCGGTGGAAACGGCGGGGTACCGGGACCCGGATACTCCGCCGGTGTGGTCGCATCACCGAACTCTGGGACTGCAGGAACCGTTGTCACACTGACAGGAACCGGGTTCCCCCCGTCCTTCCTCCAGCGGGGCACGATCCTGGTTCGATTCGCCAACGGTGCCAACCCTTCATTCGGTTCGGCCACCGTGACCCCCTCCGGAGCTCTCACAGGAACGATTTCCGTCACCTCGGGGGACGCCCAAGGGTCGAACCCGGTCGATGTCATGGAGGACTACGCCTGCGGAGTCGTGATCTGCCGCATCGGTGCTGTGGCGTCCTTCTCGGTCACCGCCCCGGTTGTGTACACCTACACGGGCCAGGTTGGGAGCTGGTACCAGATCCCGTTGCAGAAGGTTCCCAACGAGAGTGTCGAGGGGCTCCCAGACGCCACGAAGGTGGGGAGGCTCGTCTTCACCACCAACGACCCCTACTATCAGGCGTTGAACGGTGCCACGCTCAACGTGTGGCGGGCCCCGAACGAGTTCCCGGGTGAGCTGATCGTCCACAACGGAGACCAGGGTCCGCAGCCGGTCTACGGGACCTGGGTGTACACCCCCTTCTATGCCGTGACCTGGCAGGGGGCGTGGAGCCAAATGCGGCTCACCACCAATGTCTCGGTCGAGAACTTCTCCGATGCTCACCTCGAGGGGCAGGGGACCAATTTCGAAACTGACGACCCCTACTACTCCGCCCTCGACGGAGACACCATCGACATCTGGCAGGCGAGCACGGAGTTCGGCAACGTGCTCGTGGCCCACAACGGAGACCAGGGTCCGCAGCCGGTCTACGGGACCTGGCTCCTGCCCTGACCGATCGCACCCAAGCTCAGGATCTGAGCTGAGGCGAGTGCCCGGAGCGGTTTGTGTCCGGGCACCCGCCTGTGGTGCGTTCCCGGATCCGAAGAAGAAGAATGGACCCACATTCCTCATGAGCGGGGCAGACGAAGGCGATCGGAGGTCGCTTTCGGGCGACGAGCCGGACGAAGTCCTGGCCACGGCGGCCAAGGCAGGGGACGACGACGCGTTCGGCGCCCTCTACCGGCGTCATGCCCCCAGCCTCTTCGACTTCCTCACCCGGACCGTGCGCGATCGGACGACCGCCGAGGATCTGTTGCAGTCGACGTTCGTCCGTGCGATCGAGCGCCGAAGTGACCTCCGAGAACCGGCAAAGGTCCGGTCCTGGCTCTTTTCCATCGCCCATCACCTCGCCATGAACCATCTGACACGCACCCGGCCCACCGAAGTGATCCAAGAGCAATCCCTGCGATCAGAGGAATCCGAGCCCGAAGCCGCCCTTCGCGCAGGCGAGGCCGCGGAACTGGTCTGGGCTGCGGCGGCAGCCCTCGAGGCTCGCCAGTACGCGGTTCTCGACCTCTCGTTGCGCCAGCAGCTCTCGACAGTCGAGGTCGCCGAGGCTCTCGAGGTCAACCCCCGTCATGCTGCGGTCGTGCTCCATCGGGCCAAGGAGGCACTTGCCGGGGCGGTTCGTGCGCTGTTGGTCGCTCGAAGTGCGGAGCGGTGCGACCGTTTGGCGGCGCTGGTGCCGACGATCCCTCGGAGCTTCAGTCCCACGCTACGCGTCCGCGTGGATCACCATCTTCGCCGGTGCCTGCACTGCAAGAGTCTCGCAAGCAAGCTCAGTTCCCCAGAAGCCCTCCTGGCCGGACTTCCTCCGATCGCCCTACCTGCTCACCTGATCTCGAGGGGATGGGCCAGGGTCCTCGGTCGAACCGGGCATGGCTTGGTGACGCCACCGTTGGACGGAGGTGACGACGCGCCGCCACGCGAATCCTTCCGAGCAGGTCGGCGCGGGATCGGGCGTCGTTTTGTCGTGCTCGGCGTGGCCGTGCTCGCGATCCTCGGGACGGGCGTGGCGGTCGGTATCGGTACGGGCGGCCCAAGCCACCGACCGCTCAGGTCTCCTGGTCCGATCTCGGCGCTGCGAACGACGACGTCTACGACTTCTCCGCCCACGACCACGACGCCAACGCCTCCCAGCAGCACGGCCGCCGTGCCACGCCCGCCTCCCTCCAGCAGCACGACCGAGCCACCGACGACGACGACCACGACCGAGCCACCGACGACGACGACCACGACCGAGCCACCAACGACGACCACGACCTTTCCGCCGATTACCACGACTACGATTCGTTAGGAGAAATCAGCGAATCAGCGAAGTCCGACGCGAGCATGATCTCGACCGAGATCGGTGAGCGGGATTCGGTGGTTTTTTCGGATCAGCGGCAGGGTCGGACAACGAGGAGACAGCTTTGAGGCCCACGGTGTTCGTTCACGGCAACCCTGAGACCGCCGCCATCTGGGGCCCCCTGATCGAAGTGCTCGATTTGGACGATGTCGTCACGTTGTCCCCGCCAGGTTTCGGTGCCCCGTTGCCGGCTGGATTCGGGTCGACGAGCGACGACTATTTGGCGTGGCTGGTGAATGAGCTCGAGAGGATGCCCCAACCGGTCGACCTCGTTGGCCACGATTGGGGTGGGGGACACGTGATCCGAGTCGTTATCGAGCGGTCGGATCTCGTCAGCTCGTGGGTGACCGACATCGCAGGATGCATGGCTCCGGACTATGTCTGGCACGACATGGCCCGGATATGGCAGACGAGCGGCGCCGGGGAGGAGGCAGTCGCCGCAATGCTGGCTACGTCGCTGCCCGACAGGGTCCAGATGTACGAGTCGCTTGGCATGACTGCGGAGGTCGCGCTCGAGGTCGCCCGAGCCACGAACGAGGAGATGGGGAACTCCATCCTCGCCCTCTACCGCTCCGCTGCTCAGCCGGCCATGGCGCAGCTGGGCGCCCGCCTGAGCGAGGCTTCGGGTCGGCCCGGGCTCGTGGTCATCCCCACCGAAGATCCCTACACCGGAGGCGAAGATCGTGCTCGCTGGGCGGCCGACAGGGCCGGGGCCCAGGTGGCCGTCCTCCCCGGACTGGGACACTGGTGGATGATGCAGGATCCAGACGTTGGCGCCGCAGCCCTGCGGAGCTTCTGGTCCTCGCTGGACAGGTAGCTCGGCCTCGGGGCCGGGGAGCGCGTGGAGCGCTTCACCGGTGGCCGACCGAACCGTGCTTCTTCGGGCCTACTCGGGCGGCGATCAAGGGTCAGTTCCGCGAGCCCTCCTCTTCCGCCTTCAGTAGGGTTTGGACCATGCCCGTTGATCCCCAGGTCAGGATGATCCTCGACCAGATGGAAGCACAAGGCGCGCCACCGATCAGTGAGCTCACCCCGGCGGAGGCCAGAGCAGCGATGGCGAACCTGGCCGCTCTCGGGAAGTACCCCGACGAACGTGCTCCCACCGAGGACCGGACCATCCCCGGTCCTGGTGGCGGGATCCCGGTTCGGATCTACCGACCCAACTCGGACATCCCGTTACCGGTCGTCGTGTTCATGCACGGCGGAGGGTGGGTGATCGGCAACGTCGACACCCATGACTCGGTCTGCCAGCAGTTGGCGACCTCGGTGCCGGCTGTCGTTGTCAGTGTCGACTACCGCCTGGCCCCCGAGTATCCGTACCCGGCAGCGGTCGAGGACTGCATGGCCGCCACCAACTGGGTGCACGAGCACGCCGAGGAGCTCGGAGCCGACGGCGACCGCCTGGCCGTCGCGGGCGACAGTGCCGGTGGCAACTTGGCCGCCGTGGTGAGCATAAAGGCTCGGGATGCTGGCGGCCCGCCGATCAGCTTCCAGGTTCTCGTCTACCCGGCGACCGACTTGACGCGAGCGTCACCGAGTCATGCCGCGAACGGGCAGGGCTACCTCCTGACGAAGGAGTCCATGGATTGGTTCATCGGACACTACGCGCCAGGGTCGGAGCTCAAGAACCCCGATGTCTCTCCGCTGTTCGCGGACAGCCTGGCCGGCCTGCCGCCTGCCCTGGTGATCACGGCGGAGTTCGATCCTCTCCGAGACGAGGGTGAGGCCTATGCCGATCGCCTCCGTGAGTCCGGGGTGGAAGCGAGAACCTCGCGCTACGACGGCATGATCCACGCCTTCTTCGGGATGGATCTCCTGTTGCCGCAGGCGGCGGAAGCAATTCAAGAGGCGTCCACATCCCTCCGTCAGGCCTTGTATCGGGACTGAGTCGAGCACAGGCCATCCCCGATGGCGCTTGTCTGAAGAGATTGGTGTGCAGGTGAGATCGGATGATGATCTGACCGGCTCATGTCAGAGGTGCCGTCGGTAGCGGAGTTCATGCATGACGAAGGACCCGCGATCCTCGACTTTCTCAGCGCGGTCGGGAGACCACCCGGCCAGCTCATAGAATTTGCGGGCCCGGGCATTGGAGTCGAGCACCCAGAGGGTGGCGGTCGAGAAGCCGGCTTCCCGGAGGCTCTCGGTCGCTCGATCGAGAAGGGCCCGGCCGTGGCCAGCCCCCCAGAACGCCGGAAGTAGGTAGATCGACGTCACTTCGCCAGTCGACGTGGTGGAGTCGGAATCCCGACTCGCCGAGATGTGGGCGAATCCGACGAGGGTTCTGTCGTCCGACTCGAGGACGAACGCGCCGGTCGACGGCCAGGCGGTCGCCCTGAGGATCTCAGACCAGATCGTCTCCCTCAGGTCGGCCGAGAGCGAGTCCAGGTACTCGTCGGGAACGTGGCCCCGGTAGGTGGCCTGCCAACTCAACACGTGGATTTGGGCGATCCCGCCAGCGTCGGCGGCCAAGGCCGCTCGGATTCTTATGGGGCTCATTGTGGCTTTGACGACTCGGAGGTGCGTCGTGTTCGGGTCCTCATTCGGAATTCTCCGAGACCTCGAAGGCGATCGTGTCGGGATCTCCAAACGCGACTTCAGCCGGTTTCTATGGCTGGAATCCCTCCCGACGGAACGGGGCGTCCCGCCACTCGATCGCGGCCCGGAGCCCCTCCTTGCGGGCGATCGCCCCGAACTCCGAAGCGCGGGTCCGATCGGAGCCGCTCAGCTGGTGCCACTGCCACCCGGCCTGGAGATGGGTGCGCATGCCCATGATCTCGTAAGCCTGGTTGACCGATGCCTTGTTGGCTGCCAGGAGGGCCGGATCCACCTCGGCGAGGGGCCGGAGCTCACGCTCGGTCTGCTGATCTAGCTGGTCGGCCGGGAAGCTCTTGGCCACCCAGCCCATCGCCGCCGCTTCCTTGCCGGTCACCGAGTTCCCGGTGAGCTGCAGGTACTTCGCCTGCGCCATCGTCAGCTTCCACGGGAAGTACAAGGTGTCGGGGGTCGACATTCCCCGCATTGGTGGGTAGCCGATCACGGCGTCGTCGGCGACGAACGCGATGTCGCACATCGACATGAGCTCGGTGCCTCCGGCCAGGCAGTAGCCGTGCACCTTGGCCACCACCGGCTTCATGAGGTCCCAAATGACCATCCAGTCCCGGTAGATGCTCCGGGCGTACTGGTCGCTCCATGAGCTGTAATGCTCGGAAGCCAGCCATCCCTCTGGCCGGACGGCACGGTCGTCGGAAAGGTCGTAGCCGGCCGAGAAGGCCGGTCCTTCCCCATTGATCAGGATGACAGAAACAGCGTCGTCCCGCTCGGCCTTTCGGAGGCTGTCAACCAGCTGACGGCGGAGCCCGAAGCTGAGCGCGTTTCGCTTGTCGGGTCGGTTGAGCGTGATCCGAGCGATTCGGTCGGCCGCCGAATACACGATGAGGTCGTCCATGCCCGAGATCCTACGGCCGACTGCGGATCGGGGCCTCGGCGCATCGGCGCTCGACCATTGGGACACCACGATCTCCGATTCCCCCGGCGTACCCCCGCCACTTCGCAATTCGGCCGCCCCGTTGGGTCGCTGCGGTCAGGGGCTATCGTGCGCGTCATGGGGAGTCCCTTCGAGACGTTCACGAGTGCCCGGGCCACCGCCGCAGCAATCCGTTCGCGGGAGGTGAGCCCACTCGAAGTGCTCGACGCCTGTCTGGCTCGCGTTGATGCAGTCAACGACCGGATCAACGCCGTGATCTGGCGGAACGACGAGGAGGCCCGTGTATCCGCCACGAGGGCGACCCAGGAGGTCGTCGACGCGTCGGATCCAGCGGGCCTTCCCCCCTTCCATGGCGTTCCGATCCCCATCAAAGACCTGACGGCCGTCGCCGGGTGGCCGGTGACCTACGGATCGTGGGCGGCTCCGGAGAGCCCGTCGGACGAGAGCGAGCTGATCGTCGAAGCCTTTCGGCGCGCCGGCTTCGTGCTTTGCGGGCGCACCAACACCCCGGAGTTCGGTCCCATCACGGTGGCCGAGAACGACCGCTACGGGATCACCCGGAATCCCTGGGACCTCGATCGCACTCCCGGCGGGTCGTCCGGAGGAGCGGGAGCCGCCGTTGCGGGTGGGCTCTTCCCCGTCGCCCACGGGAACGACGGCGGAGGTTCGATCCGCATTCCGGCTTCCTGCTGCGGGCTGGTCGGACTCAAGGTCAGCCGGGGACGGATTCCGACGCTCGTGAGCAGCTGGGAGGGAGGTTCCGTCGAAGGCGTCGTCACCCACGACGTCGCCGACACCGCAGCGATTCTGGATGTCACCTGCGGACCTGACCCGGGGCAGTGGTACAACGCACCGAGGCCGGATCGGCCCTTCCTGGAGGAGGTTGGCTCCGACCCCGGACGACTTCGCATCGCCATGGTCGATCGGGCACCGTTCGGCCTTCCTCTTGATGCCGCCTGCGTCGAGGCCACGAAGGCGACGGCCACCACGTTGGAGCGGCTCGGCCATCAAGTCGAGGTCATCGAGTTCACCATCGCCGATGAGTTCGTCGCGTCCTTCCTCAACGTCGTGAACTCCAGCCTCGCCGACTACGACGTG
>JAJYZN010000038.1:13789-17375 GCA_021799915.1 Actinomycetes bacterium
CAAGCCCGCCACCGTCACGAGGGTGTTGCGCAGGTCACGGAAGAAGAGGAAGACGACGAGGGCAGCCAGGATGCCGCCCATCAGCAACGAGAGTTGCACGTCGCTGATGGACTCGCGAGTGAACGTGGACTGGTCGAAGACCGAGCCGCACATTCAGGCTAATCGCACGAGGGCCCTGGCGACCGACAGCCTCACCTATGTGCGCACGGTTCACGATCTGCAGCGATGGAGTCGGGAGCTTGTCGCCCGATGGGGTCGAGACTTCGATCTGCTACTCAGTCCGACGATGACGATCGAGCCGCCGCGGTCGGGCGAGGTCCTCGCCGCCGTACACGAAGGCGCCGCCAGCGGCGGCCCGGCATTGCAGGTGTTCCAGATGGCCGTCCTCACCGCCGGGTTCAACATGACCGGACAGCCGGCGATCTCTCTTCCGACCCATACAACCTCGGGCGGCGTGCCGATCGGGGTGCAACTCGTCGGGGGCCCGTGGGAGGAAGCGGTGCTGATCAGGGTCGCCTCGCAACTCGAGAAAGCGATGCCCTGGTCGGCACGACGTCCGCCGTCGTAGACGAGAACGGGGAGAGGATCGATCGCTACGGATCCGGCAAAGAACCGCTGGTTGGCCGACCTGGGCTCGCATGACGAGCGGGTTCGGGCGCGCACGCTGCGCGCCGCCTGTCCATGCCTCGGATCGTTGGCGACCTAAGAGAAGTTCATACCTATCCTGGCGGCCATGAAGAAGGATCCGAGCCCTGCCGTCCGCCGGGTGGCCTTCACCTCGAGGAGGACGCTCTCGAACACCTCCTCCAAGAGGATGAGCACGCCGTCGGTTGCTTCAGGAACCCTCCCGGCGGGCACGGCCGACGGAGGCAGCCCTCGCCCGTCTTGGAAAAGGATCGCCCCCGTCGCCAATCAGAACGGGTTCGCCGTCAAAACCTGGACTGACCCCCACCCCAACCGCTGGTCCGCCGCACCCCAGTAGCCAACCTCAGCCGGAGGGGGTGTTGGCGCAAGGGTGATGACCGGCCACGGCCTCGTCGTTCTCGACGATCGCATAGCCGTCGACCCCGGTCTGATGACCAGACTTTCGCGACTCCGGCGACGAAGGCCGGTGGTCCGCGAGTTCGCCGGCCGCGCTCGGCATCCATCTCGCGATGTGATCGAGGGATGTGGCCACGATCTCGGTCAAGGCCGCGAGGTGGCGAGACTTCCACTTCTCGAGGCTGAAATCCTGACCGACGACGATCGAGAGCATGGGGAAGTCGGATCGCCCAGAAAAGTTCGAAGCCTTCAACCATGCAGTCGGCGGTTTGAGAGGACTTCGGCTGGAGCGCCGCGCCGTGTCAAGCGGAGCGCGTCGTCACCGCCAGCCTGGTCACAAACCCAGTACAACTCTTCTTGCAGGGTCGTACCGAAGGTGGCCGGGCTGTCGGTACAGATGACGATCGGAAGTCCGGCGCGAAAAACCGGTGCACCGGATGGTACGAGGGATCAGAGATCCCTCCGATGATCCGGTTCGATGTGGGGCAGACCTCGATGACGGCACCGGTCCGTCTGACCCGCTCGAAGGCGAAGTCCTGTCGACGCGAATCTCGGCCAGGCGATCTCGGTCGTAGCCGATGCGAAGGGTCGCCGTGCCGTGCCGGGCTCATCGGCCAATCGCCTCAGCCCTGCGACGAGCCCACTCCGGTCAGGTGGGAGCCTGACTGATCGGAGCCCTTCGAAGTTGTCAAGGTCGTGAGCGATCTGCCCCTTCGTTCGCTGACCGACTCGGTCCGCTCGTGCTCTCCGTACTGGGGCGGATCGACGCCGATCGCCGTGGCGTGGCCCAGACGGTGCGCGCCGAGTTCGGCAGCCTCTTGGACGGAGCGAATCTTTCGGTCGGTATCCTTCCCTACCTCGCTCCAGTCGACGCCGACCAGGGCGCGGCCCGAAGGTCCGAGAAGAAGCTCTCTGACCTACATCCGCGAGTAGACCCCCGTGCGTCGTGATCTGGAGTGCCAGGGCAGTCCGGTCCTGTCTGAGCCACGAGCCTTGAAGTCATTCGAGGCTGGAAAGCCCCAGTCTGATCGCTTCCGCGGCAGCATCCAGTTCCTCCCGTGGCTGCCGAAGCCAATCGGCATTGATTTTGAACGTGTCCCCTTGGTAGCGAGGAAAGACGTGGAGGTGCGAATGGAAGACCTCTTGGAACGCCGCCTCTCCATCGGCAAGGAAGAGATTGACTCCCTCGCATCGAAGCGTTGAGTGCCGTAGGGCGGCGGCTAAGCGGGTCCCGATCTGGAACATCGCGGTTGCTTCCTCGCCGGACAGATCAGCGATATGGGGGGCATGGCGTTTGGGAGTCACCAAGAGGTGCCCAGTCGTGACCGGATAGAGATCCATGATGGCGAGGCACAGCTCGTCCTCGTAGACCCGGCTAGCCTCGGCACCCTCGATGATGTCGCAGAGGACGCAATCCATATTGATCGATCATGCACCAGATCTGACGGTCAACGACCGGCCTCAACGGTCTGACACCCGCATATTCGACGAAAATGGACCGGACCGTCACCGTCAAGGGGCTGAAAGCTGACCGGTGAGCCCACCGAGGTTGCCCCAGTCACCGTAGAATTTCGGGTGGGCCTCGGTGGTCAAAGTAGGTGATGGGTGTGACAGCTGGCTCCGGGCAGTACCGCTTGTCGTTGGAGCTCCACACTTATCGCGGCGGAGAGGCGATCGAGCTGCCGGAAACCCTTCACGCGTCGGTACTGCGACTCCGCCGCGATCATTCCGGCGGCCGCCCAGCGCAGCCGCATGTCACCTGGTTTCCACGCTTCACGTTGCGAGCGTGAGCCTTCACGATGTCGACGGTCGACTCGATCGGGTTGGTCGTGGCGAGCGTCCTTGCGAGCGTGCCCGTCACTCCCAGGCGATTGATGGTGATCGTGTCGCAGAGTCCCTCGCGTAGTGACGCTGCGGCGTAGGGGACCGTCATCGCCCAGGCCCGGTTGAGCTCCTGGCGAACCCAGGAGTGATGCGACTGGGTGGGCAAGTCGGTGATGCTCCTACGCTTGCGGACCTTGTGCCGACGTCGGCACAAGGTGCATTTTGCCGATGTCCGCGTTATGCCGACCTGCTCGGAAACGCCATGGACCGAAATGCGACATCGCTCGCGAAGAGCGCCCCCCGATCGGTTCAGGGCTCTGCACCCGAGTCACCTTGACGTTCATTGCGATCTCGATTCTGGCCAGGCAGGTCGAAGGCGTCCACCATGGCCGAGCGCCAGGCGCTCAGATCGGGGTAGCGCTCAGCTGGCGTCTTGCCCAAGCGCACCACCACCAGGTCGAGGGCCGGGCACACGGTGATCGATTGACCGTCGTAGCCACTGGCCCGGAAGGTGCCTCGGCCGTCGTTCTCGAGCCACCAGTGGGCGCCGTACAGTGCGCCGTCGCTCGGGTCGAACGAGCGGAAGCGGCGGGCGTGATCGACCCAGCCTTCGGGCAGGATCCGGGTTCCGTCCCATACACCGTCACGAAGGTAGAGGAGCCCGAAGCGGGCAAAGTCCCGAGCTGTCGCATGAAGAAAGGACGAGGCCACCCAGGTCCCC
>JAJYZN010000039.1 GCA_021799915.1 Actinomycetes bacterium
ACCCATGCGGGTGTTCACCGATCCCTGGGTGGCCACCTCGTGCGGGGTCCCCTTGCGCAGGAACCCGCCTTCCCCGGCGTAGGTGCCCTCGGTGTTCTCCCGCACGACCACGAAATCGGTCCCGGCGGCGATGGAGCCGGGCACGCCGGTGAACGGGCGGAGGTTCACGTAGAGGTCCAGCTCGAAGCGCAGCCGCAGGAGGAGGCCGCGTTCGAGGGTGCCGGGCGGCACGCTGGTGTCGCCGACCGGCGGCCCCACAGCTCCGAGCAGGATGGCGTCGAAGCCCCGCAGCTCTTCGAGGACCGAGTCCTCGAGCACCTCGCCGGTGCGGAGGTAGTGGGCCGCCCCGAGCTCGTAGTCCACGGTGTCGAGCTCGACGCCGGCGGCGGCCACCACCTTCAGAGCTTCGGCCAGCACCTCGGGCCCGATGCCGTCGCCCCCTATCACCGCCACCCTGTTGGTCACTTCTTGCTCCTCGACGTGTTCCCCGGAAATAAAAAACCGCCCACGGTGTGGACGGTCGGACGGGTGCGCACTCATCGGTGCGCACCTACGAAATGATTACCTGCACCTTCACGACCAGAATTGTCCCGCATCGCCAGGCACCGTGTCAACCGGCGCTTCAACTGACGATAGCCTCGGTGCCGTGGAACCGGCACGTCTGACTCCAGAGACCTACGAACGACTCCAGGCCGAGCTGGAGGACCTCACCACCCGGGGACGGGTGGAGATCGCCCAGGCCATCGAAGCGGCTCGGGCGCTGGGTGACCTCTCGGAGAACGGTGACTACCACGCGGCCAAGGACACGCAGGGGAAGATGGAGTCCCGGATCCGCCAGCTCCAGGCCATGCTGAAGACCGCCGTCGTGGTCGGCCCGTCCGGGGACGACGGTTGCGTGGGACACGGGGTGGTCGTCACCCTGCGCTACGAGGGAGACGACATCCAGGAGTTCTTCGTGGGCTCCATCGAGGAGCGGCGGGGCGGCATGCCGGTCGTGTCACCCGAAGCGCCCCTCGGTCGGGCGCTCATGGGGCGGAGCGCCGGCGACACGGTCGAGTACGAGGCGCCCGGCGGGGTCCTGCGGGTCGAGATCGTCAAGGTCGGCCAGTGAGCGCCGCGCCCAGGACGCTGTCGGAGAAGGTGTGGGACGCCCACGTGGTCCACCACGCCGACGGCGAGCCCGACCTGCTCTTCATCGATCTCCACCTGCTCCACGAAGTGACCTCCCCACAGGCCTTCGACGGCCTCAGGCTGGCCGACCGGGGCGTGCGCCGTCCGGACCTGACCGTGGCCACGGCCGACCACAACGTCCCCACCACCGATATCGACAAGCCCGTCGCCGACCCGATCTCGGCCAAGCAGCTGGCGGTGCTGAACGCCAACTGTGCCGAGTTCGGCATCGCCTGCTACCCGATGGGCGACCCGAACCAGGGGATCGTCCACGTGATCGGCCCCGAGCTGGGGCTCACGCAGCCCGGCATGACCATCGTGTGCGGCGACAGCCACACCTCTACCCACGGGGCCTTCGGCGCGCTGGCGTTCGGGATCGGCACCAGCGAGGTCGAGCACGTGCTGGCCACCCAGACCCTTCCCCAGCTCCGGCCCTCGACGATGTCGGTCACGGTCGAGGGCGAGCTTCCGGCCGGTGTGACGGCCAAGGACGTGGCGCTGGCCGTCATCGGGCGGATCGGCACCGGGGGCGGCTCGGGCCACGTGATCGAGTACCGCGGCTCGGCGATCCGGTCCCTGTCCATGGAGGGTCGGATGACCCTGTGCAACATGAGCATCGAGGGTGGTGCCCGGGCCGGGATGGTCGCCCCGGACCAGACCACCATCGCCTACGTCGAAGGTCGCCCCCACGCCCCGAAGGGTGCAGCGTGGGAGGAGGCCGTCGCCTACTGGTCCACGCTCGTCACGGACGAGGGCGCGGCGTTCGACAAGGAGGTCGGCGTCGACGCCGCCATGCTGGTGCCCCACGTCACCTGGGGCACCAATCCGGCCCAGGTGGTGCCGATCGACGCCAGCGTGCCCGGTCCCGACTCCTTCACCGACCCCGGCGAGCGCGAGGCCGCGGCGCGCGCACTGGCGTACATGGGCCTCACCGCCGGTACGCCGATGCGGGACATCGCCGTGGACACCGTGTTCCTCGGGTCGTGCACCAACTCGCGGATCGAGGACCTCCGGGCGGCCGCAGCCGTCCTCGACGGCCGTCACGTCCACCCTGGCATCCGGGCACTGGCCGTCCCCGGATCGCGCCGAGTAAGGGAGCAGGCCGAGTCGGAGGGCCTGGACCGCGTGCTGCGGGCATCCGGCTTCGAATGGCGGGAGCCGGGCTGCTCGATGTGCCTGGCCATGAACCCCGACAAGCTGGCCGTGGGCGAGCGTTGTGCCTCGACCTCGAACCGGAACTTCGAGGGTCGCCAGGGGCGTGGAGGCCGGACCCACCTCGTCTCGCCCGCGGTGGCCGCCGCCACGGCCGTCGCCGGACGGTTCGCCGCCCCCGGGGACCTGGACTGAGCGATGGAGCCGGTCACCATCATCTCGGGGAGAGCCGTGCCCCTCGACCGCTCCGACGTCGACACCGACCAGATCATCCCGTCGGACTGGCTGAAGCGGGTCGAGCGCACCGGGTTCGGGGCCGGGCTGTTCTCCGAGTGGCGGGACGACCGCAACTTCGTCCTGAACCACCCCGAGTACGCCGGGGCCACCATCCTGGTCGCCGCCCACAACTTCGGCACCGGATCGTCCCGGGAGCACGCCGTGTGGGCGCTCATGGACTACGGGTTCAAGGCCGTGGTCTCGTCCGGGTTCGCCGACATCTTCCGGAACAACTGCACCAAGCAGGGCCTGGTCCCGGTACAGGTCTCACCCGAGCTCGACCGCGAGCTCCTCGATGCGGTGGCGGCCGATCCCTCCCTGGAGCTCACCATCGACGTGGCTCGGGGGACGATCGAAGCCCCGGCGGCGGGGATCGAGGGGAGCTTCCCTCTCGACGAGTTCACCCGCGAACGCCTGGTCAACGGCTGGGACGACATCGGGCTCTCCCTGCGCTACTCGTCGGACATCGACGCCTTCGAGGCGGCGCGGCCGGCGTGGCTCCCCAGCTCTTAGACGGTCACCGGCACCAATTCGAAGGCGTTGACGTCGACGAGCCCCTGGTCGGTCAGCCGTAGCTCGGGAATGACCGACAGCCCGAGGAAGCTGAGCTGCATGAACGGAGCCGGGAGCGTCACGCCCAGCTGCCGGGCGGCAGCCACCAGGACGTCGAGACCCCGGGCCACCGTGGCGGCCGTCTGGTCGCTCATGAGCCCGCCGACGGGAAGCGCCAGCTCGGCCACCACCTGACCGTTCCCGTCGACCACCACCTGCCCCCCGCCCAGCTCGGCCAGCCGGCGCGTGGCCGCCGCCATGGCGTCCGGACCGCGATCGTCGGCGGCCCCCACCACCATGACGTTGTGGGCGTCGTGTCCCACGGTGGATGCCAGGGCCCCGCGCTCGAGGCCGAAGCCGTGGACCCACCCCAGGCCTACCCGGCCCGTCCCCCGGTGCCGCTCCACCACGGCCAGGCGGGCGATCCCCGGACCGGACGGGTCGGTGACCAGGGAACGGGTGGTGAGCGAGCCGGGCTCGATGCCGATGACCCGTGCGGTCGATCCGCTGCGCAGGCGGAACTGGTCCCCGTCGGGTGCCGGGTCCAGGTGCACCGATCGGCACATCCAGTCGGGCGGTGGCGTCGAGGGCACGGCGTCGGGAACGATCCGTCCCTCGGTGGCCACGAGCCGTCCGGCCTGCCACACCATCCTCGGGCGGAACCCGGCCAGCCGGTCGAAGCACACGATGTCGGCCTGGTGGCCCGGTCCGAGGGACCCCAGCTCGGTGAACCCGTGGTACTCGGCCGGGTTCGCCGTGGCCATGACCAGGGCGTCGATCTCGGACACCCCGGCGGCCACGGCCAAGGCCAGGCAGTCGTTCACGTGGCCCCGCTCGAGCAGCGTGTCGGGCTCGCGGTCGTCGGTGCACAGCGCGACGTGGTCGGTCCCGTGACGGAGCACGGTGGGGATGAGGGCATCGAGGTTCTGACTGGCCGAGCCCTGCCGGATGAAGATCCACATTCCCTTCCGGCGCTTCTCCTCGGCCTCGTCGAACGTGGTGCACTCGTGGTCGGACTCCACCCCGGCCGCCAGGTACGCGTCGAGCTGTGGTCCACCGAGCCCGGGGGCATGCCCGTCCACCCGGCGTCGGCCGGCCGTGGCGATCCGGGCCAGCATCTCGGGGTCCCCGGCTACCACGCCCGGGTAGTTCATCACCTCGGCCACCCCGATCGCCCCGTGCTCGTCCATGAGGGCACGGATGTCACGGGCTGTCAGCTCGGCGCCCGAGCTCTCGAACGGAGATGCCGGCACGCAGGAGGAGGCGCAGACTCCGAAGGTGAAGGGGAGCCGCGCCGCCGCCTCGACCAGCGCTGCCACCCCGGGGATCCCGAAGACGTTGGCGATCTCGTGAGGGTCGGCGGCCACGGCCGTGGTGCCCAGGGGCAGCACCGTGCGGACGAACTCGTCGACCCACAGCTTGGTGGACTCGAGGTGCATGTGGGCGTCGATGAGACCCGGGGTGAGGGCCGCACCGCCCACGTCGATCACCTGGAGCGCCTCGCGCTTGGGTCCGTTCCATCCGGCCACGATCCCGTCGGCGATGATCAGGTCCGTCTCGACCCATTCCCGGGTCGCCGGGGACAGGACACGCCCGCCCGTGATCAGGAGATCACCCGGCTGGTCCCCCCGGGCGACGGCCAGGACCCGGGCACTGGCGGGTCGGCGAGCCATGCCTCGATCGTACCGGTGCTCCTGACCCTTTGATACACCTCCGTGCGATCATCTCTCCATGACCACGTTGGAGCGCGCCAGCCACCTGGCCCGCCAGGCCGTCGCCGCCCTGGACGCGGCCCTCGCCGCCCTCCCGCCCGACCTGGCCGGGGGTGCCGAGGCCACCACCATGGCCGAGCACTTCGCGCGCGCCGCCCAGCTGGCCGAAGCCGGCGCGGCCCTCTACGCCCGCCGGGCGGCAGCCACCGAGGCCTACCGGGCCGTCGGGCACCCCGATGCCGGCACCTGGCTGGCCCGGGTGAGCGGGACCCCCCTGGGCCGGGCTCGGGAGGTCCTGTCCACGGCCCAGGCTCTGTCCGATCTTCCCGATGTCGAGCGGGCGTACCGCTCCGGGAAGCTCTCCGGTCCCATGGCCAAGGTCATCGTCGCCGCCGGCCACTGCGACCCGACTTCCGCCCCTGAACTGGTCGAAGCCGCCCGGGACGGATCGTTCTCCCAGGTGGCGGCGGAGGCCCGCCGAGTCATCACCCGTTCGCGGAGCGAAGAGGACCAGCGGGCCCGGGAAGCCCGGGCCCGCGCCCGCCGGTTCTGCCGGGTTTCCACGCCCGATGGCGGCGGGGTGCGGATCGACGCCTTTCTCACATCGGCCCAGGGCGCTCGGGCACTGGCCCTCTTGGAGCGGGAGGCGGCGGCGGTCTTCGACGAGGTCCGTTCCGCCGGCCGGGAGCACGAACCCCACGAGCGCTACCGCGCCGACGCCCTGGTGCGGCTCCTGTGCGGAAGCGCCAGGGCCACTGCCTCGGACGGCTCGGACCTCGGACGGAGCGGCCCGGGAACCCACGTGGTGGTGAGGGTGGAAGCCGCGGCGCTACGCCGGGGATGCACGGAAGGTGACGAGACCTGCGAGATCTCTGGGGTGGGCCCGGTCTCGGTCGCCACCGCCCGGGCCCTGCTCGGCGATGCCCTGTTCAACGTCGTCATCGCCGACGGCGTCGACGTTCGCTGCGTCACCGGGACCCGGCGCACCATCCCCACCGCGCTCAGGGTGGCGCTGTTCGAGCGCGATCGGACGTGCGTCGTCCCGGGGTGCTCGGTCAGCCATCACCTCGAGATCGACCACTGGCGGACCGGTTACGCCCTCCACGGCCCCACGAACCTGGCGAACTTGGCTCGGCTGTGCGGCCCGCACCACTCCATGAAGACGAACACAGGATGGCGGCTGGACGGCGGGCCGGGCCGGTGGCGCTGGACGCGGGCCGGGCCCGGTTCTAGTGCTTTTCGGCCGGAGCGCGACGGGCCGCGCTCACGACCGCCGCCAGCGAGGCGTCGAGAATAGAGGAGTCCATCCCCACCCCCCACCACGTGGCCCCGTCGGGTGCCTCGGCCTCGATGTAGGCCACGGCCGACGCGCCGCTCCCGGCAGTCATCGCGTGCTCGCTGTAGTCCTTCACTTCGAACACGACCCCCAGCTCCTTGCGGAGCCCGGTCACCAACGCGTCGATCGGCCCGTTGCCTTCGCCCACCACGGTGCGGTGCTGGCCGTCCACCAGCAGCTGGGCCGTGACCGTGGTCCGGCCGGCACCGGTGGCGACTTCGCTCCCGATGAGCCGTAGGCCGGTGTCGAGGTACGTGTGGCTGAACACCTCCCACATCTCGTCGGGCTGGATCACCGTGCCGCTGGCCTCGGTCACCTCCTGGACCTGCTTGGAGAACTCGATCTGGAGCCGGCGCGGCAGGTCCAGCCCGTGCTCGGTGTCCATGAGGTAGGCCACGCCCCCCTTCCCGGACTGGCTGTTCACCTGGATGATGGCCTCGTAGGTCCGGCCGACATGCTTGGGGTCGATGGGGAGGTACGGCACCTCCCACCGCTCGTAGTCGTCCCCGATCGCCGCCATGCCCTTCTTGATGGCGTCCTGGTGCGACCCGGAGAAGGCGGTGTACACCAGGTCGCCGACGTAGGGGTGGCGGGGATGGACCGGCATCCGGGTGGCGTACTCCGCCACTCTGCGGACCTTCTCGATGTCGCTGAAGTCGAGGGCCGGGTCGACGCCCTGGGAGAACAGGTTCATGGCCAGGGTGACCACGTCGACGTTCCCGGTACGTTCGCCGTTCCCGAACAGCGTCCCCTCCACCCGGTCCACGCCGGCCAGCACGGCCAGCTCGGCGGCGGCCACGGCGGTGCCACGGTCGTTGTGCGGGTGGACGCTGAGCACGATGCAGTCACGGTGCGAGATCGTTCGGCCGAACCACTCAAGCACGTCGGCGTAGACGTTCGGCATGTACATCTCCACCGTGTTGGGGAGATTGATGATGAGCGGGCGCTCGGGCGTGGGCTCGATGACGTCCATCACCGCTTCACATATCTCCACTGCGAAGTCCGGCTCGGTCCCCATGAAGCTCTCCGGGGAGTACTCGTAGCGGATGTCGGTGCCCGGCACGGTGGCTTCGAACTTCCGGCACAGGCGGGCGGCGCTCACGGCGATGTCCACGATGCCGGCACGATCCAGCCCGAACACCACGCGGCGCTGGAGCTCGGAGGTGGAGTTGTAGAAGTGGACCACGGCCCGGGGCGCCCCCTTCAGCGACTGGAAGGTGCGCTCGATCAGCTCGTCCCGGCACTGGACCAGCACCTGGATCTCGACGTCGTCGGGGATGAGGCGATCTTCGATGAGCAGGCGCTGGAAGTCGTAGTCGGTCTGGGAGGCCGAGGGGAACCCGACTTCGATCTCCTTGAAGCCCACTTCGACGAGGGTCTCGAAGAGCCGCATCTTGCGGTCAGGGTCCATCGGGTCCACCAAGGCCTGATTACCGTCGCGCAGGTCGACGCTGGCCCAGCGCGGCGCCCGGGTGATCTGGCGGTCGGGCCAGGTCCGGTCGGGGAGCTGCAGGGGGATGTAGGGCCGGTACAAGTGGTACGGCATGTCGCACGGCAGTGTCATGGCTCCTCCTCGGGAAACAAAAAACCTCCTGGCCTTTCGGCGCAGGAGGCGGTGGGCGAACGCGATGTGGCGTTCGCCGTCAGGTCAGCAGCAGGACCGTGTGGATAGACCCCTTCATAGTCCTTCCATGGTGCCACCAGGTCGAGCTCACGTCAAGAGGTCGATCCGGTGGACGTCGGTGATGCCGTCGCTGCCGGTGAGCCGGGCCAGGACGTCGTCGGGCACCGGCTCCCCGGTGGAGAGGACCATGAGGGCCGTGTCGCTGTCCCGGCTGGGCCCGACGGCCATCGACGAGATGGAGATGCCGGCGTCACCGAGCACCAGGCCGACCACCCCGACCATGCCCGGTCGGTCGTCGTTGCGCACGACGAGCATGTGCGGGGCCGGCGGCACTTCGACGGCGTGCTCGTCCACCATCACGACACGGGGCTCGGGCTGGATCCCGGCGCCGGTGAGGGTCCCGGCGACGGCGTGCCCACCCGACCGGAGCGTCATGAGGCTTCGGTAGTTCGGCGAGGCCCCGGCAGAGGTCTCACGGACATCGAGGCCCCTCTGCTCGGCCAGCTGGGGAGCGTTCACGTAGGAGACCGGCTCCTCGGTGGTGGCGGCGAACACGCCTTTCAGGGCCGAGAGGGTGAGGATGCCCGTTCCCGCCTTGGCCAGCTCCCCGTGGTACTCGATGTCGAGGTGGTCGGGGAGCCCGTCGTGGAGGCTGGCGAAGAACCTCCCGAGCTGCTCGGCCAGTGCCATGTACGGGCGGACCGTCTCGGAGACGTCGGTGGCCGCCACGTTCACGGCGTAGGGGACGAAGTCCCCGGCCAAGGCCAGGAGCACCTGCTCGGCGATGGTGACGCCGGCCTTGTCCTGGGCCTCTTCGGTCGACGCCCCCAGGTGAGGGGTCACCACCACCGAGTCCAGTGCCAGGAGCGGCGATCCGGTCGGCGGCTCGCTGGCGAAGACGTCCAGCCCGGCCCCGCCCACGATGCCGTCACGGATGGCCTCGGCCAGGGCCTCTTCGTCGACGATCCCGCCGCGGGCCGTGTTGACGATCCGGATCCCGGGCTTGGCCTTGGCCAGGAGGTCGCGGTTCACCAGACCCACGGTCTCGGGCGTCTTGGGAGTGTGGATGGTGACGAAGTCGGACTCGGCGAAGAGCTCTTCCACGCTCCGCAGCTCCACCCCCATGGCCCGGGCCCGCTCTGCCGAGATGTACGGGTCGAAGGCCAGGAGCCGCATGCCGAAGGCCAGGGCCCGCTGGGCCACGAGCGATCCGGCCCGACCCAGGCCGACGATGCCCAGGACCTTGCCGTGGAGCTCGACCCCCTGCCACTTCGAGCGCTCCCAGCGCCCCTCCTTCAGGGCGGCGTGGGCCTGGGGGATGTTCCGGGCCTGGGACAGCAGCAGCCCCATGGCCTGCTCGGCCACCGAGAGCGTGTTCGACGTGGGGGCGTTCACCACCATGACGCCGCGCCTGGTGGCTTCGGAGACGTCCACGTTGTCCAGACCGACCCCGGCCCGACCGACCACCACCAGGTCGGTGCCGGCGGCCAGGACCTCGGCGGTCACGGTGGTGGCCGAACGGATGATGAGCGCCTGGGCCCCGGGCACCGTCTCCACCAGCGCCTCGGGGCTCAACCCCTCCTGGACGTCCACTTCGTGGCCCGCTTCGCTCAGCAGGTCCAGCCCGCTCTGGGCGATCTTCTCGGTCACCAGCACCCGTGCCATCAGCTCCGCCCTTCTCCGAACAAAGCCCTGAGGCGGGCCACCCCTTCGACCAGGTCGTCGTCTCCGAGCGCGTAGGACATCCGGAAGTACCCCGGGGCTCCGAACGCCTCACCGGGCACCACGGCCACCTTCGCCTCGGTGATGCACAGATCGGCCAGCTCGGCGCTGGTCGCCGGCCGCCGGCCTCGGATCTCCCGACCGAGCACCCCGGTCACGTTCGGGAAGGCGTAGAAGGCTCCGTCGGGCATGAGGCAGGTGACGCCGTCGATCTCGTTCAGCAGGGGCACGATGGTCTGGCGGCGGCGGTCGAACGCCCCGCGCATCATGGCGACGGCCGAGAGGTCTCCGGACACCGCGGCGAGCGCCGCCCGCTGGGAGACGTTGGCCACGTTGGACGTCTCGTGGGACTGGATGTGGTCGGCGGCGGCGATGAGGTCCTCGGGGCCGATGAGCCAGCCGACCCTCCACCCGGTCATGGCGTAGGTCTTGGCCACCCCGTTGGCCACGAGACAACGGTCGGCCAGCTCGGGCACGAGGACCGGCAGGGAGTGCTGCTCGACGTCGCCGTAGACCAGGTGCTCGTAGATCTCGTCGGCCAGCACCCAGAGCCCCCGGGACAGCGCCCAGTTGCCGATCTCCTCGATCTCGTGGCGGCGGTACACGGCCCCGGTCGGGTTGGAGGGGGACACGAACAGGAGCACCTTGGTACGGGGGGTGAGCGCCGCCTCGAGCTGGGCCACGGTGGCCCGGAACCCGGTCGACTCGTCGGTCGGCACGATCACCGGCACCCCGCCGGCCAGGGCGATCGACTCGGGGTACGTGGTCCAGTAGGGGCCCGGCACCAGGACCTCGTCACCCGGGTCGCACAGGACCGAGAAGGCGTTGGCCACCGCCTGCTTGCCGCCGTTGGTCACCTGGACCTGGGTGGCGGTGACCTCGAGCCCCGAGTCCCGCTTGGTCTTCACGGCGATGGCCTCACGCAGCTCGGGGAGCCCGATGGTGGGCGTGTAGTGGTGGTTCACCGGGAGCCGGCAGGCGGCGACGGCGGCTTCGACGATGTGATCGGGCGTCGGGAAGTCCGGCTCGCCGGCACCGAAACCGACGACGTGCTCGCCTGCGGCCTTGAGGGCCTTGGCCTTGGCGTCGACGGTCAGGGTCGCAGAGGGCTTGACCGCGGCAGCGCGGGCGGAGATGCGCACGGGTGCCATGATTCCATACATGACCCCCGCACCTGACATCACCATCCCCACCGATCTCCTCCCGGCCGACGGGCGCTTCGGATCCGGCCCGTCCAAGGTCCGTCCGGCCCAGGTGACCGGCCTCTTGGACGTGGCCACCACGTACTTGGGCACGAGCCACCGTCAGAAGCCGGTCAAGTCGGTCGTCGGGCGGATCCGGTCCGGCCTGAAGGACCTCTTCTCGCTGCCCGACGGGTACGAAGTGGTCCTCGGCAATGGCGGGACCACCTGCTTCTGGGACGCTGCCACCTTCAACCTCATCGAGCACCGGAGCCAGCACCTGGTGTTCGGCGAGTTCTCGTCGAAGTTCGCGGCGGCGGCCAAAGCCGCTCCCCACCTGGGCGATCCCCAGGTGATCGAGTCGGCCCCGGGAACCCACCCGACCGCCCGGGCCGACGACGCCGTGGACCTCTACGCCCTGACCCACAACGAGACCTCCACCGGCGTGGCCATGGACATCCGCCGGCCGGCTGGTGGCGGGCTGGTGGCCGTGGACGCCACGTCGGGGGCCGGGGGGCTCCGCGTCGACCCGGCGGAGTTCGACGTCTACTACCTGGCCCCCCAGAAGTGCTTCGCCTCCGACGGGGGCCTGTGGCTGGCACTCATGTCCCCGGCGGCCGTCGAACGGATCGCCGCCTCAGAGCGTTGGGTGCCGGCCTTCTTGGACCTCAAGATCGCCCTGGATAATTCGCGTCTGGACCAGACGTACAACACCCCCTCGCTCACCACGTTGTTCCTCCTGGCCGAGCAGATTGACTGGATGCTGGCCGGCGGCGGGCTCGAGTGGACGGCGGGACGGTGCGACCGCTCGGCCGAGATCCTCTACACGTGGGCCGAGGCGTCGGACTTCGCCCGTCCCTTCGTCGAGAACCCGTCCGAGCGCAGCCACGTCGTGGGCACCGTCGACCTGTCCGACGACGTCGACGCGGCCACTGTCGCCGCTGTCCTCCGGGCGAACGGCGTCGTCGACACCGAGCCCTACCGCAAGCTGGGCCGCAACCAGCTGCGCATCGCCATGTTCCCGGCCATCGACTCCGAGGACGTGGCGGCCCTGTGCGCCTGCATCAACTACGTCGTCGGGGCGATGTGACCGATCTGGTCCTGGTCCACGGCCTCGGGAGCTCGTCCACGTACTGGGACAACATCCGCCCGGCCCTGGAGAAGGAGTTCGACGTCGTCGCCGTCACACTCCCCGGGCACGGGCCCGGCGCCGAGAGGCTCAGCCCCGCCGAAGCCCACCCGCGCCAACTGGCGACGGCCGTGATCGCCACACTGGCGGCTCGGGATATCCACGACGCCCACCTGGTCGGGATCTCACTCGGGGGCTGGGTGGTCCTGGAGATGGCGGCTCTCGGTCACGCCGCCAGCGTGGTGGCGCTGGCCCCGGCCGGGTTCTGGACCACCAGAGGCCGGCGCGAGTACGAGGAGCTCCTGGCCCGCCCGGCGCTCCGGCTCTTGGATTGGGCACTGCCGGCGATCGCCCGCGTTCCCCTGGTGAAGCACGTCGGCCTGATGACGAACGTGAAGCATCCTTCCCGGGTGACCGACGCCCAATTCGTCGCTGCCGCCCGGGCCCTCGAGCAGTCCAAGGGCTTCACCGCCTGCGACGTCCAAGCCGTCCGGCACCGATTCGAGGGCGCCGCCAGCGTCCGGGTCCCCACGACCGTGGCCTTCGGCGACGCCGACCGGGTCCTGCCCCCGTCGACCAGCCAGGATCGTTCCCTGGCTCCGCCCGGCGCCGAGTGGGTGACCGTCCCGGACTGCGGCCACGCCATGACCTGGGACCAGCCCGAGGCGTGCCTGGACCTCATCCGCCGGGCCGGCGCTCAGCCGCCCGAAGCGTCCTGAACCCGCTGCTTCCCCGCCGAGATGAAGGGCATCATGGCCCTGAGCTCGGCCCCCACCTTCTCGATCTGGTGCTGGCGCCCCTGTTCTTGGAGCTTGTGGAAGTTCGGCCGGCCGGCCCGGTTCTCGGCGATCCACTCCTCGGCGAAGGACCCGTCGCGGATGTCGCTCAGGATGCGCTCCATGGTGGCCCGGACCTCGTCGCTGATCACCCGGGGCCCACGGGTCAGGTCGCCGTACTCGGCGGTGTCGGAGATCGAGTAGCGCATCCCGGCGATCCCCTGCTCGTACATGAGGTCGACGATCAGCTTGAGCTCGTGCAGGCACTCGAAGTAGGCCGACTCGGGCTGGTAGCCGGCTGCCACCAGGGTCTCGAACCCGGCGGTGGCCAGAGCGGTGAGCCCCCCGCATAGCACCACCTGCTCGCCGAACAGGTCGGTCTCGGTCTCCTCGGCGAACGTCGTGTCCAGCACCCCGGCCCGGGTGGCCCCGATGCCGTGGGCGTACGAGAGGGCCAGCGCCCGCGCGCCACCGGTGGCGTCCTGGTGCACGGCGATGAGCGAGGGCACGCCACCGCCTTCGGTGTACGTGCGGCGTACCAGGTGGCCGGGGCCCTTGGGTGCCACCATGGCCACGTCCACGCCCTCGGGGGGGACGATCTGCCCAAACCGGATGTTGAACCCGTGGGCGAACATGAGGCAGTCGCCGGCCTCCAGGTGCGGGGCGATCCAGGTGTCGTAGACGTCCTTCTGCTCGGTGTCGGGCAGCAGGATCATGATGACGTCGGCCTCGGTCGCGGCCTGCTCGACCGAGGTGACGCGCAGGCCCGCCTCCTCGGCTTTGGCCGCGCTGGACGAGCCGTCCCGCAGCCCCACCCGCACGTCCACGCCCGACTCCGAGAGGTTCAACGCGTGGGCGTGCCCCTGGGAGCCGTATCCGAGGATCGCCACCTTGCGCCCCTGGATCAAGGAAGGATCAGCGTCGGACTCGTAGTACAGCGTGGCCATCATGCCTCCTCAGGTATGAAGCTTGGGGAGGGCGACCCTCCCGGTGCGTTGGAGCTCTTCGACCTTGTACCCCTCCAACAGGCCTTCGAAGTCGTCGATCTTCTCGGGCCGTCCGGCGATCATAACCGTGAGCCGATCGGCACCCACATCGACGACCTCGCCGCCGAACACCCCGACCAGCTGGATGACCTGGGAACGCTCGGTCGGGCCGGCGACGACCGTGGCCAGGAGCAGTTCGCGCTGGATGGCGTCCTGCGGGGCCAGCTGGGAGATGGACACCACGTTCACCAGCTTGTCGAGCTGCTGGACGACCTGGTCGAGTGGCGCCGACTCCACGTCGACCACGATGGTGATCCGGCTGAAGCGCCCGTCCTCGTCGGTGGGGGCCACGGCCAGGGAGTAGATGTTGAACCCCCGCCGGGAGAAGAGCCCGGCCACCCGGGCCAGCACGCCGGACTTGTTCTCCACCAGGACGGACAGGACGTGGTGACGGTTCATGAGCGCTCCTGTTCGGGATGGACCACGATGGCGTCGTTCGACGCACCGGCCGGGACCATGGGGTACACCTTCTCGAAGGCGTCGGTGCGGAAGTCGACCACCACCGGGCGGTCGTCTACGGCGTTGGCCTTCTCGATGGCCGGGGCGACGTCCTCGGGCGACTCGGCCCGGATCCCGATGCACCCCATGGCCTCGGCCCACTTCACGTAGTCGGGGAGGTCCGGGGAGAGGTACACCTCCGAGTAGCGCTCCTCGTAGAACATCTCCTGCCACTGGCGGACCATGCCCAGGTAGGCGTTGTTCAAGATGGCGATCTTCACCGGGATGCGCTCGGCGCTGGCGGTCACCAGCTCCTGAGCCGTCATCTGGAAGCAGCCGTCGCCGTCGACCGCCCAGACGGTACGGTCCGGCCGGCCCACCTTGGCCCCGATGGCGGCCGGGACGGCGAACCCCATCGTCCCCGCACCTCCGGAGTTCACCCACGTGTAGGGGTGGTCGAAGCGCCAGTACTGCGACGCCCACATCTGGTGCTGGCCCACGCCCGACGCCACGATCGTGTCGGCCGGCGAGCAGTCGCGCAGGGTCTCGATCACCATCTGAGGCTTGATGGGACCGTCGCTCGGCTCGTAGTGGAGCGGGAACTGGCGCTGCCACGCACGGAGCTGGTCCCACCAGGGCTGGAGGTCGGGACCCGGGCCGAGGGCCTCGACCAGCGCTTCGATCACGAGTCGGCAGTCCCCCACCAGACCCACGTCGGGTCGGCGGACCTTGCCCAGCTCGGCCGGGTCGATGTCGGCGTGGATCACCTTGGCCTCGGGGGCGAAGGCGTCGATCTTCCCGGTCACCCGGTCGTCGAATCGAGCGCCGAGGGTGATCAGCAGGTCGGCGCGCTGCAACGCCGTCACGGCCGTGTAGTTCCCGTGCATTCCCGGCATCCCCAGGCACTGGGGGTGGGAGTCGGGAAACGCGCCGCGAGCCATGAGGGTGGTCACCACCGGGATCCCGGTGCGCTCGGCCAGTTGGAGGAGGGCCTCCGAAGCGCGGGACTTGAGGATGCCGCCGCCGGCGTAGATGACCGGTCGGGCGGCCGCCTCCACCAGGCGGGCCGCTTCACGCACCAGCGCCGGATCGGGCGAGGTCACCGGGTGGTACCCCGGGAGGTCGAGCTCGTCGACGCTGGAGGGCCAGTACCACTCCATGGACGCGTTGGACACGTCCTTGGGCAGGTCGATCAGGACCGGCCCGGGCCGGCCGGTGGTGGCCACATGGAAGGCGGCGGCCACGACCCGGGGGATGTCGGCGGCGTCCTTGATGAGCCAGTTGTGCTTGGTGATGCCCATCGTCACCCCGGTGATGTCGCACTCCTGGAAGGCGTCGGTGCCGATGGAGCCGGTGGCCACCTGGCCCGAGACCACCACGAGCGGCGTCGAGTCCATGTAGGCGTTCGACAGCGGCGTCACGATGTTCGTCGCCCCCGGACCGCTGGTCACCATGGCCACGCCCGGGCGCCCGGTCACCATGGCGTACCCCTCGGCCATGTGGCCGGCACCCTGCTCGTGGCGGACCAGGATGTGGCGGATGGACGAGTCCAGGATCGGGTCGTAGACGGGCAGGATGGCGCCTCCGGGGAGGCCGAACATGACCTCTACCTGTTCCATCTCGAGGCTCTTGATGAGGGCCTGGGCTCCGGTCAGCTTCATTGTCGGACCTTTCTGGGTGGGAATTGAAACGGCCTCCCGTCTGGGAGGCCGGAACGCACGCGACGGGAGGGGCCGCGTGCTACAAGACGAGTACCAGGGAGGCGTTCACAGTGCCACCATCATGGCACGAGCCGGCCCAGATGACAACCCCCTACGGCTCGGTGACCGCGCCCCGCTCCGCCCCGGTCACCAGCCGGGCGTACTTGGCCAGCACTCCGGTCGTGTAGCGGGGCTCGAAGGGCTTCACGACGGCCTGCCGGCGGGCCAGCTCGTCGTCGTCCACCAGCAGGTCGACACGGTGGGTGGGCACGTCGATCACGATCCGGTCGCCGTCGGCCACCAGGGCGATGGGCCCTCCGTCCACGGCTTCGGGGGCGACGTGGCCGATGCAGTAGCCGTGGGTCCCACCCGAGAACCGGCCGTCGGTGACCAGCGCGCAGTCCGCACCCCGGCCGGCGCCCTTCATGGCCCCGGTGACCGCCAGCATCTCGCGCATGCCCGGTCCACCCTTGGGCCCCTCGTAGCGGATGACCACGACCGTGGCCGGCTGGATCGACCCGGCCAGGATGGCCTCCAGGGCCGCCGCCTCACCGTCGAAGACCCGGGCCGTGCCCTCGAAGTGGAGCTGGTCCAGCCCGGCCACCTTCACCACCGACCCCAGGGGGGCCAGAGAGCCGGTCAGGATGGCCAGCCCGCCGTCGGCGTGGATCGGGTCCGACAGACGATGGACCACCGTCCCGTCGGGGGGCGGCGGGTCCAGGGCGGCGACGTTCTCGGCCAGCGTCCTCCCGGTGACGGTGAGGCAGTCGCCGTGGAGCAGCCCGGCGCCCAGCAGCTCACGGAGCACCACCGGCACACCCCCGATACGGTCGATGTCGACCATGTGGAAGCGCCCGTGGGGCTTGGTGTCGGCCAGGTGGGGCACCCGGGCCGCGACACGGTTGAAGTCCTCGAGCTCCAGGGGCACCCGGGCCTCGTGGGCGATGGCCATCAGGTGGAGCACGGCGTTGGTGGAGCCACCGAGGGCCATGACCACGGCGATGGCGTTCTCGAAGGCCTCTCTGGTCATGATCTGGCGGGGACGGATCCCGGCCTCCAGGAGCGCCACCACCGCCCGCCCGGACTCCTAGGCGAAGACGTCACGGCGCCGGTCGACAGCCGGCGCCGCCGAACTCCCCGGAGTGCAGGTCCCGCCTGGCGCCCTCGACATGGATCTCCAGGCTGGCCAAGCCCCGTAGGCCGCAGGAGATCGAGGGGACGCCCGGGGCAAAGAACGAGGTGTCCGAGACGACGACGAGGTCGGAGGCCAGCGCGTTTTTGTGTTCGGCCAAGAGTTCCACGATGCCGGGGGAGCCGATCTCCTCGAAGGCCGCGTCCCCGCCGCAGCCGACGCTGCCGCTGCGGAACCTCCCCGCGACGCGCACCGAGCCGCTCGTCGTCGACGTCGAGCACTTCCCGTGGATCGTCGACCACGCCTTCTTCCGCCAGCCGGCCGGCTGGCGCGAGCTCTCGGACCGCTTCCCCGTCCTCCCCATGA
>JAJYZN010000040.1:0-11060 GCA_021799915.1 Actinomycetes bacterium
GTAGTGTGCACTGCTCAATTGCGTCCCGCTCGGGCCGGGCGCAGGTCACCACTGCGGCCATCCGGGAGGCAGTGTGCCGGTCGGCGGTGTGTTTTGGAGCACCCCCCCGGGCGCGCCGACCGACTGGAGGAGCTGGGAGAAGTTGTAGCCGAACGCCGTCGAGTTTGTCCCCGAGAACTGCCCGTAGTCGCGCGCCATGGTGTCCCCGTCCCCCGAAGGGTCCGACCAGCCGGTCTCGATGCCGTCGGGACCTTCGTACATGGTGCCGAGCACGGTGTTCGCGGTGACCACCTGGCCGGGCTGGACGAGCGGCTCGATGTCCTCGGCGGCATAGACGACGAGGCCCGCGCCCGGTCCGCCGGTCAACCGGTAGCTGATGAAGGTCCCGCCCGGCCAGCCGGCGACGACCGTGCTGAGCACGACACCGTCGCCGAGCGCGTAGATCGGGCCGTAGCCGCTGTAGTCCACTCCCTGGTCGATCCGCTCGGGCGAGAGCGCGGCGATTGCTCGCAGCGGGTTCGAGTAGCCCCCCGATCCCAGGGGGGCCGTACTCGGGGGCGGCGGAGGCGGCGGGTGAGCCCTGGCCTGCTGCTGGGCGAGGAGCTGGGCGGCGAGGGCTTGCTGGGTCGCCTGCTGCTGGGCGGCGAGTGCCCGTTCGGCTGCCTGCTGCTGGGCGGCCGCCTGCCGCTGGGCAGCCGCCAGCAGTGTCTGGAGATTGCTCTTGACCTGGCTGAGGGTGGCCTCCTCTTGGGACAGTGCGGACTGGGCGGCGCTCTTGTCGGCGGCGAGGGTGGCCACTTCGGTCCTGGCCTGCGACGTCGCGCTCTCGTCGGCCGTCTCGGTGGCGTTGGTGCGCTGCTCGTCGGTCAGGAGGTTGTCGACGTCGACCCCCAGGTTCCCCGCCGCCACGTCGCTGTACTCCTTGCGGGTGAGCTCGGTCGTGGCGGTGCCGGCGCCGAGTACCGACAGCACCGGTGTGTGGGCCTCCAGAGCGGCTTGTGTGACGTAGGCGTGGACGGCGACTCGCCGGAGCTGAGCCATCGCCTCCTGCTGCCGGTGCTTGTCGGCGGCGAGCCGGGCGGTGTCGGCCTCCACCCGGGCCTGGTCTGCGGCCTCGGTGGCCTGCGCGAGGTCCGACTTGGCGACCAGGCTCTGGATCTGCGCGCCTTGGCTCACGATCTGCTGCTCGATCTGGGCCTCCTGGGCCTGGTCGGACTTGATCCCGGCCCAGGCCGTCCCGGCGAGCGGTGCGACCACTGCCGCCGAAGCCGCGAGCATCGCGGTCGCAGCGAGCAGCGCGACCGCGCGCAGCCTCCGTGGGGCGGGCTGCCCTTCGGCCGGCCGGCGCGCACCAGAGCCAAGCGGTTCACTGCGGTGCATGACGGGAGAGAGAGGTTACCGGCCGCGGCCAAGAGGGACAAGGACTCGCGCCGGCACGCCCCCCCACGGCCCTCTATGATGCATCCTCGGATCTGACGGAGCGTCAGATCGGCTCCCGGGCAACCCCGGCCGAGCCGTCGTCCACCTCGGGGAGCCAGAATGGACTTCGAATTCTCACCGGAGCAGCTCGCCTTCGCGAAAGAGGTCGAGGCGTTCTTGGACGCCCACGACGACCCGGAGGTCTTCGACGTCACCCGGGAGAACATGGCCCAGATCGTCGACACCCCGAAGCGCCGGGCGTTCATGGCCGAGCTGGGACGCAAGGGCTGGTTGGGGCTCACGTGGCCGGTCGAGCTCGGCGGACAGGCGCAGGACGGCGTCTACGAGTACCTGCTCAACGAGCAGCTCGCCGGCCGGGGCGCTCCCCAGATCGGCAAGGGCGTCGGCATCATCGGCAAGACCCTCATCCGCCACGGCAACGAGACGCTCAAGCGCGAGTTCCTCCCCAAGATCCTCCGCAACGAAGTGGAGTTCGCCGTCGGCTACTCCGAGCCCAACGCCGGGTCCGACGCCGCGTCGATGCAGCTGCGGGCGACCAAGGTGGACGGCGGCTGGGTGCTGAACGGCCAGAAGACGTGGACCACCTCGGCGCACTTCGCCGAGTGGTACTGGGTGGGGGCCCGCACCGACCCCGAGGCCCCCAAGCACCACGGCATCACGTTGTTCCTGGTGCCGCTCGACCACGGGGGCATCACCGTGAAGCCCATCTGGACGATGGGCGACGAGCGGACCAACGAGGTCTACCTCGACGACGTGTTCGTCCCCGACGACTACGTGGTGGGCGAAGTGAACCGGGGCTTCCAGTACATCTCCGAGGCGCTCGACCTCGAGCGCTTCACCATGTTCACGTTCTCGCCCATCGCCCAGCGCCTGGAGTTGCTCGTCGACTACGTGCGCACCGCGAAGCGCGACGGCGTCGCGCTCAAAGACGACCCGGTGGTCCGCCAACGCATCGCCCGGCTGGCGACCGAGGCAGAGGTCGCACGGGTGATGGGCCTGAAATTCGTGTTCGAGTCGGCGAAAGGCGGCGCCGCGCCAACGGCCGAGGCCTCCGAGTACAAGCTCTTCGCCACCGAGCTCTCCAAGCGCCTCGCCGACGCGTCGATGGACATCGCCGGCCCAGGTAGCCAGCTCCGGGTGAAGACCGAGGACGCGCCGATGGGCGGCCGGGCCGAGTCGACGTACCGCTACACGGTGATCGACACCATCGGCGGCGGCGCCTCGGAGATCCAGAAGAACATCATCGCCCGGCGCAAGCTCGGGCTGCCGAAGAATTTCTAGGATGGCCGAGCCCGAGCACCTCGGCCCCGTCGCGGCGGGTGGCGTCCAGCCGCCGGACGCCGTCACCCCGCCGCGCGGTGGCGGTCCGCTCGCGGGGACGGTCGTCCTCGACCTCTCGACGGTGGGGCCGGCCTCGCGCTGCACTCGCCTCCTCGCCGACTACGGGGCGACAGTCGTCAAGGTCTCCGCGCCGCCGGCCTCGGGCGCCGCCCCGATCAGCCCGCCGTACTACGCGTACAGCGGCGGGCACGGGATGCGCCGGGTGCTCGTCGACTTGAAGACCGATGCCGGCCGCCGGGCATTCCTCGCCCTGGCCGCCCGGGCCGACGTGGTGGTCGAGAGCTTCCGCCCCGGGGTGGTGGACCGCCTCGGGATCGGCTACGAGGACGTGGCCGCGTGCAACCCGGCGGTCGTCTACTGCTCGACGAGCGGGTACGGCCAGGACGGGCCACGCGCCGGGTGGGCCGGGCACGACATCTGCTACCTGGCCGTCGGGGGGTACCTCGCGATGAGCGAGCCCCGGGCCGACGGCGGCCCGCCGCTCCCGGGGGCGACGGTGGCCGACGCCGCCGGCGGGGGGATGCACGCCGCCCTGGCGATCTGCGCGGCCCTGGCCGGCCGGGCCGCGACCGGTGAGGGCGCCTACCTCGACGTCTCGGTGGCCGACGGCGTGCTGTGGCTCATGTCCCTGTCGGTCGACGAGCACCTGGCCACCGGCGCCGAGCCGGCCCCCGGCCACGACATCTTGAGCGGTCGCTACGCCTGCTACGGGACCTACCGGGCCGGTGACGGCCGGTGGCTGGCCGTCGGGGCGATCGAGTCGAAGTTCTTCGCCAATCTCTGCCGGGCGCTCGGGTGTGAGCAGTGGGTGGACCACCAACTCGACGACTCGGTGCAGGAGCAGATCAGGGCCGACTTCGCTGCCGCGTTCGCCACCGGCGACAGGGACCAGTGGGTGCAGTCCCTGGGCGGGTCCGACACCTGTGTCGCCCCGGTGCTGGCCGTGGCCGAAATTCCCGGCGACGAGCAGTTCGCCTGGAGGGGTGCGGTGGCGCCCGCAGTCCACCCCGAGCACGGCCCGCTGCGCCAGGTCGCGCCGGTGCTGGCCGGCATGGTGCACGAGAGCGGCCCGGTCGCGCTCCCCGACCCGGGCAGCACCGACACCGAGGACCTTCTCATAGCGGCGGGCGTGGGGGCCGGCGAGGTGGCGGCGTGGCGAGCGGCCGGGGTGATCGCATGAGCGACGCGCTGGCGAAGGCCCGAGCGCTCCTCGGGGTCGAGCAGTACCCGGCCGTGGGGGAGTTCCCGGTGGAGCGCGGCTACGTCTGGACGAGCTGCGCGTCGGTCGAGAACGCCAACCCGCTGTTCTGGGACGACACCGTGGCCGCCGAGCTGACCGGCGGGCCGATCGCCCCGCCCACCATGCTCTCGGTCTGGTTCCGGCCTCACCACTGGGCGCCCGGGCGCACCGAGCCGGCCCTCCCGCTCCAGGTGCACTTCGACATGAAGGCGCTCTTCGAGCTACCCGAAGCGGTGATGACCGACAACACCATCACCTTCTACGACCCGGTCCGCCCAGGTGACGTGCTGCGGACCCACCAGGTCCTGCGTTCGGTGAGCGAGGTCAAGACGACCCGGATCGGCACCGGCCGCTTCTGGGTGATCGAGGTCGTCTACCAGAACCAGGACGGCGAGCTGGTCGGCGTGGAGTCCTACACCGGGTTCGGCTACCGGAGACCGGCGTGATCCCGCCGCGCCGGCTCTTCGGGGACGTGGCGGCCGGCGAACGCCTGCCGGTCCTGCGCTGCGAGGTGACGGCCACCACCGTTGTCCTCGGTGCGCTGGCCACCCGGGACTGGCGCCCGATGCATCACGACCGGGAGTTCGCCCAGCAGCGCAACGGCCTGCGGGACATCTTCTTGAACACGCCCAATCAGGCAGCGTGGTTCGAGCGCTACCTCACCGACTGGAGCGGCCCCCACGGACGGCTCGGCACGATCTCGTTCCGCATGGGCGGGTCGGTGTTCCCCGGCGACACGATGGAGCTGCGCGGCACGGTCGAGGGCACCGCGGTCGACCCCCTGGGCTGCGGCTGGGTGAGCGTCGCCGTCGAGCTGTCGGTGGGAGACGACGTGAAGACGACCTGCCGGGCCCGCCTGGCACTGCCGGTCGCCGCAGATGACAACCCCTGGTCCCGCCGCGCCGAGCGGTGGCGACCGCGAGACGAGGAGGGCTGAGCCGTGCTGGACCTGGAATTCTCACCCGAGCAGGAGCTGCTGCGCGCCACGGCACGAGAGGTCCTGGCCGAGCACTGCGCCCTGTCGGTGGTGCGCGAGATGGAGGACGACCCCTTCGGCTACCCGCCGGCCCTCTGGGAGCAGCTCGGACGCTTGGACCTGGTCGGGCTCATGCTGCCCGAGCGCTTCGGCGGGTCGGGCATGTCCGTGGTCGAGGGGGTGGCGCTCTACGAGGAGCTGGGCCGGGCCCTGGCCCCGGTGCCCCACTTCACGAGCGCGGTCATGGGCGGCGGCGTGCTGGCCGCGGGCGGCACTCCCGCGCAGCAGGAGGCCTGGCTGCCGGCCGTGGTCACCGGCGAGGCGGTGCTCGCCCCGGCCTGGCTGGAGCCCGAGGGTGGTTTCAACCCGCTCGGCGTCCAGGCTCGTGCGGTGCCCGACACGGCCGGCTACCGCATCACCGGACGCAAGCGCCACGTCGCGTTCGCGGCTGCCGCCCGGCGCCTGGTGGTCCTGGCCCGCACCGGCGACGCCCCGGCTGACGTCGACCTCTTCCTGGTCGACCCCGGCGCGCCGGGGGTTTCCCTCACCCAGCGGTGCTCGATCGCGTCGGACACCCAGTACGACGTCGACCTCGACGCCGTCGTGGTGAGCGAGGGCGACCGGATCGGGCCGGCCGGGTCCGGTTGGGCCACCTGGGAGCGGGTGCTCCACGACGGCTTCGTGCTCTTGGGCGCCCAGGCGGTGGGCGGCGCGCGCTACGCCTTGGACATCACGGTCCAGTACGCCCGGGACCGGCACCAATTCGGCAAGCCGCTCGGTGCATTCCAGGCCATCGCCCACGACCTGTCCGACGCGGTGACCGCGGTCGACGGTGCCGAGCAGCTCGTCCACGAGGCGGCATGGGCTCGCGCCACCGGGCGCCCCGAGGCCGATCGGCTGGCCGCGCAGGCGAAGCTCTTCGCCTGCCGGGTGTGCCGCGACGTGACGGCGATGGCCCAGCAGGTGTTCGGCGGCATCGGGTTCACCGTCGAGTTCGACATCCAGCTCTACTTCCGGCGGGCCAAGCTCTGGCAGCTCTCGTGGTCCGACGACCGGGTCCTCGAAGAGCGGGTCGCCGCCTCGCTCCTCGACTGATACCGGCGGTCGCCGGTTGTCTCACGGGACCGCTCGATGCCGGTACGACCGGGGTGTCGCTCCTCACGCGGCGGAGCCCGACGGCGGAGGCCCTCCGATGCCTTGCGGACCGAGCGGTGCGTGGCGGGCGAGCGCCCGATCAAAGCCGGTGTAGGCCCCCGCGATGGCCACGAAGAGCAGCGCCACCCAGAGGCAGTTGAGGACGGTCTTCGCATAACCCAGCACGGTCACATCGACGAAGGGGTAGGGGTAGAAGGGGACGATCGACCCGCGCACCAGCGTGAAGGCCAGCCATGCGACGGGGAAGACGAGCGAGAGGAGCGCGATCCGAGTCGAGACACGTCGCCTGGGGCCGAAGAGCATCCATCCGGCAATCGCCATCACCGGGACGACGGTGTGGAGGAGCTGGTCGGCGGCCAGGCCCCACGTGTCCAATTCGAGCAGTCCGCGAAGGGCCACGTGGTACACGATCCCGGTGATGGTGATGGCCACCAGTCCGGTCATGCGCAGTACGGCGAAGCCCGTCGACCGGGGCTCTCGAAGCGCGAGCGAGAAGCTGGCGACGCCGACGAGGATGTTCGATTGGACGGTAAAGAAGGCGAGCACGTTGAGACCGCGCTCCCACGGCACGCTGAAGTACCCCCCGGTCCCGCTCGCAGCGACCGGTACTTGGATCGCCAATCCCGCGACGACCGCCAAGCCGGTGACGGCGAACCACGCCCGAGCCCACCGCTTCCTGTTCGTCATCTTCTCATGCTCCATTTCCCGATGGTCCCACACCGGAGCGGATCGTGAGCACGAGGCCGTGGTCGCAGCTCACGCGGTCGCGTTGCGGGCGGCCAGCGCTGTGTCCAGGGACTGGCGGTCCTCGGAGGTGAGCCGGCGGTAGGCACCCCCCACCGGGCGCCACCACACCGGGTCGGTGGTGTGCCAACCCTCCTCTTTGAGGATCGTCTTGGTCACCTTGCCGGTGGCGGTCTGGGGGAGCGAGGGCGTCACCCGCACGAAGCGCGGCGCCCACTTGGTCCCGAGGTCGGCCTGCGCGTCCAGCCAGCCGGCGAGCTCCTCGGGGTCGAAGCGGGCACCCGGGCGCAGCTCGAGCGCGGCCATCACCTGGTCGCCGGCCCCGGCCGCCGGGTCGGGCACGCCGTAGACGGCGACCACTGCCACGTCGGGGTGCCGGGACAGGATCGCTTCGACCGGCCCGGCGGCGAAGTTCTCGGAGTCCACCCGCAGCCAGTCGCCCCGGCGCCCGGCGTAGTAGAAGAAGCCTTCGGCGTCCCGGTACGCGAGGTCGCCGGTCCAGTACCAGCCGTTGCGGACCCGCTCGCCCTCGGCCTCGGGCGCGCCGTAGTAGCCCTCGAACGACCCCCGCCCGCCGCGGTTGACGATCTCGCCGGTGGCCTCGGCGGCGTTGAGGAGGCGACCGGCCGGATCGAAGCGGGCCGGCGGGCACTCGGCACCGGTGGCCGGGTCCACCACGGCCAGTTCCACACCCGGCGCCGGGCGTCCGAGCGCGCCCCGGGGCATCCCCCGGACCGGGTTGAGCGCCGCGCCTCCCTCGCTCTGGCCGTACCCTTCGATGAGGACGCAGCCGAACCGCCGGGCGAACCGCTCCCGGTCCCGGGGCGAGGCTTCCGTGCCGAACGCGCTCACCAGGGTGTTGTCCGCGTCGTCGGGGCGCTCGGGGGTGGCCAGGATGTAGGCGATGGCCTTGCCCACGTAGCTGAACATGGTGGCCTGGTAGCGCCGGACGTCGTCGAGGAACGCACCTGCGCTGAAGCGCGGCCGCAGGGCGACCGCAGACCCGGCGAAGAGCGCGGGCCCCCAGAGGGCCATGAGGGCGTTGCCGTGGAACAGGGGCATCGGGCAATAGCAGACGCTCTCGCGCCGGTAGCCGTAGCCCGGCGCGGCAACGGCGGCGATTGCCGCGAGGCGCCCTTGGGTGCAGCGGACGGCTTTTGGGGTGCCGGTGGTCCCCGAGGTGAACAGGAGGAGGAACAGTTCGTTCGGCCCGAGCGAGCCGGCCTGCTCGTGCACTGCCACCCGGACGGCGTCGGGGACGGCCGCCACCATCTCCTCGTAGCGGGGCGTGCCGGTGACCAGTACCTGCGCCGGGCCGAGGTCCAACCCGTCGAGCAGCGCGGCGCCTGTGGCGTCGGTGACGACGAGCTGGCAGTCGGTGGCCCGGACGTCGGCGGCCAGCGCCTCGCCCCGGCGGGTCGGGTTGATGCCGACCACGGTCGCGCCGGTGAGCGCGGCCCCTTCGAGCCAGAACAGGTACTCGGGGACGTTGGGAAGGAGGACCCCGATGTGGAATGGGCCGGGCCGGCGCAGCGAGACGGCGAGTGCCCCGCGGGTGGCGCCGGCGGCGACCGCCTGGCGCCAGGTCCACGTCCCGGTCGGGTCGAGGATGGCCGGGTGCTCGTCGTCGGCCCGGGCCGCGAGCAGTGAGGCGACGGTGCTCACGGCCCCGGCTCCACCAGCGAGCGGTCCAGGTCGGCCACGGTGGGGGCACCGCACAGGGCCATCACCCGGCCCAGCTCGGCCTCCATCCAGGCGAGCAGCCCGGCGACACCCTCGGCGCCGCCGGTGGCGAGAGCCCAGAGGACCGGCCGGCCGACGAGCACCGCGCCGGCGCCCAGCGCGAGGGCTTTCGCCGCGTCACCCGCCCGCCGGATCCCCCCGTCCACGTACACCTCGCCCCGGCCGGCCACCGCGTCGACCACGCCGGCGAGGACGTCGGCCGTCGCGGGGGCGTCGTCGAGCTGGCGGGCCCCGTGGTTGGAGACGATCACCCCGGCCGCGCCGGCATCCACGCACCGGGCGGCGTCGTCGGCCCGGAGCACGCCTTTCACCACGACCGGCAAGCCGCACAGCCCGGCCAGCCAGCCGATGTCGTCGAAGGTGAGCGACCGGTCGAACTGGCGGCTGACCGCGGCCATGAAGCCTCCCTGGCGGGCCTCGTGGGCGCTGCCGTCGGAGAGGTTGGGCAGGTGCAGGCCGTCGGGGAGCCGCACGTCGCGCTCGCGCTCGCGCCTGCGCAGCCCGGGCACCGGGGCGTCGACGGTGAGCACGAGAGCGCCGTAGCCGGCAGCGGCCGCTCGCACCGCCAGCTCGGCCGTCCGCCCCCGGTCGCGCAGCACGTACACCTGCATCCATCGGGGACCGCCGCCGGCCTCGTCGGCCGCGGCCGCGACGTCTTCGAGCGAACGGGTCGCGAGCGAGGAGAGCACCAGGAGCGCCCCGGCCGTCGCTGCCCCCCGGGCAGTGGCGAGCTCACCGTCGGGGTGCGCGAGGTCGTGGACGGCGGTGGGCGCGACCACCACCGGTGAGCGGACCGCGGCCCCGAGCAGGCGGGTGGCCGGCGAGACCTGGGCCACGTCCACCAGTATCCGGGGGTGGAGCCGCCGCCGGGACCATGCGGCGCGGTTCTCGGCCAGCAGGAATTCCTCCTCCGCTGCCCCGGCGAAGTAGGCGTAGGCCATCTCCCCGACGACGCGTCTCGCCTCCTCTTCCATCGCGGCGAGGTCGAGATCGGGGTGCGCCGGATCGCCGGTGCTGGCAGGATGGACGCTCACGGGCCGCATGGTAGGGCGGGCGGCCCGCACCGTGCCCACCCGCCGCCCGGAGGTGCCGTGCGCTTCTCGTACGCCGAGTCGATGATCGACCCGACTTTCTACCTGCCCCTCGCCCAGGCGGCCGAGGAGGCGGGGTACGACTCGATGGTCGTGCCGGACAGCATCTGCTACCCGGCCGAGTCCGACAGCCGGTACCCGTTCAACCCCGACGGCAGCCGGGAGTTCCTGGAGGGAAAGCCTTTCTTGGAGCCCTTCTCGCTCATCCCGGCCATGGGGGCGGTCACCGAGCGCCTGCGCTTCGTCACGTTCGTCCTCAAGCTCCCCGTCCGCCACCCGGTCCTCGTGGCCAAGCAGGCGACCTCGACCGCCGTCCTCACCGGGAACCGCCTGTCGCTCGGGGTCGGGACCAGCCCGTGGCGGGAGGACTACGACGTCGTGGGCGTCCCGTGGGAGGGTCGGGGCAGGCGGATGGACGAGGAGCTGGCGATCGTGCGGGGGCTGTCTGCCGGGGGCTTCTTCGAGTTCCACGGCGAGGTGTTCGACGTGCCGGCCGTCCAGATCGCTCCGGTGCCCTCCGAGCCCCTGCCGATCCTGATCGGGGGGCACGGCGAGGCGGCGCTCCGGCGGGCGGCCCACCGCGGTGACGGCTGGCTCCACGGCGGCGGGGACCCCGAGGACCTGCCCGGTCTCCTGCGCCGGCTGGGCGAGCTGCGGAGCGGGGCCGGAGCGGGGCCGGCCGGCCGTCCGTTCGAGGTCCACGTGATCTCCATGGACGGGTTCAGCGTGGACGGCGTTCGCCGGCTCGAGGAGCTGGGGGTGACCGACGTCATCGTCGGCTTCCGGTGGCCCTACGAGGTGGGCCCGGATATCGAGCCGCTCACGGCCAAGATCGACAAGCTCCGGTGGTTCGCCGACCAGGTGATCCACGCCACCCGGTGAACGCCGGCCGACGAAGGGAGATACCACGATGAGCAGCGAGACGGTGCCCGATGCCCGCGAGCTCGGCCGGCGGTCGCGGGCCGCGGTCGAGGCCGGCGACCGCGAGGGATGGCTGGACCTGTTCGCCCCCGACGCCGTGGTGGCCGACCCCATCGGTCCCTCGCCGTTCGACCCCGAGGGCCGTGGCCACCACGGCCGGGAGGCCATCGCCGCCTTCTACGACACGGTGATCGCTCCCAGCGAGCGGATCACCTTCGAGATCGAGCGGTCCTACCTGTGCGGTGACGAAGTGGCCGACGTGGGGATCATCCGGACCACCCTCGCCGGGGGCAAGCACGTGGCCGTGGTGCGTGGCGTGTACACCTATCGCAGCGATGGCGCCGGCAAGCTGGCGGCGCTGCGGGCCTTCTGGGAGTACGACGCGGTGGAGCTGGTCGAGGCCTGACCG
>JAJYZN010000040.1:11070-17180 GCA_021799915.1 Actinomycetes bacterium
GGCTCAGCGTCCCGATGGTGGACTCGAACGCCTGGGCGATGACCGCGGCGCCGGCGACGGTCGGGTCGTCGCCGCCGAGCCCGGACTGACCGGCGGTGCAGCTGATGTCGAGCAGCGAGCAGGCGCGTGTGACCGCCACCGGCACGTCTCCCCACGTCGACGGCACCAGTGTGGAGAGGTCAGTCGCGTCAACCGCTCCCTCAACGTCGGCCACCTGCGCCCCTGTCTGGGTGTAGGCCTGGGTGAGCAGGCCGTTCAACTGCTCAAGGGCCTGAGTGCTCCCGATCACTCCGGCCCTCGCCGTGCCGCCGGCCAGCCAGTCGCCGAGGAACGGGTTGTAGTAGGTCATCCCCACGATCCGGACCCCCGGCCCGGCCGCCTGGCGCAGGCCGGTCAGGATGGTGTGGAGGTTGGCGATCATCCGAGACTCGACGGTGGCCAGGCACCCGGTCGTTGTCCCGGTCCCGCTCAGGATCCCCGACGTGCACGGCAGGACGTCGTTCCCGCCGATGTCGATGGTCACCAGCGCCACCGACCCGCGGTAGGCACGCAGGTACAGCTCGGCCCGCTGCAGCTGGGAGGTCGATGTGAAGTACGACTGCATCATCGATGTGGTGGTGGCCCCGGACTGGGAGAGGTTCACCAGGCGCAGGCCCGGGACGCTGGTCTGGTAGTGGGTGGTGATGAGATCGGGGTACGAGGCAGTGCCGTCCCACATCGGCGCCGAATCACCCAGGGCCAGGTAGATGGGCTGGTGGCCGGGGGCCTCCGGTGTCGCCGGCACCGCGGTCAGACCCACGATCGGGTGGTCGAGGGGCAGGCCACCCATCGAACCGTAGAACGGGGCCCCGGGCCCGAAGGCGAACACCCCGCCGTCGGCAGCTACCTCCCAGTAGCCCGGCCCTGTCGGGGCGGCGGCGATCCCGACGACCGGGGCGTCCAGGTGCTGGCCACCCATCGAGCCTTCGTAGGCGGCCCCGGGCCCGAAGGCGAACACCCCGCCGTCGGCAGCCACCTCCCAGTAGCCGTGCCCTGCCGGGGCGGCGGCGATCCCGACGACCGGGGCGTTCAAGTGCTGGCCCCCCATCGAACCGTAGAACGGGGCCCCGGGCCCGAAGGCGAACACCCCGCCGTCGGCGGCCACCTCCCAGTAGCCCTGTCCTGTCGGGGCGGCGGCGATCCCGACGACCGGGGCGTCGAGCGGCCGGTCGCCCATCGAGCCCGAGAGCTGGGCGGCGGGTCCGAAGGGCGTGACCCCGCCCTGGGCTGTGGGCATCAGGTACCCTCCGGAAGGCGGGGCGGGGGTGACGGCGGTGTCCAGGGTGAGCGGCTCGGACGCGGTCTCACCTGTGTGGCCGGTGACCGAGACCGTGACCACTGAGGTCCCGGTCGTGGTCGGGGTTCCGGTGATCGAACCGTCTGTGGCCATGGCGAGCCCGGCGGGGAGGCCCGACGCCGTCCAGGAGAAGGGGTACAGGCCGCCCGAGGCGGAGACGGTGGAAGAGTACGGGTAGCCCACGGCGCCGGTCGGGAGCGCGGTCGTCGCTACGGCCAGCGCCGGGGTCACCGACAGTGTGCGTGTGACCGACGCCTTCCGACCTGTGGAACCGGTCACCGTGAGCTCCACCGTGGACGCTCCCGTCGTGGTCGGGGTTCCGGTGATCGAGCCTGTCGAGGACAGGTGCAGCCCGGTGGAGAGGCCCGTCGCCGACCAAGCGTAGGGCGTCGTGCCGCCTCGGGCCGCCAGCGTGGTCTGGTACGGCGCACCCTCGGCCCCGGCGGGGAGTGTCCCGGTCGAGATCGTCGGCGGCGGCCCGTTCAAGAACAGGGCCAGTGTCGCCGTGGCCGACGGGGTCGCCGACGTGCCGGTCACCGTGACCTCGACCGTGAAGTGGCCCTGGGTGGTGGGGACACCGGTGAGCGAGCCTGTCCGGGACAGTTGCAGCCCGGCGGGGAGGCCGGTCGCCGTCCATGTGTAGGGAGTGGTGCCACCGCCGGCGACCAGCGTGGTCTCATAGGGAGCGCTCTGGGTCCCTGTGGGCAGGGAAGTGGTGGTGATCGACAGAGGTGCGGGGGCCGGGGTGATGGCGGCGGTGCCCAAGGTCTCGGTCGGCTGGGTACAGGCGGCCGGACCTACGCGTGTAACCCCCGACGTGAGCTCGAGGGTGGCGGTCGAACCCTGGCTCAAGGTCACCGTGCCCGAGCTGGCGGCGGTGGCCACCCTCGGTGTGGACGTCCCGGTCATGGTGACCGGGAACCCTGTCGACGGGATCTGTGTGGACGCCGGGACGGCCACCGAGGCGGCGAACGAAAGGCTCACGGCCGTCTGGGTGGAGCCGGTGAGCGCCCCGGTCTCGGCCAGCGTCAGCTCGACCGTCTGGCCGGCGACCTTCCTGGCCAACCCGATGGGGATCCGGGTCGCGACCGCGAGTGTGGCCGGAGCCACGGCTCCTCCGGCGTCCACCGGGTCAGGTGTGAGCCGCCCGGTCACCACCACCGGCCATGTGGTCGCTGTGTCAGTGGAGAGCGCCGGGCAGCTCAGCGTGAACGCTGGGGTGGACGAGACGAAGGTGTACGCGCCGGGTGACGAGGCGGTCCCTCCGGGGGTGGTGACCGAGATCGACACCGGACCGCTCGGGTGGGGCGGGGTCCTCGCGGTGAGGGAGGTCCCTGTCGGGGCGACCGTGACTGTGGTGGCGGCGGCGGTCCCGAAGTCCACGGCGGTGGTCCCTTTCAGGTTGGCGCCACTGAGGGTGACGGTGGTGCCGCCCGAAGGTGGTCCGCTGGCCGGCGTGATGCCGGTGAGCGTGGGGGCGGGGGTCGGGGTGACGAGGGTGGTGGTGGAGAGGGCGACGGGGGGCGCGTAGGGAGGTGGGAGCTGGCGTGTGGCGGTCGACGGGAAGGCGTCGATCATCACCGGCAAGACGGTGGCGACTGTCATCTCGAACTGGGTCGTCTCGAAGGAGACGGTCGTCGCGACCGACCCCGTGGCTTTGAACTTGGCCCGGATGGTCGGGAGGGTCCCCGTGGTGCCCCCCTCGATCCTGCCTGTCGGTGTGGCGCCGGTGCGGAGCTCGAGGTACGGGGCGGTCGTGGCGAAGTTCCCCGAGTCCGTGCCGGTGCACCCTGTCCCCGGAGCGGTGCAGTAGCGCACCGTCGAGGAGCGGGCGAGCTTCGCTGTCCCGCCCACGGCCTGAATGGATGTGGGGACGTAGGCGAGCCCGGCCGGGACGGGGAGCATGGACGAGATCTCGTCGGCGTATGTGAGGTTGAACCCTGTCTGCGTGGTCTGGATGGAGATGGGGGCGAGGGCCACTGTCACGGTCATCACCCCTGTGGCCGGGACCGAGGGCGGCGCGTCGACGGCGAAGTCGAGCTTCTCGCGCCCTGAGCGTGTGCCGGCCAGTGTGAAGTGGTAGCCCACGGTCTGGGTCACGGGCTCGCCGTAGGTCAGCTCGGCCCGGGCGCATGCGGGATCCGACTCGGTCCAGGTGGCCACCCCGGGGGCGCACAGTCCGAAGGTGAGCGAGAAGCTCCCCGAGGCCGTGGCCGACGGGGTCAGCGTGATCGATCCGGGGGAGGTGACGGCGGCCATGGCGTCGGCGAACGGCGGAGCGGTGACGACGGTGAGCGATGTCGGGTCGGCACCGGACGGGCCCCCGGCCACCAGCGAGAGCACGTCGAAGGTGACCGGGGTCGTCGCTCCCGGGACGTAGGTGGCCCACCCACCGACCAGCGACGGCGCGGTTCCCGTGGCGCCGGCGGGGAGCGCGACGACCGTCTCGAAGGCCCCGGCCAGCACGCCCAGCACCAGGACGACGGCCACGCCGGCGCGGGTCAGCCTGGCGCCGGTCACCCCGGGGTCCGTTTCACCGGAGGGTCCGGTTCACCGGGGGGTCCGGTTCACCGGGGGGTCCGGTTCAGGGCCACCGCCGAGCGGACGAGGGCCTTCAACGCCGCCCCGTCGACCTCCTCCCCCTGGTGGACGTCGATGGCCCGGCGGAGATTGCCGTCGAGGCTGGCGTTGAACAGACCGTGGGGATCGTCGAGCCGGGCGCCCTTGGCGAAGGTCAGCTTCACGTGGTCACGGTAGATCTCGCCGGTGCAGATCATCCCGCCGTCGGACCACACCGGCACGCCCCGCGGGTTCGAGGGCTTCTTCCACTTCAGCTCCTCGGTGGCATCGGGAGCGGCCTGCAAGATGAGCGTGCGCAGCTTCGAGAGCGTCGCTCCGCGCCAGTCGCCGAGCTCGGCGAACATGGCTTCGATGACCTGCGAATCGGTCCCGTCGCTCACTGGCCCCAGTATTCCAGACTGGCACCGCGGTGGCTCAGGCCGGTGCCGGGGTGCTTCTATGTCGTGTCGAGCAGCATTGGAAAGAGCATCGATCGACTGGTGAGCGGCGGCGAGCGTGCGGAACACCTGACGCGTGGCGTAGCGCTTCAGGCACTTCCGGATCTCTGGGTTGTCTTGCCGTCTACGATGCTGCGGGCACGGTTCCACACGACCACATGGTTGTGGAGCTGGGGTCACCAGCCTGCTTGTCCAGTGGGTGAAGGAGGCTGCGATGAGCCCACTTATCTCTTCTTCGGACACGCCGTCAGTTCCAGAACGCGAGCGAGCAAGGTGGCGTTCCGCGTAGGAAAGGGTCTCTGCGATAGCACCCAGGTGGGCCTGGTAGATGTTCGCCTTGGTGCCTTCGTCGGCCATCGCCCAGGCCACGCTGACTGACTTTGACGGGCTGAAAGTGAGGTCGAACCCCGCGATCGGCGTGTGCTTTCCGGGCTCTACGCGACCAGGCGTGGGGAGCGTCCCCTGATTCGTGCAGTTGGGCGAGTCTCCCATTGAACCCCTGAGTGGAGCAACAGCCGGAGGCGATAGTTCTCGAAGTTCCGTAGCCCGTGACCGATTCGGCGGAGCTTCTCGGAGACGAGGTTCTGTGCCTCAACGGGGCCGGTCGATATGCCCGTCGTGTGGAAGCTCAGCACTTCGTCCTCCCACGCAGCGAGGGTCTTGGCGAGTCGGGTGAGCTCGGGAACGTCGGCCTCGGCGACATGGGCGTAGAAACGGACGAGACGCCAGTGGGCCTGGCGCAGTGTCGTGGCGGCGTAGCTTTCGCGCAACAGCTCCTTCCCCAAGATGCTGGCACCGACCTCCCCGTCGGGGTCCCCGGCATCCAGTGCGCAGAACAGCCGTTCTCGCTGGGGGTCCGAGAGCCGCTCCCATCCACGGGTCATGAGGCGCCGGACGCCGTAAAGGGGGTCGACCTTGTGGCCCCGGTGCCCGGTCGTCTCCCGCTGAACCCGGCGCCGTACATCGTCGATGGCGGCATTGGCCAGCTTGATCGCGTGGAAGTGGTCCACGGTGACCGTTGCGTGTGCCAGCAGGCGCAAGAGGCCGTTGGCGTAGCCGCGGTGGGGGTCGATGGCGACGGCCGAGACCTGCTGACGCCATGGCCCGCCCATCTGGGAGAGCCAGTAGGCGACGTCATCGCCCGATCGTCCCCGCACCACGTCCAAGAGTCGTCCCTCTGCCAGGTCGACCATGCTCGTCACGAACAGGGCGTAGCGGTCCTTCCTGGCGGCAAGCATCTTGTGCTCGTCGAGACCGAGGGCGACCACGCCGTCGAGGCGGTGCTCGTCGTCGACGAGCGGCTCTCCGTGGCGGCGCACGCAGCCCATGGCGGTTGACCAGGTGACCCCGAAGTCGCGGGCCACCTGGGCGACCGAGCCGCCGTCCTGGCCGACCCTGCGGCAGATCTCCATGGCCGCACGGCGGCTGAGCGAACCCTCGACGAGCGGCGTCTGCTCGGTGAAGGTCTTGACCGCGCAGTCCGGTTCACAGCACAGCCATCGCCGCTTGCGCCAGACGAGGCGCACCGGTCGTCCGCACATCGGCAGGTCTCGGACCTGGACCTCGCTCCTGCCATGCCCGGTCGCCCGCACCCCGCAGCGTGGGCAGCCCGCCACGCCTCTCGTCGTTCCGACGAGGATCCAGCACTCGCCTTCCTCTTCGGTCTGGGAGAGGACGACGAAGCCCTCCATCCCGAGCAGCGCGCTCGCGTCCCCACTACGGTCATCCATTGCCCTGTCGCCTCCGTTCTCGTTGGT
>JAJYZN010000041.1 GCA_021799915.1 Actinomycetes bacterium
CCTCGACCACCACCAGCTCGGTTCGGCCTACCCCCAGCTGGACCTGGGTCGGGCGGCGTTCGGCCACGTCGGCTTGTGGGCCATGGCTGCGGTCACCGCGGTCACGGCCCTCAACACCTTCAATGGAGGATTCATCACCGCATCTCGGTTCGTGTACGGCACGGCGCGTCAGGGGAGCTTGCCGCCACTGCTGGCCCGCCTGAACACCAGGGCGGTGCCATGGGTGCCCGTCGTGGCCCTCGGGGCGCTGTCGCTGGTGGTCGCCCTCGTCGTCTCGGTCACCCATTCCTGGCAGGTGCTGGTAGCCGTCGGGGCAGCCCTGGAGGCGATGATCTACGCCGTCGCCGCGTTCTGCACCCTGCGTCTACGGTCACGGGAACCGGACCGGCACCGGCCCTTCAGGGTCCGGGCCGTGAAACTGCTCGGAGCCGCCGGCGTCGCGGTGTTCGGGGCCCTGGCGATCGTGGCGTCGGTCACGGTCGGGGACCGCACGAACTTCGTTCCCCTCGTCGTCATCGTGATCGCCGGGGCACTGTCGGCCCTCTACGTGGTGAAGGTCGTTCCCGGGTTGCAAGCGGCTGAGGCCGCCCGCCGAGCGGCCACCCCCCGTCGCCGCCCGCCCCGTCCGCCGGCACCGGGGCCGTGAACGCGCGGACACCGCTCACCGCTGCGAGGTGGTGGACGCGGCGAGCCAGGAGCTCCTCAGATCGGTGTAGAGCTGCTCGGTCGCCGGGGCCGGCGAGCCTCCGGGGTCGATCTCGTCCACCCGGCGCCGGCAGTCCTCCCATTCGTGACGAAGGGCATCGGTGTCCCCGGCTTCGGCCGCAACCTCCATCGCGGCTCGGGACAGCGACTCGCTGTAGGGTTCGACCAGGCGGGCCCGGTCGACGGCCCAGCGGGCGAGGTCGAGGTGCCCGGCGTGCCCGGCCAGCCGGGCCAGGCGGCACGCCGCGTCGACCAGGGCCGTCGCCGTGCGACGCTCGTGCCCTTCGGCGATCCACCACGAGTAGCCGGACAGGGCACCGACCAGGGGCTCGCCTTCCACCAGGCTGAGGGCCTCGCGCAAGAGGGCCATGGCTCGCCGTGGCTCGCTGTCGTCGGCCGCGGCCACGAGGGCGACGGCCCTGGCGGCGTCCACGGTCACCGAACCCGAGATCCGGTAGTGACCGGACTTCGTGGCGAGCGGGAGGTAGGGGTCGCCCGACGGGGACGAGCCCAGCGCCCTCCTCACGGCACCGACGGTGTTGAACAGGGTCTTGGCCGCAGCATCGGTCTCGGCGGTGCCGAGGACCCGGGTCCTCAGTCGGTCACCGGTGACCACGTCGGGGAAGTGGAGCGCCAGGTAGGCGACGAGCTCGACCACACGGCGAGCCCGCTTCGGTGTGAGCTCGCCGTTCAGACCTTCGATACGAGGGACGCTGGTGAGGAGGCGGACCTCGACCGGCCCGGGAGCCAGCGAGATCGACCTCGCCGGGCTCCGGACGACCCCGGTGCCCGACGTTGCCGGCCCGCCGGTCGCCGGCCGTGGAGACCCGGAGTCGTCGCCAACCGGGTCGTCCGGCCCTGAGATGTCGCCGGAGACGATACCGTCCGGGCCGACCATCCGACACGGATGCAGGGTGAGCCCCAGTGGTTGCACGGTGATCCCCGATTCGTCGACGAGCAGCGTCAGGTCGGTCGGGGACGTCGGGGTCGTGGTCACGATCCCGCAGCGGGCCGACGTGACGTCGGTGAGGTCCGCCGCATCCCCGAAGAAGATCACCGGGCCCACGGCGCCAGTGGCGGCCATCTCGGCCACGGTGGCGTCGTCGGTGACGGTGAGCCGATCAGCCCAGGTCCAGCTCTCGGCGGTCAGCCGCAGTTGCCAGACCAGGTCGTCAGCTCCTGTCCCGAGGACGGCCAGGACGGTGCCGGCCCCGACCGGTCCGTACCACGTCCCCCGGTCGCCGTCACCGAGAGCCACCAGCGCCGGGATCCAGGGGTCAACCGTGTCGAGGTCCACCGAGTCCGCCGTGCCGAGTTCCGCGGGGATCCACCAGGTGGTGGGCCCCGACCGTCGCCAGGGCTCGGGCGCCCAGTCCACCGGGCTCGCCAGGACCAGCTCGACCCCGTCGGGCCCGGCCCGGACCAGCCGGACCGACGGCGCCTGGTGGGCCCGACCGCTTCGGCCCAGCGCGTCGGCCAGGAGGAAGTTGGCCGTCTCGAGGAGCGTGGAGGCTGGCACGCCCTCGACGAGGCCGGACACCGTGGACGTGCCGTCGTCCTCGGGGTCGATCCCTGCGGCCCCTGTTGTGCCGAAGTCCACGGGTCCGATCAGGCCGGAGAACGTGCGGGCCCGCCGGGCCCGCCGGGCCCGGCGGGCCCGGCGGGCGACCAGGGCTGCCGCCAGCGTGCCCGCACCCAGGGCCGCCAGATCGGGAAGGGGGAGCGGACCCTGCTCCTCGGCAGGGCGCTGCCCGTGGGGGTCGCGCGCCGGGTGGGGGTCGCGCGCCGGTCGGGGGGCTCCGTGAACCGCCGGGCGCAGGATCGCCGGCCTGGGATCCGGCACCCGATCGACCGGCGCCGGCACGGCTGTCGTGGCCTTCGCCGTGGTGGCAGGGGCCGTGATCGGTGTGGTGGCGGCACCCGGGTCCGGGAGGACGAGCTGCCACCCCGGCTCCAGGAGGGAGGGGTCGGTGAACGTCGAGCCACCGGCCATGCCCCGGCCCATGTTGGCCTGGGCGATCAGCGTCCAGTCGCTGCCGTCGTGGTAGAAGCGCTCGGCGATCGACCACAGGGAGTCTCCGGTGGACACCGTGTACGAAGCGGGAAGGGGTGTCGGGCTCGGGCCGGGTTCCGGTGTCGGCACCGAAGGGGCGGTCGGGGCTTGGGTCCCGGGCGGAGAGGCGGGTGACCCCGGAGGGTCGAACATCACTCCGGCACTTGCGTAGGACGTGCCGTTCATGGCCAACGATCCGTCTCGGCCTCCGCCCACGTGTCGCGGGGTGGTCGCCGCCGGCGGCCGCATTCCCAGTCCCGACGCTCCGGCGGGCGCCGAGATAGTCAGCCCGAGCGAAGCCAGTGCCAAGACTGCGGCCGCAATACGCGTGGCCAGCCAGTCGGGGACTGTGGACCAGTCACCACCTCCGGCGTTCCCGCTGCGAACCCGGACGGCGACGGACGCCAGCATTGACCGGCAGCAGCAGGCCCAGGCCATCCACGCCGTCAGCGTGAGGAGGTCCAGCAGGGCACGGCGGGACACGATGTCCCGGCCGGCCCAATGCGCAGGGACGGGCCAGCCCACCGCGGCGACGAGCACGGCCGGCACGGCGACGAACACCACGATCCCGGCGACGATCCCGGTGACGACTGGCGCCGCGCCCCCGGTCGTGCGGCGCTCGGTCGGAGACGTGTGATCAGCCACCCGTCGGTCCTATCGTGAGGAGGTAGGACACCGTGCTCGGAAGCGACGGTGTCTCGGCGACGGAGACTTCACATGTCCCCGGAGCACCGGCCGGCTCGGGCAACGACACCGAAAGGCCCGACGGGCCCGAGCGGGAGGTGTGGGCCGTAGGGCACGAGATCGTAAGGGTCAGCACCGGCGAGCCGGTCCAGTCGGCCGAAGCCACCACCCCATTCGACGCGGGAGCCTGATAGGTGGCCGAGACGTTTTCGGGGTAGACGAGGTTCCCTGGATCTGACTGGCCGGTACCCGCGGCCGCCGCCGAGACCGCCGTGGTCGGCGAGGGCACCGCGGCGGTCGATGGTGCCGAGACCGGCGACGCCGGGGCGGACGTCGTCGTGGTGGTAGTCGAGCGGTACGGCTCGGACGAGGCGGAGACCCCGGTGGCAGGGCTCGGGAGCCCTGGGGCGACGGCGGTGGACGCGGCGAGCGACTCAACCGGCGACGGCTTCGCCATCACCGGGTCGGGCGCCGGCTCGTGGTGTGGAGCTCGACGGACCGTCGTCGGGCGGGCTCGTGGCACGGCACCTTTCCGGGCCACAGGGGCGGCCATCACCACGGCCATCAACGCCAGCACCACCGCGAGCACGGCCCACGGGCTGGCTCGAACGACCAGTCGGCGATCACCGTGTCCCGTGGCCCCTCCCTTCCCCCGGAGTTTGCCGAAAGTATACGCATAGTCATGCAATCAGTGCCCGTGCGGCCCGATCCCGGCGGACGGTCGCCTGGCGTCGCGACTCTCCAGTCAGACGGGCCACCTCGGAGACCGGGATGCCCAGTACCTGGTTGGCGTAGAGGGTGGCCGTGTCTGCCGGATCCACACCTTGACCGACCAGACCATCGATCGACCGGGCCAACTCCTCGAGGCCCGACGAGTCCTCGGCCCACAGCTGGGTGAGCGGGGCCTCCGGGTCGAGCTGCGTGGGTGCCGCCCTCTCTCGAAGGGTCCTTTGGTGGAGGAGCTGTCGCCGGAGGCGGCAGCGGACGGCGGAGAGCAGGTCTCCGGCGGCGTAGGCGCGATCCTGCCCGGACCACTCGGCGATGACCTCCCACGCGGTCGTGATCGCGTCGACGAAGAACACGCCCCCCGACTCCCAGTCCCCACCCCGACCCCACGACAGCCGGTGGGCCACGGTGACCAGACCGGGGACCACGGACTGGAGGGCGGCCCGGGGCACCATGGGGTGGACGCCCTGGGATCGGAGCATGGCCCGAAAGCATCCGGCGGCGCGTTCACGCTCCGCGGGTTCGTGCGCTCCTCTCATGACGACCACCAGCCAACCGAGGTCGGACACCCCGAGCGCCGCCACCTCGGGTTCGGCCCGTGCCAGCAGTGTGAGGCCGCGGCGGGACGCGGCTCCGTGGCAGGTGGCGTCCCATTCGGCGTTCAAGCGGTCGATTGGCCTGAAAGTGTGAGGTTCCATGCGGCAACGGTGACGCCAGAGCCTCCCCCCTTCGCTCCCACCGGTGCTCCACCTCGTCATCACCGGGGAGACGGGACCGCGACGAAGGCGGGCTCTGGTCCCACCCCGCTTCCCACTACAGTGCCCTCCGTGGACATCGAGGAGTTCTACGACGCCGACGAGCGTCGCCGTCGCTCACCCGAGATCGAGCTCGGTCGGGATTGGCGTGACCGTTTCGGAGTCCGCCACGAGCTCAATTGGCTGGAGGACACCGGCGAGCTCTACGTCATGCGTGAGCCGGTGCCCCGGGAGTGGGCCGATCCCTTCGGGGGAATCCACTACCAGGGCACGCACGAAGTCGAACAAGGCGAGGTCGAGGGGATGACCGTGTCGGTGGTGGGCACCGTGGCCGCCCGTCCGGCCCTCGAGACTGCCCTCGAGGGATGGGAAGAGGCGATGCCCCATCCCGACAGCGTGGCCTGGCTGGTGGAGCGGCTCCGCCGTCACGGGATCCTCGGAACCGCTGACCCGGCCTCGCCCCTGGACGCCTGAATCGTCGCCCCGGAGCACCGCTGGGTCAGCCGCCGGGTGGGGGCAGGCCGAGCATCTGAGCCGTGAACTGGGTGGCCAGGTTGTTCACGCCCATGTCCGTGTCGGCCGGGAGCTGCCCGCTCCCCACCATGAGATCGGCGAGCCGGCACATGATCACCGAGAACCGGAAGCCCGAGAACACCTCGTAGTACTCGAGGTCCGCCAGCGGGCGGCCGATGAGCTCGGCGTAGCGCTGCACCGTCTCCTCGCGGCTCGGGAAGCCCGGTGGCCGAGGTACGTTCAGACCCTCGGTGAACTGACGGTCGAAGTACAGCCACCACCCGAGATCGAGCTCGGGTGGGCCCAACGTGGCCATCTCCCAGTCGAGCACTGCGGCCGGGGTGAAGTCGTCCCAGATGATGTTGCCCGGGCGTGCGTCTCCCCAGCAGAGAACGGGGTCCCCGTCCCGCCGGGGTCGATGGTCGACCAGCCAGCGCCACGCGGCCTCGGCCACCGGCTGGGGCCGGCCCTGGGCCGTCCAGTCCAGGAACGCCCGGTAGTAGTCCAATTGCTGGTCGAGGCCGGGACGTCCCGGCAGGCGCTCCCCGAGGCATCCGAGCCCCAGCCCCCGCCAGTCGGCCCGGTGGACGCGGGCCATGGCCTCCAGGCCCGTCCACCACATCCTCTCCTGGTCCGCCGGTGCGGCGTCGACCACCCAGCCCTCCATGGTGTAGGGGAGGTTGTCGGGTGGCACCAGACCGTCGACGTGATCCATGGTGAAGAAGGGCACGCCCAACCACGACGGGTCGTCCTCGAACCAGCCGAGCTTCGGGAGCGGAAGCCCGATCTGTCCGTCGGCCAGTGCGGCCATCACCCGGTACTGGATGGAGAAGTCGGCGTCGAGGAACAAAACGTTGCGGGTGGGTGCCACCCGAACCACCAGTCGCCGGTCGACCGGACCGTCGCTGCCCTGCCAGGAGGCCCGGCACAGGATCGTCTCGTTCGAGAAACCGTTCGACTCCGGAGCCTGCACGTGGGCGACACCGGGTTCGGCATCAGCCGGGAGGCGGGTGGCCAACCACCGGGCCAGGGTGGTCGCCACCTCGTCGGGGTCACGACCGGCGTTGTCGGGCATGGGGGGAGCCTACCGAGGTGTCGGGTCGAGGGCCGCCGCGGCGCAACGGTTCCGGCCGGCCTCCTTGGCCCGGTAGAGGGCATGGTCGGCGCGGTCGATCACCTCGACCACACCCCAGCCCGGCCGGACCGAGGCCAACCCGATGCTGACCGTCAACTCGATGTCGCCCGCCGTGGTGGCGAAGGGCGCCGAGCCGATCCCCGAGCGCACCCGTTCGGCTACGTCGACCGCCTGCTCCAGCAGGCAGTGGGGGAGGACGACCAGGAACTCCTCACCGCCGTAGCGGCCGATGCAGTCGCCTGAACGGAGGGCTCGCTGGGCTCGGGCCGCCGCTTCGGCCAGGACCTGGTCGCCCACCAGGTGTCCGTAACGGTCGTTCACGTCCTTGAAGTGGTCGAGGTCGACCATGGCCAATGAGTACTCGCGGACGGGCTCGGCGGCATCGGTTGTCCGGCGTCCGGCCGGGACCGGAATCGCAGTGGTGCTGGCGTCGTGGACGCGGTCCAGCACCTCGAAAAGCGCGGCCCTGGTCAGGGTGGAAGTGAGAGGATCGTGGGTGGACCTCTCGGTCAACTGCTCGTGCTGGGCCAGGAGGCGCCGGTAGAGGCCCCCGACTTCGTGGACCAGGGCGACCAGGACCACGCTGGCCACGACGATGTCACCGGTCCTCGACAGATACCAGCCCAGGGAGTAGCGCTGGTCGGACAGGACGGCGAACAGCACGTCGAAGACCGATGCCGTCACGGCCAGGGCCGCCCAACGCTCCACGGTCCCCACTCTGCGGCTCCACACCAAGGCCAGCCCGGCGGCGACCAGGTCCACCGTGAGCACGACACCTTCCACGGCGTGAGCGGTCCCCGAGTAGTGCTCACCGCGCACCAGTACGGGAAGGTGCTGATCCACGAGCACGAACAGAACCGTGATCGCCGCCACGAGACCGAGCACGACGGCGGCACCGGCCAGCACGCCCCGAGGGCGGGCCATCACTAGGGCGATGCTCCTTTGCGGCGACGCCTGGCGGGGCCAGAGGGCGGCGACCACGGCGAGGGGAAACGCGGTGTGCCAGGCCAACCACACCCAGACCGGAGTGGAGTCGACGGATCCGAGCACGACCAACGTGCTGACCGAACGCCCGAAGGCCAGCCCGTAGTCCAGCGCGAACAGGGCATAGAGCAGGTACGCCCCCGCCAACCCGGCCAGCCGTAGACCACCCCTCAGGCGGAAGCGCTGGTGTAGGAGGAGGGCAGTGAGGAGGGCCTCGACGAAGACGGCGGAGAGCTGGGCGGGGAGGAACGCCGGTGTCCGACGGATCGGGACCGATGCGAACGGGGCAGCCACGGCGGCGCACAGGACGTAGGCGCCGATGAACAGCACCTGGACTTGTCCGCTGGACGGGCGACGCCACCCAAGGCGCCACCCACGGCGCCACCCGGGGCGACGCTCCTCGGGGGGCACGGGGTCGAAGGTGTCGGAGGGGGCCGGAGTGGAGGATCCGTCGTTCATCGAGATTCACGGTGCCAGGTGGGGCGGTGGTCGCGGATGGAGGCACGCCGGGCCGGCTGTCGCCGCTCAGTGGCGGTGAGTACCATCATGGACCAAGAATTGGATCACGTTCTAGTTCGAGAACCGATCACCCGAGGAGGGGCCATGGCAGTGAAGGACTACGACCGACTGTTCATCGGCGGGGAGTGGGTCTCCCCGCACAGCACCAGGACGATCGAGGTCGTCTCGCCTTCGACCGAAGAAGTGGTGGCCCGGGTGCCCGATGCCGACGAAGCCGACGTGGACGCCGCGGTCGCAGCGGCGCGCACGGCCTTCGAAGGCGGACCGTGGAGGGAGATGACCCCGGCCGATCGCGGCGCCATCCTCACGAGGGTGGCCGAGACCATTACGTCCGAGATGGTCGACATGGCCGAGACCATCTCGACGGAGATGGGGTCGCCGGTGTCGTGGGCCCAGCTGGGTCAGGTGCTGGCGCCGACCATGGTGTTCAACTACTACGCCGGGCTGGCGTCCACGTTCTCGTTCGACGAGGTGCGGACCGGGGTCTTGAACCCCGAAGTGCTCGTGACCAAGGAGCCGGTGGGGGTGGTCGGGGCCATCGCCCCGTGGAACGTTCCGCTGTTCATCGCTTCGGCCAAGCTCGCTCCGGCACTCGTCGCCGGGTGCACGGTGGTGTTCAAGCCAGCGCCCGAGACGCCGCTCGACGCCTTCCGCCTGGCCGAGATCTTCGCCGACGCCGGGCTTCCCCGTGGTGTGCTCTCGGTGCTCCCGGCCGGGCGTGAGGTCGGCGAGCACCTGGTCACCCACCCCGGTGTCGACAAGGTCTCCTTCACCGGCTCGTCGGCCGCCGGCCGCCGTATCGGCGGGTTGTGCGGCGAGCGCCTGAAGCGATGCACCCTCGAGCTCGGGGGAAAGTCCGCCGCCATCATCCTCGACGATGCCGACCTGACCTCCACCCTGGCGAACTTGCTGCCCAACGCCATGATGAACAACGGCCAGGCGTGCATCGCCCAGACCCGGATACTGGCCCCCAGGGGCCGCTACGACGAGGTGGTGGACGCGCTGGTCGAAAAGGTGAAAGCCATGCCCGTGGGCGACCCTCTGGACCCGGCCACCGAGGTTGGCCCGCTGGTGGCCGGCCGCCAGCGGGAGCGGGTCGAGGGCTACCTGCGCAGCGGTGAAGAGCAGGGAGCCAAGGTCGCTGTCGGGGGAGGCCGGCCGGCTGGCCTGGACCGGGGCTACTACGTGGAGCCGACGGTGTTCACCGGCGTCGACAATTCGATGAAGATCGCCCAAGAGGAGATCTTCGGTCCGGTACTGGTGGTCATCCCCTACGAGGGAGACGCCGAAGCCGTGACCATCGCCAACGACTCGGACTACGGACTGTGCGGTTCGGTGTGGACGGCCGATAACGACCGGGGATTGGGGATTGCCCGGCGAGTCCGGACCGGGACCTACATGCTCAACACCCCGGTGCCCATAGACTTCGCCACCCCCTTCGGCGGGTACAAGAGCTCGGGGATCGGCCGAGAGTTCGGGCCCGAGGGCCTGGAGATCTTCTTGGAGAAGAAGTCCATTGCCCTTCCCGGGGGTTACTCACCGGCGCTGTAGCCACCCGTCGGGTGGGTCGGTCCTCTGCGAGGGCCTGCCGGTCAAGATCACGACGATCGGCGACTCCGGCGCGCTCACCTGGGAGATCGGACCCTCCATCGACGAGAACCCCTACGACAGCCAAGAGAGCGACCAGGCGATCCTGGGCTGCGGGGTGGTGGTGGGGAGCCAGTCCAGCACCTCGGTCCCCCACCTCCGCTCCACGGTGTGCCCGGGTGGGACCTGTCACGAGCTCCTCGACGGCGTCCAGGCCCGCACCTCCGACGGCATCCACTTCGCCGACACAGATGGCACGCTGTTGGCCCCCCGCATCCGGCCCACCATCGTGAAGATCGGACGCCAGCAGACGGCCGGGGTCCAAGGGTGAGCCAGTGCTCTGTCAGGTCGTGGTGGAGCAGGCCTATCCCCGGCGTGGGGAGGTGGGGGAGACGTAGCCCGAGAGCAGTCCTCCCGCGGTGTGGACGTCAGCCTTGAACTGATCCGTCCCGGTCTCCACCCGGCTGAACCCGGTCCGATCTCCGTCCCCGTTCACGACATCGGGTCCCCGTGCGCCCGGAGAGTACGAAGTGACGATGGCGACGTGCACCGCGGTCTGTGTCGCGACGTCGAGGCCGTAGACCGCCACGTCACCGGGCCGAGGCGAGTAGCCCGATCCGACGGGATGCCACGTGCCGTGGTCGACTCCCCACTGGTAGAAGCTGTACGAAGCAGAGCTCAGGTCACCTGTGGAGAAGTGATAGACGACCACGGCTCCGGCTCGCTGCCAGACCCAGGCAGCGAAGTCGGCGCACCATTCCTCGCTTCGGAGGCCGCTCGGACATCCTGTGGGTGTCCCCACCCCCCAGTAGGCACTGAACTTGTTGCAGTAGGAGTCGGGTGGATTCGTGGTGTAGCCCAACTGGCTCTCGCTCACCGAGACGATCCTGGCTCGCAGCGGGGAAAGTGCAGTCTGGTCGAGGTGAAGGGCGACACCGACGATCAGCCCGGCCAGTGCGAGCAATGCCACCACGACGGCTGCCGGGGAACGTCGGCGGCTTCGGCGGCGTCGGCGGCGACTCGGGACGACGTCGCGCCGCGTGCTTCGAGGTTGTCTCGGGTCGGAACGTCCCGTGATGTGGCGGGGAAGTTCAGGTCGACCTGCGGGTTGGCGGATCCGTGTGGACAACGGTGGGGTCGGTAGCCTGCGGCGGGTCGAACCGACCGGGGTGACGTTGGCTCTTCCCGATGCGTCGAGGCGGCGCGATGGCATCCTTCAGTGTCGTCCTTCTTCTGGCGTTGCGGTGGTCGTCGGACCGTGGCACCGTCGGTTGAATGTTCAGCGCAGAGGGGCGTTGGTGGTCGGTGGGAGCTGGTCCTCCCAGGCTATTCACCGGCGGCTGGCGAACTCCGTCATGAAGCCGGTGAGCCGCCCGAACGTGGGAGATGGGCGTTGTCGGCACCTCGGAAGGACATCGAGGAGGTGCAGCCTTCTGGGTGCAAACCTCTGAGAAGATGAGCTTGACAGCCCTCCCGACCCTGGACGTCGCGCCAAGCCGTCTCGGGAGGAGGAGGGGACGCGACAAGGACGAAGAAGCGGATGCGTGGATGATTCCTCACGAGGCCCGACGGCTCCAATGACCGAGAGTTTCGGCTACACCGACCCGGCGACGCCCGGCCCACCGGCGGCGCCCGGCCCCGCGGACCCAGACGCGCCGCACGAGGAGCCGAGCCTGTCCTATCTCCCGGCCCTCGACGGGGTCCGGGCCCTGGCGGTGCTCGGGGTCATGGCCTTCCACAGCGCCATCCCCTTCTTGCCGGCGGGGTTTCTCGGTGTCGACACGTTCTTCGTGCTCTCGGGCTTCCTTATCACGACCTTGCTGCTCGGGGAATGGCGACGGCGGATGACGATCAGGCTGGGAGCTTTCTGGGCTCGGCGGGCCCGTCGCCTTCTCCCGGCGCTGTTCTTGGTGCTGGTGTTCGTCGCCTTCTACGCCGAGTTCGTGGTGCCCAAAGGGACCTATCCCGACTTACGGCTCGACGCGCTCTCGACGCTGTTCTACGTGGCCAACTGGCACTTCATCCTGATTGGCAGCAACTACTTCGTCCAGAGCGGCCCGGTGTCCCTGCTCACCCACACGTGGTCGCTGGCGATCGAAGAGCAGTTCTACCTGGTGTGGCCCCTCGTGGTCCTCGCGGTGATGCACTTCTCCAAGAGCCTGCGGGTCCTCTTGGCCGTCTGCGTGGCCGGCACCTTCTCCTCGGCTGCCGAGATGGCCCTGCTCTACCACCCCGGGATGAACCTCACCCGTCTGTACTACGGGACCGACACTCACGCCCAAGTCCTCTTGGTCGGGGCCACGCTGGCGGTGGCGCTGGCGATGGTGGCCGAGCGCCGGCGGTCCCAGGGCACCGTACCGGTCCGGCGATCCACCCACCCGGTGGGTGGGGATCCCGCCTGGGTGGCCGAAAGCGGCAGAGCCAAGCGGGTCTTGGTCGTGGCCGGGACCGCCGGGCTGGCGGTGAGCGCGGTCATGTGGTGGAGAGTCTCCTACGACGCCTCGTTCCTCTGGCGCGGGGGCTTCCTCCTGGCCGCCGTGTCCTCGGCCGCCGTCTTGGTGTGCGTGGTCTGCGTGCAGGGTTCGTGGCTGGCTGCCGTCCTGTCCCTGTCCCCGCTGCGTTACCTGGGTCGGATCTCCTACGGGATGTACCTGTGGCACTTCCCGCTGTTCCAGTGGATCGACGGCCAGCGGACCGGCCTCACCGGATACCCGCTATTCGCCGTGCGGGCCGTGGTGACCATCGCCGTGGCCACCGCCTCGTTCTTCTTAGTGGAACGCCCCATCCGCCAAGGACAGTTCTTCCACCGTTGGAGGGCGTGGGTGGCCACGCCGGTGGCGGTGGCCGCGGTGGCCACGGCGGTGATCCTGGCGACGACCGCTCCAGCGCTCTCGGCCCTGCCCCAAAGCCGCCCGTCGGGTGGGTCGGCCCTCTACAAGGGTGCACCGGTCAAGGTCATGATGATCGGCGACTCCACCGCGCTCACCTTGGGGATCGGGCTCTCCATCGACGAGAAGCTCTACGACGTCCAAGAGAGCGACCAGGCAATCCTGGGCTGTGGGGTGGTGGTGGGGAGCCAGTACACATTCATGGGCAGCTACGAACCCGTAGCTCCGTCGTGCAACTCCAACAAGGCGCCACCGTCGATGCCGCTCGTCCTCACAACACCCCCGCCACTGGGCCGGGCCCCCAGGCCAGGGGCCGAGCTGTGGACAGTCTGGTACAAGCACTGGATAGCCAAGACAGACCCCAACGTGGTGATGCTCCTGGCTGGACGTTGGGAGGTCCTGACACGGACGTACGAGGGCAGGTGGACGAACATCACTCATCCGACCTTCGCCGCCTACGTGAAGCGACAGCTCGCCTACGCCGTGGGGATCGCCGACGCCCACGGGGCCAAGGTCGTTCTCATGACCGCCCCGTGCTACGACGTCGGCGAGCAACCCGACGGCCGGCTGTGGCCCACAAGCACACCCCGGAGAGTGGCGATCTACAACACCTTGGTCGAGGAGGTGGCCGCCGAGCATCCATCGACCACCTCGGTCCTCCACCTCCACTCCATGGTGTGCCCGGGTGGGACCTACCACGAGTTCCTCGGCGGCGTCCAAGTCCGCACCTCCGACGGTATCCACTTCACCAACACAGGCGGCAAGTTCTTGGCCCCCCGCATCTGGCCCACCATCGTGAAGATCGGCCGCCAGCAGATGGCCGGGGTCCATGGGTGAGCCAGTGCTCGGTCAGGTCGTGCCGGAGCCGGCCTACCCCCGGTGTGGGGAGGTGGGGGAGGGTACTGTCGTCACTGTCGAACCGTTGGGGGCGACTACTGGGGCTTGCTCGTTCTGGCTGTCCGCCAGCTGGCACTGGGCGTGCAACGCGGGGATCAGATGGCTCTCTGTGTTGAACCCCGACTCTTCGAGCGTGGTCATCAACGGGTTCCATTGCGGATCAGCCGACGTCGCACGAGCGGCCAGCGGTAGCGCCAGCTCCAGCTGCTCTACAGCCTTGGTCCGGAGGGAGCCCGCCTTCGAGGAGTTGGTGACCGCACCCGCTTCCCGGTAGAGGGCGATCGATTTGCCGATGTGGCCGCAAGCCTGGCGAGCCAACGCCTGACCGCTGTTCCCGCAGCCGGCGGTGAGCAGGGCGACCGCCACTCCGGCTACGGCGACGGGAACCATCGACCAGGGGGTCGATGACCTCCCGGGCATCTCAGCCGAGCCAGGTCTCAGCAGCACTCAGCAGGAATCGACTGACCGCCAGGCTCCGGTCGAACACGTCACAGAGGAGCTCCTCGCCTCCGAGGATCCGGGCCAGTGAGACGGGGTGCCGGGCCACGATGTTCAGGCGACGCTCGGAACCGTCAGTGGCCGAGGCGAATGAATCGATGGCCGAGACCTCGAGCGGAAGCTCGATGCCGCCGACTCCGGCGAGGTCGATGGCGAGGCGAAGGAGGTCCGGCCCTTCGGGCAACGGCGGGAGCGCCCACGTGAAGGTCAAGGGGAAGTGGAATTCGTCTGGGGGCTCTTGGTCTTCGGGCAACGTCATCACGACGTCCTCGAACGAGAGGAGCACGCGTGGGTCCACGTCGAGGGCCAGATGGAGGTCCAAGGGTCCTCCGCACCCGTCTTCGGGGTGCAGGTCCACCTCCCACACCTGCCGGAGGGAGTACGTCTCGACGAAGTGCCGTTCGTCGTGGACGTGGAACCCGTGGTCCACGCAGTGATCCTTGAGCTCGGCGACGTAGCCGGCGACATCGATAGCAGCCACAGCACCGCCAGCCTAGCTTCGCCGATCGGAGCTCAGGCCGAGCAGTAGGGTCGGAGCAGTGCAGGACGGGGAGCTTCTCGAGGTGCTCGGTGCGGCCGCTTCCGCCGTGCATTCGGCCCTCGGCCGCACCGACGGCTGGCGGCGCCCGGGGGGGCGGCCGGGGCAGTACCACCTGGACCTGGTGGCCGATGCCGCGGCGCTCGCAGTGCTCCACCGGGCCGGGCTGACGGTCCTCTCCGAGGAGTCGGGCGTCACTGGGCCGACTGACAGGGCTCGTCGAGACGATGCCACTGAGCACGTAGCCGGGCGCGATCACGGGGGCCTTCTGGTCGTGTTGGATCCCGTCGACGGATCGACCAACGCGTCGCTGGGTCTTCCCTGGTACGCCACGAGCCTCTGCGTGCTCGACGATGCCGGTCCGAGGGTGGCGCTCGTGGTGAACCAGGCCAGCGGGACGCGCTACGAGGCCATCAGAGGTGGTGGCGCGACCCGGGACGGTACGCGCCTCACGGCGTCGGGCTGTCGGCACGTGAGCGAAGCGGTGATCGGGATCTCCGGATATCCCGACGTTCCCCCGCGGTGGGCGCAATTCCGTGCGTTGGGTGCAGCCGCGTTGGACCTGTGTGCCGTCGCCGAAGGGGTGCTCGACGGATACCTGGTCGGGAGTGGATCCTCCCTGTACGGATGGGACTATCTGGGGGGGATCCTCATGTGCGCCGAAGCCGGATCGGTCGCCGTCGACGCGTCCGGCGAGGACCTGGTGGTCCGGGACTCGTCGGCCAGGGCGCCGGTGGTGGCCGCGACTCCCGAGCTGCTCGACGACCTCCTCGCCAGTGTCGGACGTCGGGCTGTCGCTCCCTGGGAAGGTGGCACAAAGAATGCTGTGATCGCTGATCGGGAGCCGAGCACGGGTTCCGGTAACGTGACGCGATGACCGACGCCGCGACTCCCCCGCTCGACGACCTGGCCGTCGACTACTCGATCGGGCAGGTCATGGAAGCGCTCTCGATCCTCGAGATTCGCGGCGAGCTGCCCAAATGGGCACTTCCCCATGTCAGCGCGGTGGAGTCGGTCCTCAGCCCATCTGGGGTGTATCCCCCGTATGTGGGCCAGTGTGCCACCCGGGTCTGCCAGCAACACGGGTTCGTGCTCGACGCCATCGTCGGCGGCCTCCACGAGCTCGTCCTCGATGGCACGACCGGGAGTGGATGCCCGATACGAACGGTGCGGACCTTCCTCTCGGGATGGCGGAAGGAGATGCGGGCGTCTCGCCCCACCCCCAAATTCACGCCCAGACCACGTTGAGCTCCTGGAGGAGCTGGTGTCAGCAACAGGATTGAACTGAGCCGGTACCTGAGAAGCACCGCTTCAGGCGACGTGGGTTCGGGCCGTGGTTCGTGATTGGGCACCTGAGCCGGCCCATGCGCTGGTGACGTACCATCAGCGGACCGATGCTCCCCGATGACCGTGGGCTCACGGAGTCGGGTCGGGCGACGAGCGGGCGCTTAGCTCAGATGGTCAGAGCAGCTGGCTTACAACCAGCAGGCCGGGGGTTCGAGTCCCTCAGCGCCCACCATTTTTGTCACGGCGCGAGACGCCGACGTGGGGGCGGTTTGGCTGGGGTTTTCGGCCGGATCGGTGGGGATGCCGCCGCGTACGAGGTAGGTGGGTTGGATGACGCCGGGTTCGACGACGACGAGGCGGTGGACGAAGGCTTGGGCGGCAGCCTTGCGATGAGCGTCGGTGCCGTTGGCGACGATGTGGGCGAGCTCGGTGCGTAGGGTGTCAATGTCGGTTTGGGCGGGCGGGTCCATCGCGGCGAGGTCGGCTGCTTCTTCGAGCTCGTCGCGCCGGGTCTTCAAGGTGCGGGCACGCTCGCCGAGGTCGCGGACGCGCGGTCCGAACATGTCGTCGCTGATGGTGCCGGCCTCGAAGGCGCGGATGTAGCGCTCGATGGCGGCTTCGGTCTTTTTCAGCTCGGCGGTGGTGGCGTCGATCTCGTCGCGGTGTTGGTGGGTGGTGGTGGCGATCTGTTGGGTCTTGACGGCGACGGCGCGTGCGATGAGGTCGGGGTCGGCGTAGAAGGTGAGGAGGGCGTCGAGGACGGCGGCTTCTATGACATCGGCGCGGATGCGCTCGCCGTCGCAGGCGTCTTTGCCGTAGCGCTGGCGGGTGAAGCAGGCGTAGTAGCGGTAGCGGTGGCCTCGACCGGCTGCGGAGACACCGACGTAGTTCCGTCCGCAGCTCTTGCAGGTGATGAGCCCGGTGAGGAGGTAGTCGGGGTGGGCGTGGGTCATGCGCCGGTCGTAGCTCTCGCCGCGCTCGGCGAGGAGGGCCTGGGCCCGTTCGAAGAGCGCGGGGTCGATGAGGGGCTGGTCGGGTTGGTGGCAGACGTCGCGGAAGGTGACCTCGCCCAGGTAGCTGCGGTTGCGCAGGATGAACAGCACGGCCTTGGGTGACCAGCGCCGGCCGCTTCGGGTCCGGCAGGCATCCGCGTTGAGCTCTGCGGCGATGGTGGCGGCACCGGCGTGGTCGATGCCGTAGCGGGTGAAGATGCGTTCGACGAGGGGGAACTCGGCGGGTTCGATGGCGAGGTGCTTGTCGTCGTCGAGGCGCAGCCCGTAGGGGAC
>JAJYZN010000206.1 GCA_021799915.1 Actinomycetes bacterium
CCCTGGGCAGGGTGACCTTGGTGGAGAACACCCGCTCGAAGGACTCGGCGGACTTCTCCACCAGGAGCCGGTCCTCGACGATGCCGGCGCCGTGGACGATCCCGTCCAACCGCCCGAATTCCCTCCGCACGCCGTCGATCAGCTCCCGTACCCGGACCGGGTCGCTCACGTCGGCGCTCCGGTACTGCACTCGAGCGCCGTACCGCTCCAGGCGCTGCAAGGTACCTCGGACCTCACGCTCCGACATGATCCTGGCGACCTGGGCTTCGATCTTGGCGGGCTCGTCGAGTCCCAACTCGACGAGCCTTCTGCGCAGCGAGGGCGCGTCGGAGGCCGACGCCGTCTCGTCAGGCTCGGCCTCTTCAGGAGCAGGGGTCCTGCCCACCAGGACGACCGTGCACCCGAACCGTTCGAGCAGGGCTTCGCTCACATGGGCCGTGATGCCCCGTGCTCCTCCGGTGACCAGCACGACCATGTCCGAGCTGAGCACCGGAGGGCGGTCTTCGCCGTTCCCCGCTTCGACACCACCGGAGTCCGCGGCGCGCTCGGCGGGAACGACGGCGATCGTCGTCCGGGAGTCAACGGCCCGACCGACCTCCACCAGCTCGTCGGCAGCTGCCAACTCGGAAGTGACCATCGACGCGATGTCGTCGGGCGAGGCGTACGGGTCCAGGTCCACGACGCGGGCCCTGATCTGTGGGTGCTCTCGCACCAGCGTCCTCACCACGCCACGGATGCCGGCGCCCTCGAGCGTCGCCGCCACCCCCACCTGCTCCGCTGGTATCGCCTGGGGGGTACCGGTATGCGGGGAAAATCCGGACCTCCCGCCGGTCGCCGTCACCGCCAGCACGGTCGAGACTGTAGTGAGCACCGCCTCCTTCACCCGCTGGAAGAAGTCGATGACCCCTCCCGCGCCGGTCGCCTCCAGGGCACCGAGATGGACGAGAGTGTCGGCGTCGTCGATGCTCGTCCCCGCACCCACGACGCGTGCGAGCCCTCCCCGGTCGTTCAGCGTCCGGCACAACGCCCCGGCCACCGCCGACCCTTCTCCGGCCACGATCGCCACCCTCATTCCCTCGAGGTCGGTGCCCTTCGACGGGTCCGGCATCGGAACCTCTTCCAGGCGGAGGAGGTACCTGCGGGCATTGCCGGGCGCATCGGTGGGGGCGCGTGGGTGGTCCGGTGGCGGCTCCCGGATGGCGTCGTCCACGACGCCGGTGTCTCGTTGGGGGACACCCGACGCCAGTGCCGCTTCCAGCCAGGCCACGATCCCGTCGAGGGTCTTCACGGCCACCAATTCCTCGACGACGGACTCGTCGATCGCCCCTCCCCCGTCTTCAGCCGCAAGGCCCACTCGTTCCACCAGCTCGCCGACGATCTCGAGCCTCTTGATGGAGTCGATGCTCAGATCGGCCTCCAAGTCCGAAGCGGGCCCGAGCATGTCCACCGGGTAGCCGGTCCGCTCGGCCACGACGTCGAGGACGAGCCGACGCAAGGACTCGCCGTCCAACGACGGCCGCGCTCTTTGGCCCTGTCCCCCCCGGTCGGATGGGGACCCCGGGTGCTCGAGGCTCCCAGCGCCGTCCGTCTCCGCCAGGTGACCGCCGGCATCGGTCCGCCCCGAGGCCCGCCGGGTGGTTGGCGACGGGGTCCCGGTGCCACCGGTCTGGTCCAGATAGGCCAGGACCACCTGGCGGGCCTCCGCCGCCATCTCTTTCATCGCTCGGAGGTACTCCACCACCACGTCCTCCGGCTGGGCTCCGGGGACGACGTCACCGTCGTGCCCATTCCGGTGCGTGAGGTGGCCCGCGCCAGCATCCTTGTACACGCCGGCCGGCTGGAGCGCACCGGGCACCACCACCCCTGTGGCGGTTCGCACCAGCTGCCCGTCCACTACCCACCCTGGGGGATCGGCGGCCACGCTCGTCAGGTCCGCCGCGCTCACACGACCTTCGAACAGCGGTGCGGTGTTCACCGGCACTCCGGCGACGGCCAGGCGGGCGAGCAGCTCCAGCAAGCCACGAAGGCCAGATGCTTTCGCTCCTTCGATGCCAAAGGCCAGGTGCTCACGGTCCTTCAATATCCGATCGACCAATCCGGCCAGCACCCTCCCTGGCCCCACCTCCACGAAGATCCGGGCACCGGCTTCGTACATGCTCTCGATCTGCTCGCGGAATCGCACCGGACGTGCCAACTGTTCCGAGAGGAGGCGCCGGATGGCGGCCGGATCCTCGGGATAGGGACCAGCCGTGGTGTTCGACCACACCGGCAGGGACGTCGGGTGCACTTCGACCTGCTCGAGGTAGTCACCGAAGCGGCTCGAGGCCCCGGCGACCACAGGGCTGTGGAAGGCGCAGGCCACCGGCAGCCGTTTGCCCGCCAGGCCCATCTCCGCCAGGTGGGCACTGGCTTTCTCGATGTCGGCGACCGGTCCGGAGAGCACGACCTGCCCTGGGGAGTTGTCGTTGCCGAGCACCACCCCGGGCACCTTGTGCAGGAGCTCGGAGACTTCGTCGGCGCTCCCGGCGACGGCGACCATTGCTCCGGGATCGTCCCCGGCAGAGGAGAGGATCGCCTGGGCTCTCGCCTCGGACACCGCCAGAAGCCAGTCCGAAGGCAGCGCACCGGCCACGGCCAACGCGACGAGCTCCCCGTAGCTGTGTCCGCCGGCCATGGACGGGCGCACACCGAATCGGGCCAGAAGATCGGCCATGGCCATGCCGACCAGGCCGAGAGTCGGCTGGGCCACCACGGTGTCGGTGATGGCGCGGGCCTGGACCCTTCTTGTCTCGACGCCGAACGCCGAAGGCGGGTACATCGTCTCCAGCCACTTCGCACCCTGTCTCAGGTGACCGTGGAGCCCGCGGAAGGCCACGAAGACGTCGGCCAGCATGCCGGGGCGCTGGCTCCCCTGGCCAGGGAAGACGAACGCCACCTTGGGTGGGGGACGCTCGCTCTCGCCGTCGAAGGTGGCAGCGGCGACGTAGACGCCGTCGCCGACCATGCCCTCGGATCCTCGTTCGGCCAGAGCCGACCGGGCCGTCGACATCTTGCGGGCCAGATCCTCGAGGTCGTCCACCACCATGGCCACCTGGACCGGGCCGGATCGCTCGGCTGCAGCCGCTGCCAGAGCCGCCAGGTGGAGCGAACCCACCGAGGTCCGTCCGCCCACGTCGGGCACTCGCGCCAGACCTTCTGCGATCTCCTCGAGAAGCGTGACGGCTTCCGAACGCGACTTTCCACGCATCAAGAACAGCTCGTGAGGCCACACGCGGGTTCCGTGTGCCGGTGTGGCTTCCCGTCGGTGGCGCTCACTTCCAGCATCGCCTTCCGAACGGAGGACGGCGTGGAAGTTCGTGCCCCCGAAACCGAAGGCGCTGATCCCGGCGACCCTCCGGACGTCGACCCAGGGACGGGCCGTTTCACGAAGTGCGAAGGGCCCGTGGTCGCGGTCGTAGGCCGCATTGGGCTCACGAACGTGGATGGTGGGGGGTAGCACGCCGTGGTAGATGGCCCGCGCCACCTTGATCATCGACGCCAGTCCGGCGGCACACTTGGTGTGGCCAATCTGGGACTTCACCGATCCCAGCCCGCACGAACCTGGTCGCGCCCCTGCTTCGGAGAAGACGGCATTGAGGACGGTGAGCTCCGTTCTGTCGCCGACGACCGTGCCCGTGCCGTGGGCCTCGACCAGGCCCACCTCATCGGGGCCGAT
>JAJYZN010000207.1 GCA_021799915.1 Actinomycetes bacterium
GCACATGCCGTGCCGATCCCCCGTGCTTCGCCCGGCTCCATCGCGTCTCCAACCTCGGGCTCACGAGAGGCGCGCTCGGGGAGAAGCCCGATGGTCTGGGAACAGCGAAATTCCACGCCTTCGGCCCGAAGTTGGGCGAGGCGGCGATCCAGCACCCGCTTTTCCATCTTGAATTCGGGAATCCCGTATCGGAGCAGGCCACCGGGGCGCTCCGCCCGCTCGAAGACGACGACCGTGTGCCCGGCACGGGTCAATTGCTGTGCCGCAGCAAGACCAGCGGGGCCGGACCCGACGATCGCGACACGCTTACCGGTACGCTCCCGCGGCATCACGGGGCGGATCCATCCTTCAGACCATGCTCGCTCGACGATTTCGTACTCGATGCGCTCGATGGTCACCGGGTCGGAATTGATGCCCAGGACGCATGCTGCCTCGCATGGTGCGGGGCACAGGCGTCCAGTGAATTCAGGGAAGTTGTTCGTCGCATGCAAGCGTTCGATCGCGGCCGACCAGTCATCGCGGTACGTCAGGTCGTTCCACTCAGGAATGAGATTGCCGAGTGGACACCCGTCATGGCAGAAGGGGATGCCACAGTCCATGCAGCGCGCACCTTGGTTGCGGGCTGTATCGGTGGCAAACTGCTCGTAGACCTCGTGCCAGTCGCGAATGCGTACCGAGACCGGGCGGCGACGCGGAAGATGGCGGTCGTACTCGAGAAACCCCGTCGGCTTACCCATGGGATGCCTCCATGATGGACTCGTCCACCGACCGCCCTTCTGCCTTCGCTCGTTCCGTTGCCTCCAGCACGCGTCGGTAGTCGCGTGGCATGACTTTCACGAAGTCCAAGACGGCGAGATCCCAATTCGTGAGCAGCTTGTTCGCGACCGCCGAACCCGTCTCGTCTCCATGGCGGCGGACGATGTCGGCCAGCCAAGCACGATCGTCTGTCTCGAGCGGTTCGGCATCGACCATCTCGGTGTTCATCGACCCGATGAACACCCGTTCGGGGTCGTAGACGTAGGCGATCCCACCCGACATGCCAGCACCGAAATTGCGCCCGGTCGGCCCCAAGACCACCACCCGGCCGCCCGTCATGTACTCGCAGGCGTGGTCGCCGACGCCTTCGACGACGGCGATCGCTCCAGAATTCCGGACACAGAACCGCTCGCCCACCTGTCCGCGGATGAACACCTCGCCCGACGTCGCTCCGTACAGGATCACGTTGCCGGAGATGATCTGGTCCTCGGCGGCGAACGGAGATGAGTCAGGTGGTCGGAGCACCAGCCGTCCACCACAAAGACCTTTGCCGAAATAGTCATTGGCGTCTCCGTAGAGCCGCAACGTCACCCCGCGCGGCACGAACGCCCCGAAGCTCTGCCCGGCGGATCCAGTGAACGTCAATGTGATCGTGCCGTCGGGCAATCCGGCAGCGCCATGGACACGACTGATCTCCGATCCGAGCAGCGTGCCGACCGTGCGGTCGACGTTGTTGATGGGCAACTCGAGGGCAACTGGAGTGGCGTGATCGATGGCCGGGCGGCAGCGTGTAAGGAATTGCTGGTCGAGGGCCTTGTCGAGCCCGTGATCTTGAGGGCGGGTGCAGTGCCGCGACTGCCGGTAGGGGTTGTCGGGCACTGCGAGGACTGCCGAGAAATCAAGCCCTCGGGCCTTCCAGTGGTCAACGGCCGGCGAGGTGTCGAGCAAGTCGACACGTCCGACTGCCTCTTCGAGCGTCCGTAGGCCAAGCGCAGCCATGTACTCGCGCACCTCTTCGGCGATGTACTCGAAGAAGGTGGTGACGAACTCCGGTCGACCATTGAACCGGGCGCGTAGGACGGGATTCTGGGTGGCGATCCCCACTGGGCACGTGTCGAGATGGCATACCCGCATCATGATGCAACCGGAGACGACGAGCGGAGCAGTCGCGAACCCAAACTCCTCAGCTCCGAGCAACGCCGCGACGATCACGTCCCTGCCCGTCTTCATCTGACCGTCCACCTGCACGACGATCCGATCCCTCAATCCGTTTGCCAGGAGGGTCTGCTGGGTCTCGGCCAGGCCCATCTCCCAGGGAATTCCGGCATGCTTGAGAGAGGTCAGTGGTGCCGCCCCCGTCCCCCCGTCATGTCCGGAGATGAGGACGACGTCAGAGTGCGCCTTGGCCACGCCGGCGGCAACCGTTCCCACTCCGACCTCGGCCACCAGCTTCACGTGCACCCGAGCCTTGGGGTTCGCCGACTTGAGGTCGTGGATCAGCTGAGCGATGTCCTCGATCGAGTAGATGTCGTGGTGTGGTGGAGGCGATATCAGGCCGACCCCCGGCGTGGAGTAGCGGGTTCGGGCGATCCATGGGTACACCTTGTGGCCCGGAAGCTGACCTCCCTCGCCGGGTTTGGCTCCCTGAGAGATCTTGATCTGGATGTCGTCGGCGTTGACCAAGAACTCCCCGGTGACGCCGAATCGACCCGAGGCGACCTGCTTGATGGCGCTGCGCCGGGAGTCCCCGTTGGCATCGGGAATGAAACGCTCCGGGTCCTCGCCGCCCTCGCCAGTGTTCGATCGTGCGCCGATCCGGTTCATGGCGATGGCCAGGTTCTCGTGCGCCTCGACGGAAATGGAGCCGTAGGACATTGCGCCGGTCGAAAAGCGCTTCACGATCTCCGACGCCGGCTCGACTTCGTCGATCGGGATGGCGCCACCGGCAGCGGGAGCGAGCCGGAACAGCCCTCGCAGCGTTGCGAGCTTGGTCGACTGGTCGTCCACCGCGGAGGTGTACTCCTTGAATATCTTGTACTGCTTCGAGCGCGTCGCATGCTGGAGCTTGAACACGGTGCGAGGGTTGAACAGATGGTGCTCTCCCTCTCGCCGCCACTGGTACTCCCCACCGACCTCCAGTTCTCGGTGTGCCCATTGAGTGGGACGTTCGAGGTGTGCAAGGCGGTGGCGGCTCGCCACCTCTGCAGCGATCACGTCGAGGCCAACTCCTCCGATCCTGCTAGCCGTGCCGGTGAAGTACTCGTCCACGACCTCTTGCGACAGTCCCACTGCTTCGAACACCTGGGCACCCGTGTAGGAGGCAACGGTGGAGATCCCCATCTTCGACATCACCTTCAACACACCCTTGCATGCAGCCTTCACGTAGTTGTGATGCGCCTGGCGGGGGGAGACACCGTCCAGCTGTCCATGGGCGATCATGTCGTCAATGGAATCGAGAGCCATGTAGGGGTTGACAGCTGCCGCGCCGTACCCGATCAGCAGTGCCATGTGGTGCACCTCGCGAGCGTCACCGGTCTCGACGACGAGGCCCACCTTGGTCCTGCTCTTTTCCCGGACAAGGTGGTGGTGTGCCGCCGCAGTGAGCAGCAGTGAGGGGATCGGGGCGAGCTCCGTCGTGGAGTTGCGGTCGGACAGAATGATGATGTTGGCACCGTCGGCAACTGCAGCGGAGATGCGCGCCCGGACCGATTCGATCGCTGCCGCCAGAGCACGACCCCCTTCGGGCGTGGGTTGCCCGGCGCCTCCTGCGGTGGCAATGGGAAAAAGCCCGTCGATGGTGTGGGCCTTGAACCCCGGAGTCTCGCCGTTCTCATTGACGTACATGAGCTTGGCCAGATCGTCACGCTCGACGATCGGCATCGGGAGAACGATCTGGCGGCACGATCCTTGCGTCGCCCGCAGAA
>JAJYZN010000042.1 GCA_021799915.1 Actinomycetes bacterium
ACCAGTTCGACTTGAGCCCGGTCACCACCGGCACCTTCCGCGGCCAGTGCACCAACCTGTGCGGCCTGTACCACTCCCTTATGATCTTCCAGGTGAAAGTGGTCACGCCGGCGCAGTTCCAGGCTTGGGTCCACCAGCAGCAGCACGCGCCCAACAACTCTGACTCGATCGCGGCTGCCAAGCGCCAGATCGCCCAGGGAAACCTCAAGTGACCGACCTGATCGACCCGCCGGTCATCGCCGCTCCCGGCGCGCCTGCCATCCCGGTGGTCCACGAGCGCGAGGAGCACCACGGGCACGAAGAGCACGGACCCTCCGGGATCCTGAAGTGGCTCACCACCACCGACCACAAGATCATCGGTCTCAGCTACATGATCACCTCGATCGTGATCTTCTACCTGGCTGGGGTCATGGCCCTGCTCATCCGGGTGCAGTTGGCCACGCCGGCCAGCTCGTTTGTCACGTTCCAGCAGTACAACGAGCTGTTCACGATGCATGGCAGCCTCATGCTGTACCTGTTTGCCGGACCGTTCGCGTTTGGTGGCCTGGCCAACTACATCGTCCCCCTCCAAGTCGGCGCCCCCGACATGGCCTTCCCCCGGCTGAACGCCCTTTCCTACTGGCTGTACCTGGGCGGATCGATCACCATGCTCATGGGGTTCTTCGTGGCCGGCGGCGCGGCCGACTTCGGGTGGGTGGCCTACGCACCGCTGTCGTCTGCAACCAACACGCCGGGTGCAGGTGCCGACGCGTGGATCATGGCCCTCGCTCTCACCGGGTTCTCTGCGATCTTCACCGGGGTGAACCTGGTCGCCACCATCTTCTACCTGCGCGCTCCGGGGATGACCATGTGGCGGATGCCCATCTTCACCTGGAACATGCTGGTCACCGGGATCCTCATCCTGATCGCTTTCCCCGTCCTCACCGCCGCCCTCGTGATGCTCTTTGCCGACCGGCACTTCGGCACGCACATCTACACAGTGGTCGGCTGTCATACCACGGCCTTTGCCGGGCATCCATCGGTCCCCGACCCGAATGCCTGCGGCTCGGCCGTGCTCTGGCAGAACCTGTTCTGGTTCTTCGGGCACCCCGAGGTCTACATCCTGGCCCTGCCGTACTTCGGCATCGTGACCGAGATCATCCCGGTGTTCTCCCGCAAGCCGGTCTTCGGCTACAAGGGCATGGTGTTCGCCACCATGTCGATCGCCGCACTGTCGACCGGGGTGTGGGCCCACCACATGTTCACCACCGGAGTGGTGCTGCTCCCCTTCTTCTCGCTGCTCAGCCTGCTCATCGCCGTGCCGACCGGCATCAAGTTCTTCAACTGGATCGGCACCATGTGGCGGGGGCAGATCCGCTTCACCGCGCCCATGCTGTTCTGCATCGGCTTCTTGCTCGCTTTCCTCATGGGCGGGGTGACCGGCGTGATGCTGGCTGCACCGCCGATCGACTTCTTCACGCACACAACGTATTTCGTCGTGGCCCACTTCCATCAGGTGCTGTTCGCAACCGCGGTGTTCGCGGGCTTCGGCGGGGTCTACTACTGGTACCCGAAGATGTTCGGGCGGATGCTCCGGGACAACCTCGGCAAGTGGCACTTCTGGATCATGTTCGTGGGCTTCTGGCTCACCTTCATCCCCCAGTACATCCTCGGCCTGAAGGGCATGCCCCGCCGGGTCGCCGTCTACCCTTCTGACCTGGGCTGGCAGATGTACAACGACCTGTCGACCATCGGTGCGTTCCTCATCGCCGCGTCGTTCGCCATCATGCTCTGGAACTTCTGGATCTCCTGGCGCCGGCCCATCCCGGCCGGCAACAACCCGTGGGACGGCCACACCCTGGAGTGGTTCACCACCTCGCCGCCTCCGCACCACAACTACACCCACCTCCCTCCGATCCGCTCCGAGCGCCCGACCTGGGACTACAACCACCCTGACGCCCTGGTCATCGCCCACGGTCGGGCCGCGGGCGGGAACGGCCACGGGGGGAACGGCCACGGGGGGAACGGCCACGGCGGGAACGGCTCCGGCGGGAACGGCTCCGGCGGCGGTGGCGCTCGGGGCACCGGCTCGGCGGCACCCTCGGGAGCGGCACCGGCATGAAGACCGAGTCCCTCTTCCTCATCGGCATCGGGGTGTTCTTCGCCGCCATTTGCGCCATCTACTGGTTCATCAGCTACGAGGACGGCGGGGGGATGATGCTCCTCGGGAGCTGCCTCCTCGGGTTCCTGCCGGGCTTCTACTACTTCTACTGGCACCGGCGCTTCCACGGGTACAAGTACTTCTTCTGGGGGAAGCTCGAGCGCGTTGTCGGCGAGCGTCCCGAAGACCATCCCGATGCGACGCTGTCGGAGGGAGCGGGCATCATCAGCGCGTTCCCCGGTTCGAGCATCTGGCCTTTCACCCTGGGGATGGGGGCGTTCCTCCTGGTCCTCACCTTCGTCTTCGGCACGTGGTTCCTCCCGCTCGGCGTCAGCCTGATCCTGATCGCCCTGGTCGGGGTGACGGCCGAGAGCCGCCGAGGCGGGCACGTCTAGACCTGATCCGGACGGACACCCGGCCGGCACAGCGTCCGACGTGGCTGCCCACGTGTCGCCGCTTCCCACGACGGGCCCCGCAGCGCAGCCCCCGGCGGCGGCGTCCCTCACCAACCGCCTCGTGGTGGTCATGGCAGTCGCCACCGGGGCGATCGTCGCCAACCTGTACTACGCACAGCCGCTCCTCCACGAGGTTGCCACCGCCTTCCACGCCGGCTCGGCTGCCACGTCGTTGGTCATCACGGCCACCCAGATCGGCTACGCGGCGGGTCTCGTCCTCCTGGTGCCCCTCGGGGACATCCACGCCCGCCGGCCGCTGGTGGCGCTCGTCTTCGGGATTGCCGCCCTGGCGCTCGTGGTGTGTGCCGAGGCCCCCAGCCTGTGGCTCTTCGAGCTGGGCTCGGTGGCCGCCGGGTGTGCCTCGGTGGGGGGCCAGATCATGGTGCCGTTCGCCGCCGACCTGGCCAGCCCGGCGCGACGGGGCCGGGTCGTCGCTCGGATCATGACCGGGCTCCTACTCGGGATCCTCCTGGCCCGTACCGTCGCTGGCGCCGTCGCCCAGGTCGCGGGCTGGCGGGCCATCTACTGGGTATCGGCCGGCCTCATGGTCGCGTTCGCCGCCCTGCTCCTCAAAGTCCTCCCCACCGAGCCACCCCGCCCCCACGTGCCCTACCGGCGCCTGGTGGGCTCGTCTCTCCACCTCCTCCTCACGTTGCCGACCCTCCGCCGGCGGGCATGGCACGGAGCGTCGGTCTTCGCTGCGTTCAGCGTGCTGTGGACGACGTTGGCGTTCCTGTTGTCCGGACCTCCCTACCACTACTCCAACATCGTCATCGGGCTGTTCGGGCTCGCAGGGGTCGCAGGGGTGCTGGCGGCCAACCTGGCCGGCCGGCTGGCCGACACGCACCACACCACGTTCACCACCCTCGCCGCCGGGATCCTGACGGCGGGCTCCTTCGCGCTGCTGGCCGCCGGGAAGACGTCGCTCGGCCTTCTCCTCGCAGGGGTGATCGTGCTGGACCTGGGCACCCAGTCCATGCAGATCACCAACCAGGCCATCATCTACACGCTGCTGCCCGAAGGGCGTAGCCGCATCAACAGTGCCTATATGTTCTGCTACTTCGTCGGCGGCGCGGTCGGCTCGGTGACCGCCGGGGTGGTGCTCGCGTCGGCCGGGTGGGACTGGGCATGCCTGCTGGGCGCTGGCTTCGGCGCCCTGTCACTGGTGATGGTGGCAGTCGACCGCATCTGGCCGGCGCGGGTGGGTCCACCGGCTGCGGTGTGGCGCACGGCAGCCGGTTCAGCCCTGGTGGCCAGGCCGGAGTAACGTCGTCGTGGGTCGCTCGCCGGTCTTCACCGGCTGCTGGGCCACATCTCGGATCGTTCGGAAGCTGCGCTCGCGCCCCTTCGAGGATCGACCCTCTACCTCAGCGATTCACCCGGCGCACCCCGGATGTGTCGGCATCGGGCACCGTGCCCACGGCGGCGCCCACGGCCGCCGGCTCCAGCTCGATCTGGACCGGGACCGGCACGGGCTCCAGCTCGTGGTGGCCGTCACCGGGCCGGGGCGCAGACTGCTCGGCCACGTACTCTCCTGTCTCGGTCCGCGAGATCACCATCGCCCTCTTGCGCTTGCCCACTCCGGTCACTCCCTGCATCTCCAGGCAGATCCTCCAGGCGGCGAACCCGGCGACGATCGGGATCACGAAGACCGCGACCCGGAAGAAGACCAGGACCTCGTTGAGCGAGATGTGGAAGAAATTGGCCAGCACGTCGGTCGAGCTGGCGGCAAAGAGGGTAAACAGCAGGGCGATCATGGCCACGCCCACCCCGGTGCGCTTGGGACGGTCCCGCGGGCGGTCCAAGAGATTGTGGAGAGCGTTGTCCTTCGTGTAGCGCCGCTCGATGGCCGGCCATGCGAAGCAGATGTTGAAGATGATCCCTGGGAAGAGGACCGCCGGGAAGAACACCTCCCAAGGGAGCGTGTGCCCCCATGCCGTCCACTGCCAGCTCGGCATGATGCGGAGCGCTCCGTCCAGCCACCCCATGTACCAGTCGGGCTGGACCGCGTAGGAGATCTTCGACGCCTCATAGGGGCCGAACTGCCAGATGGGGTTGATCTGTGCAAGTCCCCCCAGGAGCGCGAGACCACCACCGACCATGAGGAGGAAACCGGTGGTCTTGGCCATGAACGTCGGGAACATGGGTGACCCCACGACGTTGTGCTCGGTCCTCCCCTTGCCGGGGAACTGCGTGTGCTTCTGGCGCACCAGGAGGCCCAGGTGGGCCGAGAGCAGCCCGATGATGATGAGCGGGATGATGAGCACGTGAATGATGTAGAGCCGGTCGATGATGACGTGGCCCGGGAACGTCCCGCCGAACACGAAGAACGCCAGGTAGCTCCCGACGAAGGGGATCGACAGGATGATCGAGTACCCGATCCGCAGCCCGGTGCCCGAGATGAGGTCGTCGGGGAGCGAGTAGCCGATGAAGCCGTTCAAGATGGCCAGGATCAGCAAGGTGACCCCGATGGTCCAGTTGAGCTCGCGAGGCTTGCGGAACGCACCGGTGAAGAAGATCCGGGCCATGTGCACGACGATGGCGCCGATGAACACGTCTGCCGCCCAGTGGTGCATCTGGCGCATGAGCAGCCCGGCCCGCACGGCGAAGGAGATGTTGACGGTGGACTCGTACGCCTCGGACATCCGTACACCATCGAGCGGCTTGTAGACGCCGTGGTAGACGACGGTCGCCTGCGAGGGCACGAAGTACAAGGTGAGGAAGACGCCGGTGACGAGCAGGACGACGAAGGAGTAGAGCGCGATCTCCCCGAGCATGAACGACCAGTGGTCGGGGAAGATCTTGTCGAGGAAGGTCCGCCCGCCCCTCGCCAGGCCGAGGCGGTCGTCCAGCTCGTCGACGACCTGCTGGACCCTCCCGTAGGGACCGCGGGACCGCTTCGCCTCCCGGCGGGTCCGGGGCTTCGTCGTCTCGGTGGTCTCGGTGGTGCTCATGCTGTGCCATTCCCCTGGTTCGTGCGCTCCCAGAAGCCCGGGCCGATCGCCTGGTCGTAGCCGGCCTGAGCCCGCAAGTAGCCGTCAGCGTCCACGTAGAGCGGGAGCTGGGGGAGCGGGCGCGGCGCGGGACCGAACTGGGGCACCGCTCCGTCGCGGACGTCGAACATGGACTGGTGGCACGGGCACACCAGCAGCTCCAGCTCACGCTCGTACAGGCCGACCGGGCACCCGAGGTGGGTGCAGACTTTTGAGTAGGCCACGTAGCCGAGGGGTGCCCACGTCTCCCGGCCTTTCACCGTGGTGAAGTCCGTTCGCTGCACCCGGATGAGCACGGTCTCGTCGATCGCCTGGCCGGCGTTGGTGTTCTCCAGGCCGGCGGGGTAGACGGTCATGATCCCGCCCACCTCCAGCTCGTCGCTGCGGACGCGGCGGCCGTTGGAGTCCACGAGGTAGGTGCCCTTCTTCCAGTTGGTCTCGTCCAGGGCGTCGCCCGGCACCGGGCCGAGGGAGCGCAGCAGCGGGAACATGGCCACGATCCCGAAGATCCCGAGACCACCGCCGAGGAGCCCGCCGAGGAGCCGGCGGCGCTTCACCACCACCCCGGTCCGCTCCACCAGCGCCGCCGCCATGGCCACCCGCTCGGGCTCGGTCGAGGCCAACGGATGGCGCTCCTCGACGAACGGACCCTGGGGCATGAGGTACTTGCCCCACGCCGTCAGCCCGAAGCCCAGGAAGAACAGCCCGCCGCCCAGGGTCACCGCGAGAATCCACGGCGTGGAGTTCTGCCAGTACGCGGCGCCGAAGCCGATGACCCCGGCAATCCCGACGAGCATGATCACGGCGATGATCCGCTCGGTCTGCCGAGGGTTCCGGGCAGCCTCCATGAGGTGGGGGTCGTCGAAGCGGGCCACCGGCAGCGGTACCGGCGTCCGGGTCTCTCCGTCGTGGGCGCTCACTGCAGCCTCCTGGGCACTCTGTGCGTGCGTCTCGTCGGTCACGCCCGGTCCCCGATCCAGTAGCAGACCAGCATGAACCCGCCGACTCCGAACAAGAGGGCCACGAAGCCCTCGGCCACCGGGCCGATACCGCCCAGACCGGCCCCGCCGGGGTCGGTCGGGTGCTGGATCTTCTCGGTGACGTAGGCCACGATGTCGCGGACCTGGGAGTCCGAGAGGTTCCCCGAGAACACCGGCATGTTGCCCGGGCCGGTGCGGATCGCTTCGGCGACCTGGGTCGGCGACTGCGTGTGCAGCGACAGGGCGTTGGTCCCGTAGGCGAGCTCGTCGCCCGCGCCGGTGATCGTGTGGCATGCAGCGCAATTGAGCGCGAACAGGCTGGCCCCCTCGGCCAAGTTGGCAGCTTTCACGTTCACCGAGGGGATGAACGGCGCCGCTGGCGAGAGCGATGTGATGAACGCTGCGATCTCCTGGGCCTGGTGGTGCGTCAGCCTCGGCGGCTTGGGCTCGGCCTGGGTCGTGAGCGGGGTGGCTGCCGGCATGAGGCCGGTGGAGACCCACAGTGTCACCGTGGCCGGACCGACGCCGATGAGCGACGGGGCCGCCGGCCCGCCCTGGGCATCGGCCAGGTGGCAGCTCGAGCAGTTCTGCTCGAAGAGCGACTCGCCCACCGAGATGTACGAGCTCGGCAGGGCCTTGTAGGTGATTGCCGAGTCCCCGTAGGAGGCGATCCTGCCGTTCACGCATGTCACACGGCTCGAGCCGACCGGGGAGCCGGTGTTCGGGGGGCCTGGATGGCTCACCTTGGCCGCTTCGGCGCGGCACGCGCGGGCGTCGTTGATGAGCGTGCGCAGTGTGGAGCCCAAGGAGATCGGCAGCGTCGTCGAGTGATAGGCCGTGTGTGCGCCCGGCTCGCCCGCAGCGCTCAAAGCGCTCTGGGCACTGGGCGTGGACGTGCCCGATGCAGCGGCTGCGCCGGCTGCACCCGCAGCGCTCGGGATGCCGAGCACGAAACCGAGCCCCACGGCCGCCATCACGAGGGCCGGGAGCAGGTGCCGATTGGTGAGGAGTCGCCGCACGCCCGATGACCTACTTGAGGAGGAAGAGGCAGCTGTAGAGGCCGACCCACACGATGTCGACGAAGTGCCAGTAGTAGCTGATCCCCTGGAAGACCGAGAGCTCCCCGGGATCACCGGCCGGTCCTTTCAACCGCCCCAAGAGGAAGACCATGGCCACCAGGCCCAAGAACACATGGAGCCCGTGGAGGCCGGTCATGATGAAGAACAGCGAGCCGTAGGCGTTCGTCCCCGGACGGGTGGCCTGGGTGGCCCACTCGTAGGCCTGGTTCCCGAGGAACATGAGACCGAGGATGAGGGTGGCCACGATCCAGGCTTTGGCCTGGCGGCGGTTGTAGCGCTCCTCGCAGAACACTGCCTTCTGCATGGTGAAGCTGGAGGAGACGAGGATCGCGGTGAACACCCCGGCTTGGATCGTGTCGAGGTGGGTACCGACGGGAGGCCAGGGGTGGTCGTTGGCCCGGATGGTGAAGAACGCGGCGAACAGCCCACTGAAGAACATCAACTCCGAGCCCAGCCAGATCATCACCCCGATGGCCAGCATCGGTGGGCGGTCGTGGACGATCCGGCCCGGCTTGCCGGGATGCTCCACCGAAATGGCCTGGCTCACGGCGTATTTCCTAGTCGACGCTCACCCTCCGACGCCAACATCCTGGTGACGGGGCTGGACGCTGGAGGTTCGAGGACCAGGCCGGCGGGGAGCGGTCTCGACGACACCACGGCGAGGCGCTGGGTCGGCCGGGTGAGGGCCACGTAGAGCGTCCGCAGACCCCTGCGGGTGGCGACCGGCGGTCCGTCACCTCCGGACCCGTCGCGTCCCTCGGACCCGTCTCGACCGGCGGACCCGTCGCGTCCCTTGGACCAGCCGCGCTGGACGAGCAGCGCGGGCTCGACCACCACCACCGAGTCGAACTCCAGGCCGTTCGCCTCTCCCGCGTCGAGGACGACCAGAGGCGCGTCGAGGCCCCGGCCCGAAGGTTCGCGCGGGTCGACGGGGTCGAGCCCCCGACTGGTCAGCGCATCGACAACCGACCCCCGCAGCTCGGGCGGGACGAGCACGGCAGTGCGCCCCGGCGCCACCGCCGCCAGCTCCTCGCTCACCTGGTCGGCCACGCGCCGTGCGAGCATGTCCGGTCTCGTGTGCACGAGGACCGGCCGGTACCCCGAGCGGCGGACCGGCACCGGCGGCGAGAGCCCTGGGGCGGAGACCGCCAGCACCCCGGCGGCCACGTCGACAACCTCTGCCGGCGTCCGGTAGCTCACCGTGAGCTCGACCAGGCGAGACGCCGTCCCCGGCGCCAAGTGCTGGGCCACGCTGCTCCAGTCGCGAGGCGCCCAGGGCCCGGTCGCCTGGGCGATGTCGCCCACGACGGTCATCGACCCCGCGAGAGACCGCCGGGCCAGCATCCGGAGCTGGAGCGCCGAGAGGTCCTGCACCTCGTCGACCACGATGTGCCCGTAGGCGCGTACCGGGCCACTCTCGGTCACCGACGGCGCGCTGGACCGCGATCGCGGTCCTGACCGCAGGGCTGCACCTGGGTCGGCGCCGAGCTCGATCGCGACCCCGCTCGTGTCGTCCCACGCGCTGGCCACACCACGGCGGCGCTCCCGCCGGGCACGATGGGGTGGCCGGCGGCGGGGGCCGAGGAGCGCGCCGGCCTCGTCGACCAACGCGGCGTCGGCCTCGGTCCAGGGGATCTCCTCGAACGAGCGGCTCCTGGGGCGCGAGAGCTGTGCCTGCTCACGATCGGTGAGCACACCCCGACCGGCGGCGGCGATGAGGGCGGAGGCGCCGAAGAGGTCGTGGAGCAGTTCGTGGGGAGCCAGGCGGGGCCACATTCGATCCAGTGCTTCGGCCAGAGCAGGGTGGCGCCGGACCTCACGGCCGAACGCGTCGAGGTCGAGCTCTTCGCCGCTTGTACCGGCCGGGTCGCCACCCGAGCCTCCCTCCACGCGCCCCGCGTCGAGCTCTTCGGGGCCGGTGAGGGCGGGTCCGGTCCGGTGGCTCGTGCGGTACCGCCGGTACTGGCCTGCCAGGATCCGGGCCACCTGCTGCTCGACGAAGCGGCGACGGGCGTTGTGGGTCCCAGACCGCCGGCGCGCCCTGGCCACGACGTCGGCCGACGCGCCCGCGGTGAGTAGGAGCGTGGTCCCCCCATAGGGCACAGCCACGTCACGGCGCAGCGCCCGCTCGCGTGAGCGCACCGCCCGGGCGATCACCCGGACCATGCGGATGTCGCCTTTGAGCCGGGCCGTCTCGGCATCGTCGGTACCTCGGACCCGCAGGCCGGGGACCAGGCCGGCGACCGTCGACAAGGTGACACCCGTCTCCCCCAACGAGGGCAGGACCTGCTCGATGTAGCGGAGGAAGAGCGGGTTCGGCCCGACGACGAGCACGCCTTGCATCTCGAGGGGGAAGCGGTGGGTGTAGAGCAGGTACGCGGCTCGGTGGAGCGCGACGGCGGTCTTGCCGGTCCCCGGCCCGCCCTGGACCATCAGCAGCCCTCCGAGGGGCGAGCGGATGATCTCGTCCTGCTCGCGCTGGATCGTGGCCACGATGTCGCCCATCCGGCCGGTCCGGACCTGGCCGATAGCCGCCAAGAGCGCGCCGGGTCCCCCGAATGCCAACCCATCCACGGCACCGGCCTGGGCGGAGCCCGAGTCGGCAACGCCCGGGTCGGTGGCGCTCGCCTGTGCGCTGGCGGGGTCGGCGAAGTGCTCGTCCTCCACCCCCACGACCGTCCGGTGGCGCACCGCCAGGTGACGGCGGCGGACCAGTCCCTGGGGATCGAGCCCGGTGGCACGGTAGAACGGCTCGGCCACCGGCGCCCGCCAGTCCACCACGAGGGGCTCGTGGGACTCCCCGGACACCGCCAGGCGGCCGATGTGGAACGACTCGATCTCCCCGTCGGCGCCGGCATCGCGGGCGCCCGCATCGCGGTCCTCGGCGACGCGGTCCTCGGCGACGCGGCGGTCGATCCGCCCGAAGCACAGCGCCTGGTCGCCGATGTCGAGCTGGGCAAGCCGCGCCAAGCTGGTGCGCACCACGATGTCTCGCTCAGTGCGGGATTGGAAGGTGCCGCCGCGGCCCAGGTCGAGAACGGAGTGGAGCATCTCGTCGGCATCGCGGCGCATTGCGTCGAGCCCCCGGTAGGCCTCGTCCAAGAACGCCTGCTCCTCGTCGATCTCCGGGCGTGCGGCCACCGCGTCCCCTCTCCCAAGGATTGCCGGCGAACGTTTGATTCTACGGGACGCCAGCCGCCGTGCTCGCAGGACCCGCCGTGCCCGCAGGACCCGCGCGTGCCCGTGGCACGGCCGTTCGCCCAAGCAGCTCTCGACCTGCGATGATCGCGAGGGAGCACCCTCGGCCGGGATGGTGGCGACTGCCCGGTGACATCTCGCAGGAACCCATCGTGACGCCGAGACGCCGAGACGCAAGACCCAAACACCACGACTACCAAGGAGGAGAACGGCATGTTGATCTCGACCATGAACGATGTCCCGGGCTACCGGGTCACCCGGGTGCTCGGTGAGTGCTTCGGCCTCACCGTCCGCTCGCGCAACGTCTTCTCGCAGACCGGAGCCGGGCTGAAGTCCATGCTCGGCGGAGAGCTGAAGGGCATGACGAAGAACCTCCAAGCCAGCCGCGAGGAGGTCATCGCCCGCCTGGTGGCCGAAGTGGAGGCCCGCGGCGGCAACGCCGTGCTCGCCATGCGCTTCGACACCTCGGAGATGGGCGGCAACTGGACCGAGATCTGCGCGTACGGCACGGCAGTGGTGATCGAACCGGCGGGGTGAGCGACCACCCGTTCCTCCGGGCGTGCCGCCGCCTCCGGGTCCCCCACACGCCGGTGTGGTTCATGCGCCAGGCCGGCCGCGCCCTCCCCGAGTACCGGGCGGCCCGGGGCACGGGCAGCATCCTCGACGCGATCGCCGACCCGGCGCTCGCCGCCGAGCTCACCTTGCAGCCGGTGCGCCGCTACGGGGTCGACGCGGCCATCTTGTTCTCCGACATCGTGGTGCCCGTCCACGCCATCGGGTTCGGTGTCGACGTGGTGGCGGGACGAGGGCCGGTGGTGGCCGAACCGTTCCGCTCCCCCGCGGACCTTCGACGCCTCCGGCCGCTCACACCAGAGGCCGACGTGCCCTACGTCGCCGAGGCGGTCCGTCTGGCCACCGCCGAGCTGGACCGCCGAGGCGTGCCACTCATCGGGTTCGCCGGTGCCCCGTTCACCGTCGCCAGCTACCTGGTCGAAGGCGGGCCGTCGCGCGACTTCGCCAGGGTGAAAGCGCTCATGCACACCGACCCGCCAACCTGGCGACGCCTCCTCGACCGCCTGGCCGACCTGTCGGTGGCGTTCCTCGGTGCCCAAGTGGACGCCGGTGCGTCGGCCGTGCAGCTCTTCGACAGCTGGGCCGGCTGCCTGTCTGCGGCCGAGTACCGCCGCGACGTGCAGGCGGTGACGCGCCGGGTGATCGAGGAGACGGCCGGGCGCGGCGTGCCGATCATCCTGTTCGGCGTGGGTACCGGTGAGCTCCTTTGCGACATGGGCGCGTCGGGGGCCGACGTGATCGGCATCGACTGGCGGGTGCCGATCGACGAAGCCCGGCGCCGGGTGGGGCCCGGCTGTGCCGTCCAGGGGAACCTGGACCCTGCGGTGTGCCTGGCGCCCTGGCCGGTGGTGGAGACCGAGGCCCGCCGGGTGCTCGACGAGGCCGGGACCGAGCCCGGGTACATCTTCAACCTGGGCCACGGCGTGCTGCCCGACACCGATCCGGACACCCTCACCCGTCTCGTGGAGCTGGTCCACGCACAAGGGCGCGCCGGGGTCGAGCAGTGACAGGGGATCGGCCGGCGTCGCCGGGCACCGGTCGGGTCGGGGTCCTCGTGATGGCGCACGGCACGCCGGCGGCGCCCGAGGAGATCGAGCTGTTCTACACGAGGATCCGGCGAGGCCGGCCGCCCTCGGCCGAGCAGCTCGCCGAGCTGGTGCACCGCTACGAGGCCATCGGGGGGACCTCCCCCCTCGCCGCGCGGACCGCAGCCCAGGTGGCCGGCATCGCTGCCGCGCTCGAACGCGTCGACCCGGGGCGCTTTCAGGTCGCCTACGGCGCAAAGCACGTCGATCCCAGCATCGAGTCGGCCGCGGCGACCTTGGCCGCGACCGGGGTCGAGCGGGTGGTGGGCCTGGTGCTGGCCCCCCACCGGGCCAGCCTCGGGTCGGCTGAGTACCTGGACCGGGCGGCCGCTGCACTGGCCGGCTCGCCCGGATCCCCCGAGCTGGTGGCCGTCGCCCAGTGGTACGACGCGCCGGGGTTCGCCGACCTCCTGGCCGAACGGGTGCTTGCCGCCCTCGCAGCGCTCGGGGTACCCGGGAGCGAGCGGCGGGCGGTGGTGGTTTTTACCGCGCACTCGCTCCCCCAACGGGTGGTCGACGAGGGGGACCCGTACCCCGAGCAGCTGGCCGAGTCGGCGGCGCTCGTGGCCCGCGCCGGCGCGTTGGACGAGGCCGGGGTGCCCTGGCTGGTGGGATGGCAGAGCGCTGGGCGGACTGCCGAGCCGTGGATCGGCCCGGACATCGCCGACGTCCTGCGGCGCCTCGGGTCCGAGGGAACGGACGCGGTCGTGGTCTGCCCCATCGGGTTCGTCGCCGACCACCTCGAGGTGCTCTTCGACCTCGACATCGAAGCCCGGGGGGTTGCCGAGGCGAGCGGCATGCTCTTCGCCCGCACGACGTCGCTCGACGACGACCCCCGCTTCGTCGAGATCCTTGCCGGCGTGGTCCGCCGCGCTGCAGACCGCGCTGCAGACCGAGCCGGGGAGGCGGGTTGACCGCTCGCGTGGCAGTCGTGGGCGGCGGGATCGCCGGGCTGGCCGCTGCCTGGGAGCTGACCGGCGGCGCAGCCGGACCGCACGCCGCGAGCCCCGAGGTCGTGGTCCTCGAGGCCGGGGAGCGCTTCGGCGGCAAGCTCCGCACCGAGCCTTTCGAGGGCGAGCCGGTCGACGTCGGGCCCGACGGGTTCTTGGGCCGGCGCCCCGAAGCGGCCGAGCTCTGCCGGGAGCTGGGCCTCGAAGACGAGCTGGTCCCCATCGGCGCGTCGGGGGCCGCGGTGTGGGCTCGCGGGCAGCGGCGTGCGTTGCCCGCAGGGCTGTACATGGGGATCCCGACCCGCTTCCTCCCCGTCGCCCGGTCGGGGTTGTTGGGGGCACGGGGCACCCTCCGCCTCCTCGCCGACGTCGTGCTCCCCCGGGCCAACCGCCGGCCGCCGCCAGGTGACCTCGCGCTCGGACCGCTCGTCGGCGCCCGCCTCGGACCTGAGGTAGTGGCGCGGCTGGTCGATCCACTCGTCGGCGGCATTCACGCCGGTGGGGTGGAAGCCATGTCCAGCGCGGCCGTCCTCCCCCTCCTGCTGGCCGCGGCCTCGCAGCCGACCGGGTTGATGCGTGCCCTCCGCCAGGCCTCGGCGATGCCGGTCCCGAGCAGTGCCCGTGGTGCCCGGGGGGGCGAGGGCGAGCAGGAGCCGGCGTTTTGGGCGCTGCGCCATGGGATGGGGTCACTGACCGACCGGCTCGTCACCGGGCTGGGCCGACGGGGGGTGACCCTGCGGACGGCCAGCCCGGTCGAGCTCGTGGACCGCCGGCGCGGGCCCGCAGCGCCGTGGGTCCTCCACGCCCCCGAAGGCCCGGTCGTCGCCGACGGCATGGTCCTGGCCGTGCCGGCCGGCGCCGCCGCCACCCTGCTCTCACCGCACGACGAGGACGCCACCAGGCTGCTGCTGGGCATCGAGTACGCCTCGGTGGCCGTGGTCACGATGGCCTACCCGACGGCCGCCTGGCCGGCAGACCTCTCCGGCACCGGCCTGCTCGTCCCCGCCGGCAGCCCCGCGCCCACTTCCCGAGGGCTCGACGGTAGCTTCCTCGTCACGGCCTGCACCTACCTGTCCACCAAATGGCCCCATCTGGCTCGTCCCGACACGTTCCTCGTACGAGCCTCGGTCGGACGCGACGGCGACACGCGGCCCGACACCCTGGACGACGCTGCGCTGGTCTCACGGGTCGCCGCCGAGCTGCGGGTCCTGCTCGGGGTGGCCGGGAGCCCTGCCGCGTCGAGCGTCACCCGCTGGCCCGATGCCTTCCCCCAGTACCGGGTCCACCACCTCCTGCGGGTCGCGGGGATCGAGTCGGCCGTCTCCCGGCTGCCGGCGGTGGCCGTAGCCGGGAGCGCCTACCGGGGAGTCGGCATCCCTGCGTGCATCGGTGGAGGCCGGGCGGCGGCCCGGACGGTCCTCGAAGCGCTCGGCACCCGGTGAGAACGCCAGAGCGCGGGACCCAGGGGACCCCCAGGACCGCTAGGAGCGCTAGGAGCGCTAGGAGCGCGCAGGCTCATCGGGCGCCCCGGCGCGGCGGCGTGCTCCTCCCATCGTTGGCGGCCGGGGTGCTCCTGGCCCTCTCGCTCCCTCCCTGGGGGCTCTGGCCGCTCGCGTTCGTCGGCGCCGGGCTGCTCTACTGGCGCCTCGGCGGACTGCGCCTCCGGGCACGGCTGTGGTCAGGGTGGACGGCCGGGCTCGGGTGCTACGTCGTGGGACTGTGGTGGACCGGCTCGTTCAACTGGTACGGCGCCGCCGTCCTCATGGCGGTCGAGGCGCTCTCCATGGGTGTGGCTGCCGCGCTCGTGCCGCCGCGCCGGGGCCGGATCCTGGCATTCGCCGGCGCGTTCACCCTCCTCGAGTACCTCCGGATGACCTGGCCTTTCGGTGGGCTGCCGATCGGCGGGGTGTTCCTCGGCCAAGCCGGTGGACCGCTGCTCGGGACCGCTCGTCTGGGGGGGCCGTTGCTGCTCACCGCGGTGGTGTGGACCGGCGGCGCCGCGCTGGGGGCACTGGCCGAGGCGCTCGTGCAGGCACCCATGCAGGCGTTCACGAGGGCGCCCGTGCCCGTGGCGAGTGCAAAGGGTGCGCGGCGACGGCTGGCACCCGGGATCGCGGCCGTGGGCGTCGTGATCGCCCTGGGGGTGGGCGGGGCGCTGGCCCCGGACGGCGGCGGCGCGGTCGGCCATGTCCGGGTCGCCACGGTCCAAGGCGGCGGGCGGCGCGGTGTCTCAGACGCCCAGGTGAACCCAGCCACAGTCTTCCAAGCGCAGCTCGACGCCACCGCCCTCATCCCCGGACGCGACCACGGCGATCCCCCCTCGCTCGTGCTGTGGCCCGAGGACGTCATCGCCCTCGACGGCTACCTCACAGGCTCGCCGGAGGAGGCGACGATGGCGACACTGGCCCGAAGCCTCCACGCGACCGTGGTCGCCGGGGTGACCGAGACGGTCTCGTCGACGGCCTTCCGCAACGAAGCGGTGGCTTGGGGGCCGGGGGGACGGATCGTCGGCACCTACGAGAAGGTCCACCGCGTCCCCTTCGGCGAGTACGTGCCCTACCGGAGCTTCTTCGCCCACCTGGCGAACCTCTCACGCGTCCCGCTCACAGCCATTCCGGGCCACGGCAGCGGCTTCCTGCGCACCCCGGCCGCGCCGCTCGGGATCATGATCTCCTACGAGGTGTTCTTCTCCAATCGCAGCCGCCCGGCGGTCGACGCCGGCGCCCAGCTCCTCGTCGTCCCCACCAACACCTCGTCGTACGCCACGTCCCAAGTGCCCACTCAGGAGGTGGCCGCCGATCGGGTCCAAGCGGTCGAGGAGGGTCGCGACCTGGTGCAGGCGGCACCCACCGGCTACTCGACCGTCGTCACCCACCAAGGTGCCGTGCTCCAGCGCACCGTGCTCGGCCACCGCCAGGTCCTCGTGGCCACGGTGGCGCTGCGCACCGGCCGCACCGTGTTCTCCTACGTGGGCGACTTGCCGATGCTGGTGCTGGGCGGGCTGGCACTCGTGGCCGGACGGCTGCTGGCGGCAGGGGGGTTCGGGGCGGGCGCGGCGCGATGACGGAGATCACGAGCCTCTCGGCGGAAATCGAAAGCGGGATGGCGGGCATCGCGAAGTCCGCCGAGGCGATTTCCGCCTCGATGGAAACGGCCGCGGCTCTCAGCGAGGCG
>JAJYZN010000208.1 GCA_021799915.1 Actinomycetes bacterium
GGCGCGGCACACGGATGGGGGTTCGTCGTCATTGCCATCCTCACGGTTGTCGGCGCACCCTTTTTCGAAGAGCTCTTCTTTCGCGGTCTCATCTTTCGCGCCCTGGCAAAGCTCTTCACCTCGAGCGAGCCGGGCCCGACCACGCGGCGCGCCGTCGGAGTCGTGTTCGCGGTGGCAGTCGACGGACTCGTCTTCGGTCTCGCCCATGGAGAGTGGGAACAGTTCGCAGGACTTGCCATCTTCGGGATGATCCTGGCGACCGTGAGCTATCTGACCGGACGCCTCGGGATGAACATGGTCGCCCATGCGTCATTCAACCTCGTGGCCGTCCTGGCCATAGTGCACAGCCGCGGTGGAGTCGTGCTGTGAAATGCGGTTCGGAACCGTGAGCCATGGACATTCGTGAAGGACATATCGAAACAGAAAACGGTCCGGCAAGCGTCGACTGCCGACCGGTGTGGACTCCCAGGGCACAAAGGATCGGCCGATGGCTCCCCGCAGTCGCCGCCCTGGTCGCCGTGGCCGGCGTCATTGGTGTCACCCTCTGGCAGCTGCACCTCCCCCTTCTTCTCACTGATACGACCACTACCGGAGGTGACACCGGTGCCCATTACATGATGCCGGCCTACTTCACGTCGAACCTCTTTCCCCATCTTACCGGATGGAATCCAGGTTGGTACGACGGATATCCCATGTACACCTTCTACTTCATCCTGCCTGACGTGCTCGTTGCATTGGCATCTCACGTGATCGCGTACAACATCGCGTTCAAGTGGGCGACGGTGATGGGGTCGCTCCTTTTGCCAGTGACTGCATGGGCCTGCGGGAAGCTCTTCCGAATGCCCCCGCCAGTACCGGGCGTTCTTGCCGCGGCAACCTTGCCGTACCTGTTCGACTACACGTGGACGATCTATGGAGGCAACCTTTTCTCGACCCTTGCCGGAGAGTACTCCTTCTCGCTGAGCCTGGCTCTCGCAATTCTGTTCCTCGGACTGTTCGCCCGGGGGATCCGTAACGGTCGAGGGCGTGTCCTTGCGGCAGTTGTGCTCGCACTGTGCATCCTCGCCCATATCGTTCCTGCCGCGTTTGCGTTGGTTGGTGCCGGGCTGCTGACGCTCTGCGAGATGTTGCCGGACAGGTTCGAGCTGTACGACGACCTACGCGGACCTTCCATTGCTTGGCATGGCACCGGACGGCAGCCCGAGGGAGACAGTTCGGCGCGCGCTCGCTGGCAGGCGTTTTGGTGGGGGTCCTCGACCGTGGTGATCGGGGTGCTCCTGTCGGGTTGGTGGCTCGTGCCGTTCGGCCTCCGCCTGCCCTACACCACGTCGATGAACTATACGAACATCACGACGTATGCAGCAGTCCTGTTCCCACGCGCGGACCTGTGGGCACTTGTGCTTGCCGGGGTGGCCATGCTCGTCTCGCTTGCAATGCGGAGTCGCTTCGGCCTCCTGATCGGCGCTCTCGGCGGACTCTCGGCTCTGGGACTGATCGTGGATCCCCAGGGGAGCCTGTACAACGTCCGCTTGCTGCCGCTCTGGTTCATCGCCGTGTACCTGGCTGCGGGGTGGGTGTTCGCCGTGGGCGTCGTCTTCTGTGCTCGTTGGATGCGGCGCGATCGCTTGACCCGCTGGGCCAATACGGTCCGCAACGGCCTCGGTGGCCCGGCTCTGCGCCGGCCGTCTCCTCCCCGCTGGCCAGCCGGTGCGGTGGCCGGCCCGATCCTTGCTCTGCTCGTGGTGCTCGTCGTGGTGGCTACGCCGTTCGTCCCGGCTCTCGCCTCCGAGCTTCCGCGGATCGGCATCACTCCCGGAGCCGACCAGGTGAGCGTGTGGGCCGATTGGAATTACACCGGCTACGAGGGGAAAGCGGACTATCCCGAGTACCGTGCGGTGGTCCAGCTCATGGCCAAGGTGGGCCGCGAGCACGGGTGCGGGCGCGCGATGTGGGAGTACAACTCGGATCTCAATCGTTTCGGCACTCCCGAAGCGCTGATGCTCCTTCCCTACTGGACCGGCGGGTGCATCGACTCGATGGAAGGCTTGCTTTTCGAGTCGTCGGCGACGACGCCCTATCACTTCTTGAACCAAGCGGAGCTGTCAGTAGCACCCTCAGAGCCGATGGTGGGGCTTCCCTACGGGCCGCTTGACATCCCGCTAGGGGTGGAGCACCTCCAGCTACTCGGAGTGCGCTACTTCATGGCATCGAGCCCTCAGGTACAACTTGCGGCCAGCGAGGACCCCACACTTCGGTTCGTGGCGTCGACCGGCCCGTGGCGTACGAACTTCGATGGGGAGACACTGTCGACGACCTGGGACGTCTATGAAGTGCGTCATTCCACACTGGTCACTCCGTTGACCAGAAAGCCCGCTGTGCTGACCGGCGTGGGGCCCAGCCAGGTGAGTTGGCTCGGGACGGTAGGACCCCAAGGGGAGCCGATCGATGGCCCGTCAGTGGCGTGGTACGAGGACCCGGCGCGTTGGGCGGTGCCGCTGGTAGCCGATGGACCGGCGAGTTGGCCTCGGGTGACTCGAGCCGGAGCAGGACATCCCCCATCGATCTCGGTCCCCGCGACGAAAGTAACCGACGTGCGCCAAACTGCAGACTCGGTCAGCTTCCACGTGGGCAGGATCGGCACTCCGGTTCTCGTGAAGGTCTCGTATTTCCCGAATTGGCACGTCTCGGGGGGGAATGGACCCTGGCGGTCGACGCCGAACCTGATGGTGGTGGTCCCGACCAGCCATCGCGTCGAGCTGACGTATGGCACCACCCCGGTGAACGACCTGGGTGACGGCTGCACTGCTTTCGGGATCTTCGCGCTCGTCATTCTCGGCGCCGTCGTGCCCACGCTGCGCCGTCGCCGTCGGCGTCGGAGCCGTCCCAGTACCCGTCGCCGTCGGACCAGTCGTCCACCGAGCTATCGGACCGCCCTGCACCCATAATCGTTCCATCACAATTTGCTCACGGGGAACCCATTGACACGGGTCAGGATGAGCGCATCGAGTCGGTGCTCGACGCGGGTGTGTTCTCAGGGGAGTGTGTTCTCAGGGGAGGGGTACGAGATGCGCGTGAAAGGGGTGCAGGTTCTGGTGACGGTTCTGGTCATCGGTGTGTCGTTGGCAGCGTGCGGGGGGAGCCAGGCTCGTGTGGTCGGCGCGGGGACCCCGAACCCGGTGGCCGGCTCTCGGACCCAGGCGCGAAGCTCGACATCCCAGAAGGCTGCATCGTCCGCGCCAAACTCCTCATCTCCGGTGTCCAAGTCTGCGCCCGCAAGCTCTTCCACCGTGCCGGCCGGCCCTGACGTGTCGTCGCCTTCGACCACGATCACCACTCAGCCGGGCACGACGGCGGGGAACGGTGCTTCTGAGGCCCAGACAGCGATCGGCACAGGGATCACAGCTCAGCTCACAGCCGAGTTGAGCGCGCTCACAACAGGCATGAACCAGGTCGAGCAGACAGTGTCGGGAAGCGGGTCAGGCGCGACAACATCCACATCCACGTATCCGACAGGAACGACGGGAACTTCGTCACAATCAGGAGGGAATTGAAGTGCCGGGTCAAAAATC
>JAJYZN010000043.1 GCA_021799915.1 Actinomycetes bacterium
CCGAATACAGAGTTTCAAGGTGAATCACCATACATGTACACGACGGGCACTCTTTGCTCGACATCGATTGCACAGACCGAGCAATTGGTGGGCAAGGTACTCAATACCACGCCCACCTCCTTCGCAGGGAGCGCTTCATTGAATGGGAAGAAGCGAGTGTTCGGTTTCTTGGGAACGGCGACTGCTCAGTCGGAGCAATGCGACGCGGAACTGATCCAGGGACTGAAATCAAAATATGGAATCACCATGCGAACCGATTTCCATATGGACCTCAATGGTGCGACACTTGATTCCCAGGCGTCCACCGCAGTGGGGGAGATGAAGAGCGCCGGGGTGACGACTGTTCTCTGTACCACGTGTGATTTTTTTACTCCCATATTTGTCACCAAGGCAGCCGATATCGCTGACTATCACCCCGAATGGATCGAATCAGATTTTCTCACAGCGCTCACGGGCCTCCAGGCACCGGACCAGATCGCCGATGCGGTGGGGTTCGGCCGCCAGGCGGTACCCGCTGCTGACACCGAAGCCTATCGCGCCTTCGAGATGGGAGCGCCTCCCGGCGAGAAGATCATTCCAAGTTTCAGTTACGTGTACGAGCCACTGCTGATGTTCTTCGACGCGCTGCAGGCGGCAGGCCCATACCTCACTCCAAAGACCTTTCAACAGGGCTTGCGGAGTCTTCCGAGGTCACTGACGGGAGGGATGTACGGGAACTGGTCGTTCAATTCCAGCTCCTTTGGTCCTGACGAGTCATTTGGAGTGGTGCGATGGAGCAATACCGCGCTGAGTGCGATTGACGGGAAGCCCGGCGCCTGGGTGAAGTGCAACGGTGGCAAGCAGTACGGCAATGCTCCGGGTACAGCCCAGCTACCTGCCGGCGTGCCGCTCAACTGCCCCGGAGCCCCGGGGGGTGGCCCTGGCGGATGACGCGCTTGTGGGAGTCTCCGGCGCGGCCTTGAGGGGAGAGGTGGCGCTTGCGGCATTGTTGGCGAGGTACCTGATGTCGTGAGCCAGAGCATGGGCGCTGCAAGCGGATGCCCGTCCTGAGGAGGCAGCGCTTCCAGCCAGAGAGCTCTCCTGCCTGTGATCTCGCCTTTTTTTGCCATGGACGCCGGCGGGCCTGTGAGGCGGCGCCCACCCACTACCCGTTGAGCACGAACGACCGGCGTAGATGTAACGTGGGCAGCAGAGCCGTGCGGAAGAGCCACCCCCGGTGAGAGCGGTGCTCCGAGTGAGCCCGGGAGCACAATTCGGAGACGCGAAGTGTCAAAGGTACATGGCCACCGGAGACGCCAACGGCTGCATGCCGACGGCGCGGTTCGATGCCCGTCAGGGCACACGATGGCCGGTGGGCTGAACTGTGACCGACGGAATGCCCTTGAGACTGTGTTGGTGAAGTGCACGTCCTTCTCGTAGAAGACGAAGAGCACCTCGCCTCTGCCGTGGCGAGTGGTCTTCGTGACGAAGGGTTCTCCGTCGATATTGCGACGACCGGTACGGAAGGCCTGTGGCGCGCGAGGGAGCTTGCCTATGACGTGATCGTCCTCGACATCCTTCTCCCCGGCGTCAACGGGTTCAAACTCTGTGCAACGCTTCGCGAAGAGAACAATTGGGTGCCAATATTGATGCTCACCGCGAAAGACGGCGAGTTCGACGAAGCGGAAGCGCTCGACACTGGTGCGGACGACTTCCTCTCAAAGCCGTTTTCTTTCGTCGTGCTGGTTGCTCGGATACGTGCACTCCTCCGGAGAGGAAGGAGAGAGCGACCTGCGGTGTTGGTGGCCGGTGATCTGACCCTGGATCCTGCTGAGCACCGGTGCCGTCGTGGCGAGTCGATGATTGACCTCACTCCCCGCGAGTTCTCCCTCCTCGAGTATCTCATGCGCTTTTCGGGAGAAGCCGTCGTGAAGCGCGAGATCTTGTCCCATGTGTGGGGAGAAGATTTCGAAGGAGACCCAAATATTGTGGAAGTGTACATAGGATATTTACGCAAGAAGATTGATTACCCATTCAATCGGCTGGCTATCGAAACGGTCCGGGGTATCGGATACCGCCTATCTGCCGATGGTGGCTGACGAATCCGGCGACGGTGCGACAGCCGATGTAATAGCAGATGACCCTCGGCGGCCGTTGCTCCCTGCGATTCGATCGGTTCGCGTGCGTATCGCTGCGGTTGCTTTTCTCGTCGTTGCTGTCGCACTGGGTGCTGGTGGTGTCGGACTTGTCCTATGGGTGCATCATTCGGCATTCGGCAATCTCGTAACCCTCGACACCGAAGAGGCCAGTGAGGTCGGCGCCTTGGCGAGCAGCGGTTCTCTTCCTGCGACCCTTCCGGCCAGAGCTGGTGTTGCCGTGCAAGTCGTGAACGCGAAAGGCCGGGTGCTGTCGTCGTCAGCAGATCTGATTGGGCACGAGGCGCTGTCTGGGATACGACCCCGACCAGGTCAACGCGAGATCTTGCGAACGGTACCAGTATTTCGAGCCGACGACGATACTGACTTGACGGTGGCAAGTACGGTAAAGACGCGCGGTGGCACTGAAACTGTCTATGCCACGACCTCGGTCGAGCAGGTGGAGAACTCAACGCACCTTCTCATCCTGGCACTTCTCGTTCTCTTGCCGGTGCTTGTCGTGCTCTCTGGCGTCTTTGCGTGGGTGCTGGCGGGATTGGCACTGCGTCCCGTGGAGGCACTACGAGAAGAGCTGTCGGACATTACGGCCAACAAGCTCCATCGACGCGTACCTGAACCATCGAGTGAAGACGAAATTGGCCGTCTTGCTCGGACGATGAACGAAATGTTGGCGCGCTTGGAGGAGTCGAACGATCGCCAACGCCGGTTCGTGAGCGATGCCTCACACGAGCTGCGGAGTCCTTTGGCAGCACTGCTTGCACAAGTCGAGGTCGCGCAAGCGCGTTCTCCGGCAGTTGATTGGACAGCGGTTGCAACCACCGTCATCCACGAGGGAGAGCGCATCGCAAGCCTGGTCGACGACCTGCTGCTACTTGCTCGGAGTGACGAGGGTCAACTTGTGCCCGGACGGGATCTTGTCGATTTGGACGAGATCCTGTTCACAGAAGTCAGGCGTCTGCGTGCAATCGGGACGATTCGAGTGGATTGCCACGGTGTGAGCGCCGGTCGCGTGCTCGGTGATCGAGAGCAATTGCGCAGGATGGTTCGAAACCTTACCGATAACGCGGAACGGCACGCGTCGTCGCTCGTACGCTTCGAGCTCCACAGTCTCGACGAAGGCGTGGAGCTTGTCGTTGCCGACGACGGACCAGGGATCCCCGATGACATGCGTGACCAGGTATTCGAGCGGTTCTCACGCCTCGATACTGCGAGAAATCGCGCCACCGGGGGCACGGGGCTCGGATTGGCAATCGTCGGGGAGATCGCCATGATCCACAGGGGGACGGCACGGGTCGCGACGAGCGAAAAGGGGGCGCGGCTCGTGGTGTGGCTTCCCGAACGCTGGACTGACGAGGATCGGGCCAGCCCGTAGTGGGGCCCAAAGACCCAGCCGACGACAACAAGGCGAAGATGCGCCGGGCACGCGTCGGCTGCGATGGTGTGTGTCGGCAGCTACAAGTGCGGTGGGGTTCCAAGTGGGGAAGGCGCTCCGAGCAGGTACGCCCGAACGAGCGATGCCACCGTGCTCGGGTGAGGCAGGCGTCCATGCATCTGCTGAGGGAACATGTTCACGAGCGGCATGATGCCAATGCACAGCGTGCGGACCTCCACTGGACGCAGGTCTGCACGCACCTCGGAAACGACCGCGCGCCAGATGCTCATGATCCGCCGATCTCGTCGGCGGAGGCGAGGGCGCTCATCGGGCGGAATCGCACCTCGACTGTTGCTCACCACAACCACCAGGTCGACCGCTTCGAACGCGATCGCGCAGTAAGAATCGATCAGTCGACCCAAGGCATCGCTCGCGTCTTTCGCCGCGGACATCGCATCGTCCACGCCGACTTCGACACGAGATCCGACTCGGTCATACAGATCGACCAGGATCTGTCCTCTGTTCTCGAAGTAACGGGCCACGTTTGCTGATCCGATCCCCGCCGCCTCGCCGATCTCCCCAAACCCGACTCCATCGAACCCACGTTCGCGGAACAATGCCAACGCGGCACGTAGGACACGCTCGAATTGCGATGTCCTCGGAGACCAGTGGCCAGATGGCCGTGGTGGTGGTGTCGAGCTCGTGATCGGTTCCGACAACAGCATGCAGTCGAGTGCGCCGGCCACGAAACTTTCCGCACTGGGACGGGCCAGTGAGGGTCGGCGTTCGGAGAAAGCTTTGAGCACTCCCGACATCGCGATGAGGCGTCTTTCAATGTCGTGAGCCTCGAGATCTGCGCGGCAATCGGCAATCAAGGACGTAAGGACCCTCTGCACTGCTCGCTCCCGGTCGAGAACCGTCTTGCTTGCACCCTCCGGCTGCATACACCGTTCTCTGAGGTAGACCCGGAACTCGTCGGGATGGTCGAGAACCTCCGATACGAGCTGACGCAAGCGGCCCCGAAGGGAAGCGTTTTCGGTACGAGGACGACAGACGATGTCATGCAGGTGATCGATCTCGTTCAGCGTGATCGCGACAATGATCGATTCTTTGCTTGGGAAGTGGCGGTAGAGCGCGGGCGCGGATATTCCTACCTCAGCAGCGATCTCGGCCATACTGATCCCGTCGAAGCCACGACGGGCAAACAGCGCGGCAGCAGCATTCTGCACTTGCTGGCGGCGGTTCGTCCTCTCCTGCGACCGAGCAGGTACAGTTGACCCCGTCACGTCGTCGTGGGAGTGCTCGCGGCTGTGTAGGGGCAACTCGTGGGAGCTTGCCTGCCGCCCAATCTCGCGTCGATCCAGGTATGGATCGCTCCGGCACCTTGTGTGATCTCGGTATCGTGATTTGCCGTTGGGTACCAATCGATTGAAGCCCGGTCGCCGAGCGCACACAAGCGTGGCATCAGTGCTCCGATGCGTGCCGGAACGGCGACCGTGTCCTGGCCTCCTCCGATCACCAAGATCGGGCTATCCGTGTGAACCTGCGGAATGTTGTTCTCGGCGATCCACGCCTTGCCTTGGGGGGTCTGCAGCGGCGGCGTGGTAAACAAGTGCCCGCCACTCTTTGCGTAGACTGTGGCCAGGTAAGCGGCGACCTGATCGACACACTGGTTGTCGATCACTGATGCAACGCCTTGCGCGGCGGGCGTAAGCACCTCAGCAGGGTTGAAGCTCGCGTTTGCTGCGTGTGCTCCATAGACGACCAAGACCTCGACAATGTCGTAGACCAATTGCGTGTCACCCGGGAAGAACTGCGACAACAGCACTCCGGGGCCGATGGCAACCGTGCCGAGCAGATGGAGATCGGCCCCGTCCTTGGGCGCCAACTCGCCGGTCGCAAGCGCTGCGTGCCCCCCCTCGGAATCGCCGACGACCACCCACCTGGTGCTTGCGTGCGCGTCGGGGATCTGGCGTGCGGCCAGCACGATGTCGATCGTCGACTCCGCCTCGGTCGTCCGGTTCAAGTAGGGCATGATCTCCCCCTCGGGTCCCTCCCCTTCGAAGTCAGTGGCAACCCCTACGCCGCGAATGCCAAAAGTGGGGATCGATCCCGGCCCTCCGGTTCGACTCGGCGCACAACTCGAATTCAAGCCGTTGGTGCCGTGATCCCATGCGATGACAGGCCATCCCCCGTTCGGCGCTGGACCCGTGGGGTAGGAAATGAGCCCGGTGACGAGAGCATCGTGTCCCGCCGGATTGAGCGAGTGGTACATGACTCGCAAGAGCGCCTCACCGCCACCGTCTGAGATGGTCTGGACTCTCACGAGCCTGCCCGGAGGCTCCGGCGACACGTGTGACGGGAGCTGATAGAAGTTTTGTGACGCTGGGAAATTGGGTAACGCGGTGCCACCGGGACCATGGCCGCTGACGACCGGCGCCGGCGTGCTCGAGGCGTTGCTTCCGCAGGCCGCCAGGAGCACAGCGAGAACCCCGAGTGCGGAGACCAAGATGACGACTCGCCGGGGTTTGAGAGTGGTGGCACCACTGGAGAGAGCTTGCATGGTCATGGGGAGCATTTCCTTTCTGGAGCGTGCGTAGGCATAGTCGGAGGCAACGGTGGGAAATGTGAGGGCGACATCGAGCCGCGACTGGTGAGACGGATCTTCGTCGGCGTCGCGACGCGCACCGTGCATCCCGAGGGTTCGGTGATGGTGACCGGACTACCGGCCGTGCTGACCGACAGGCTGGTTCCAGTCTGCGCAAACGTCACCATCTGGACCGGAGGGTGTGTGAACCGGTAATCGATGTCCCAGAGTTGGCCGCTGGTTGCCACGGTGACGTCCGTCCAGGAGGACGGATCGGCGGGTACTGTCTTGAACAGCCCCCATTTCAGCATGGCCTTGATCTCGCCTCGGAAAGCTGGAATGTCATGTCCACCGGCATGCACCTGATAGGTGACGTCAACACCTGCTTTGACCAGTACTGGGTGGTAGAGCTTGTTCATTGGATAGATGAAAAGCGCTTCCTCGCTGTCGGCGGTCGGATCGGGAGGCTCCCCTTTGGCGGGAGTGCCATTGCCGGTGCTCTCGAACACCCGGGTATGCCTCAAATTCTTTGCCAGTGCAACCGGGTTATGTCCCGTGGCATAGAAGCCGTTGGGGGGTCCGTAGATCGGATCAGGGTCATGATCGCCGTTGGCTGTTGCCTCGGAGCCCTCCGCCATTCCAGGCTGTACGACGTTGGCCTCGTATTGAGGATCATCCCAGCCCGAAAGGCTCGCCACTGACCCGAAGAACCCCGGGAGCCGGCCGGCCAAGTACACCGCGCCCAGACCCCCCATGGAGGTTCCTGCGATGGCGTGGTAATGACGTCCCGGAAGGATTGGATAGCGAGCCAGGACTGAGGGGATCACCACGTCCAGTTCGTATGTCTCCCATGCGGGATCGCCGCGCTGGCCGTCGTTCCACCAGTTCGCGTACCACCCGCTCGCCCCCTCGGGCATTACGACGATCGCACCGAGGTGGTCCAGAAGCTGTGCCAGGCCCCAGTGCGCGTACCAGTCGTAGTCCGTGTCGAATCCATTGAGGAGGACGAGCAGCGGGTAGCGCCGGTGCGGGTCGTACCCGGCAGGGAGAAGCACGTTCGCACGGGGTGGACCTGGGTATCCCCACCAGTGTGGAGCGACGTCGGTCCCAGCCGGGATCGTGATGGTCACGATCCGCGCCGGTGGCGAGACACTCGCTTTCGATGACGTACTCGAGCCGCACCCTCCGAGCAGCATCGTGACACCCAGGAGGGTGGTGACGATGACGATGAGCCGGCGGCCCACGAAGCGCGACGTTCGGCCGTGCTCGTCGTGGAGGCTCATCCCTGACTCAGTGCACGGCCCAGCAGGTATCCGCTTTCCCCAGCCATCATGACTTCAATGGTTCACCCCATCTAGACATATGTCAAGTACATACAGCAATTTTGTCAGAGAAAGCCGAACAACATATGAGTATCATCATTCACATCCTTCCACGCGACGTCGACTGGCCAGGATGGAGTCTCCGATCCGACGGGCGGGGCGTCTACGGAACAGCAGACAGTCGAGCAAGCTGAGCGAGACCATCGCCTCTCGTCAAAGTGCCAGACCTCGTCTGCCTGCAAATTCCCCGTTGCCGACGACGGGCTGACCGCTGTCCCGAGCCAGCGCACCCGTTGGCCCGAATCGGTGCATTTGGCATTTCTGCACTTTGGCCTGACAACTCTCGATTTCGGCCGCGGGGGCACGACGATTGCGGTACCTCACTATGGCCGGTGTAACCTGACGGGGGCCAGATCAGGTAGGTAAAGCGTGCTGATTGATGGTCCGAGGAGTCGCCTGGGGGGTGTCCTATGGAGGGGTCTGAACAGCAGGTCTGTGAGCACTGCGGCGAGCAGGCGACCTTCGCGACAGGTGCGTGTGAGCACTGCGGGCATACGCCATCGCATGAGCCCGAACTAGACGACCCTTTCCAAGACGATGACGATGGTGCAACTTCCGCCGCCGCCGCCGCCGCCGCCGCCGCTGCTGCTGCTGCTGCTGCTGCCGCCGCTGCTGCTGCTGCTGAGCTGAGTCGGACCGATGAACCTGGCTCAGGCCGAAGCGGTTCACCCGAACAATCCGGCCCCCGGGTCGGTGGTGCCTCTTCCTCGGGTGGATCTCTAGGGAGTGAAGGGCGCTCGACGCGATCAGCCTCGCCTGCGAGCCGAAAGGCGACAGGCTCCTCGCTCGATGACGTGTTCGATTTCTTCGAAGCTCCCCACCCTCCCTCCGTTACCTCGAGCCAAGTCGCCGTTTCCGCACCTGCCGCGCCGCTTCCACCGCCTCCCGTCCCGGCACCTGGCGTACCGCCGGCCGCTCCTGCTCCACCGCCTCCCGTCCCGGCACCTGGCGTACCGCCGGCCGCTCCTGCTCCACCGCCTCCCGTCCCGGCACCTGGCGTCGTTCCACCGCCTCCCGCTCCGGCATACGGCTCGTCCCCACAGCACGCCCCATCCCCGGCATCTCCTCACCCGGCTCAGGTCGCTCCAGTACCGGGCGCCTACCGCCCGTCGGCAATTCCCGGAGCTCCAATAGGTTCCTCATCTCCCCTCGCCCATGCCGTTCAGAGATCACGCAAGCCTCGAGGGCTGACGACGACCATCGCTATCGTCATCGTCGTTCTCGTGGCAGCGGCGATCGCCATTCCGATCCTGGGGACGACCAAGCACCCGACGAGCGAAGCTCCGCTTGCGGGAACCACCACTGCTGCATGGAAGATCGAGTCCTATCCCTCTGGACAGGGTTTGACATCGGGCCACCTCTTCGCGATCTCCTGCGCGGGGACGACAGACTGCTGGATCGTTGGCAATCGTGGGACATCTGCCGGCTCACAGAGCGCAGTCATCTTGGCGACGACCGACGCTGGGAAGACGTGGGTGACTCAGAACCTTCCGGGGACATCCGTCGGGACCGCGTTGGCTTCGGACGGCCATCTGTTCTCGGATGCCTGTGTGTCACCGACAGACTGCTGGGCTATTGGTGCGACCCGCACATCGCTTGCCATTATTTCGACCAAGGATGGCGGCTCGACGTGGACAGTTGACTCGTACCCGCCCAGCCTGAAGAGCGCACACCTCCTGTCGCTCTCGTGTGCTTCGGCGACAGCCTGCTGGGCCCTCGGAGCGTCGTCCAAGGGGACAGCCATCATCGTTGCCACGAAGACAGGCGGATCAACCTGGGCAGAACAGCCGTATCCGGCAACTGCTGGGATTTCGAAAGATGGCTTGTACTCCATCTCATGCCCCACGGCACAGCGGTGCTGGATCGTCGGCGGGTCGACAACCGGTCTCGTGATCCTCGGCACCACAGATGGAGGAGCAACATGGTCTGTCCGCCCCTACTCCTTGCCGAGAAAGGTCTTTGGCAAGGTGCTGAGCTCGATCGATTGCTCGACACAGAGCACATGCCAGATTGTCGGGCTGGCCGCGAGTGCGTCGACAGGATCTGGGGTGCTGGGGATGGGCACCACTGATGGAGCAAAATCCTGGAAGCTCGACACATTCCCTGCCGGCTCAGGACCGCTCGACTCGGTCTCTTGTGTCGGCCATGCGACGTGTTGGGCAGTAGGGGGTAGCTCGACAGCTACCGTCATCGCCGAGTCGGGAGGTGCGAAATGGGAGACGCAGGGACTTCCGCAGTCCCCCCCGAGGTCCGCGCTCACCCTCGATGCCGTTTTCTGCTCGACGAGGTCGGCATGCTGGTCTCTCGGCACCCAGACGACAGGGCATCCAGTCATTCTCGACGCCCGTGCCCATTGAGCGACACGTACCCGAGCCGACCAGGCGCCGATGCCTTCTCTCAAGAGGAAGGAGGAAGGCGAACGGCTTGACGCGATCGTTCTCGAGTCGCCCACAGTCGCCACCGCCGTACGACGTCATCCACGAAATTCTGCCCCGTTGCCAGCCGGGTCAGCACGTCAGACTGCCCTTGGGGTCTGGCCAACATCCACGAGTGCCCACCCGGCACCCACTGCACCTGCCCGCGCGCGCATTCTGCAAACTCGAGTGCGGTAGCGGCAGTGGCCACGCGGTCGAAACATCCCCACTCGGTGAGCATCGGGATCTCCCAGGCGACCAAGTCCCGAACTTCCGGCCGGAGGTCAACCGTCATCAGCATGCTGCCCACTGGCAGAGTCCGTCCCATGGTCCGTATGTTCCGGCGGACATCGGGCAACAATGAGCGAAACGTCGAGAGCATGCGTCCGACGAGCAGATCGGGAGTATCGAGAATGACGGCGGCGATCATGTCGGCAAAGGGCGCGGCATCTGGAAAGAACGGCGAGAGCATTGCCGGCAAGATCCCACGACGCTGCTTCCATGCCGGAGTCGCGATGCCGTCCCGATAGACGATCCCAAGAGTCATTGTCGGATGTCCATGGGCATACTGGACTGCGACAGCTCCGCCCATCGAGTGGCCCAGCACCACGACGGGGCCCGCGTCCACATGACCGAGGATGGTCGAGACCTGCTCGGCCAGCATCGACATGTTCACGTCATCCCACTCGAGCGGGTCGCTCCCGCCGAAGCCAGGGAGCGATGGGTTCACGATGCGCCACCCAAGAGCCTGGGCCAGCCGTGCACTCTCCCTCCAGTACATACCGCCACCGGCAAAGTAACCGTGAATGTTCACCGCCCAGATTGGCGGCGTGCCGGGACCATCGGGACCGTGAGCTCCTTCGTTGTCGGACACCGCGAACCTCAGCCTACGGTCCCCAGAACGAACGACACCGGGGACCATTCGTACCTCAGTGCGGCGACCAAGCTCCGCGCCTCGGCGCCCGCTCACTCCATCACGTTCCTTCCCGCGTGGTTCTACGCTGCCTTCGGGCCCGGTGCCCCGAGTTTCGGCCGCGGTGCCTCCTGAAGTCCTGATCCTGGCCGGCTTTGAAGAGCCGAGCCCCGAGGAGGCAACTGGTTCAGGAACAGACTGCATCGTGAGTGGAAACGCTACAGCAGACTGACAGTCTGTTGGGGGGACGGTAGTGTCCGGATCACATGTCTGGATCCAGCAACCCCCTACGCCGTGCCGCGTTGAAAGCGGTGCTCGCCGTTCGAGAAGTGCATGGTCTCGGACTTGGAACGTCCAACGCGATCGTGGGCCATTCCATCGAGATGGCGCTGGACGCCTGGCGCGAGCGCCGGACGGCCCGAGGTCCGGCCACGACCCGGTCTCCCGGCCGTCTTGTGTCGGCGTTGCCCATCGAAGATCGGGATCGGGATGGGGCGCTTCTCGGGGCACATTGCCTGTTCACCGAAGGGGAGCTCGAACTGCGCTTCCTCGACGATGGCCTCGTCCGCATTACGTGGGGTCCAGGCGAGCTTCCGGTGCCGTGGGCACTTGCTGTGGACCCCGGAGAGCTGCGACCCAGGGGAAATATCGTGTGGGACGACGGCGGATCCGCCGTGGGTTGCAGGCTCCACAGTCCCTCGATGGCGATCGAGGTCGGTCGAGGCGGGGACGTCACCATGCGCAGTCCGCAGGGGCATCTCCTGCGCCGCGAGCTCCCTCCCCTGCGACGCGGGGCGATCGTCACTTCCCGAAGTGTCCTGCGTCCCGGTGAGCACGTGTCCGGCCTCGGTGAACAGGCGTGGGGCGTTGATCTTCGGGGATCTGCTCATCGCTTGTGGAATCGGGACCCTGGTGGGGCTTGGGGACCGGGACAGGATCCCTTGTACTGCGGAATCCCGGTTCTGGTTGGCATGCACCCTGATGGCGACGTGCTGGTGTTCCACGAGAACACCTATGACGCCGAGGTACGCGTCGGAGGAGGGCGCGGTTCGGCCGCGGCGGCACCTGCCCAGGTGGAGTTGGCGTTCGCCGGTGGAGCTCTCCGTCACTACGTGGCCATCGGCGGACTGCCGATGCTCCTTGACCAGTACACCGTGCTCACCGGCCGTCCGGCCATGCCACCACGATGGGCACTTGGCTACCACCAATGCAAGTGGGGATATCGATCCGAATCCGACATCCGTGAGATCGCGGAGGGGTTCGCGGACGAATCGGTGCCTCTAAGCGCTGTGCACCTGGATATCGACTACATGGACGGCTACCGGGTGTTCTCCATCGACCGTGAGCGCTTCCCCGACATGCCGTCGCTGGCCGGCAGCTTGCGAGAGCGCGGTACGCGCCTCGTCGCGATCGTCGATCCGGCCGTGAAGGCCGATCCTTCATACGACGTGTATCGGGACGGAGTGGAGGGTGGCCACTTCGTGGTCGGCGAGGACGGCCACCCCTTCCTCGGGGTTGTCTGGCCGGGGCGATCAGCGTTCCCTGATTTCACCGATCAGGCGACCCGGGACTGGTGGGCTTCATGGTACCGGCGCCTGCTGGACCAAGGAATTTCGGGTATCTGGCACGACATGAACGAACCGACGTCCATCACGCTATGGGGAGACCGGACGCTTCCATCGGGGATCCGTCACTCGGTCGAGGGGCGAGGAGGAGACCATCGGGAGTGCCACAACGCGTACGGCTTGCTCATGGACCGTGCCGGGTGGGAAGCGATGAAGGACTTCGACGGCGAGCGCCGACCCTTCCTTCTCTCTCGATCCGGTTGGGCAGGAATGCAGCGATGGGCATGGAATTGGACGGGAGATATCGAATCGAGCTGGGACGGCTTGCACCAGCAGATCGCCACGGCGATTGGCCTCGGGCTGTCCGGGGTGCCTTTTACCGGTTCGGACATCGGTGGTTTCAGCGGCATTCCAGACAGCGAGCTCTACCTTCGCTGGCTCGAGCTGTCAGTGTTCATGCCGTTCTGCCGGACCCACTCGGTGATGGGATCGCCCAACCGCGAGCCGTGGCGATTCCAAGAACCCTACCGTTCGGCAATCGACCGGCTCATTCGTTTCCGCTACCGGTTGCTCCCGTATCTCTACACTCTGGCTCGTGCTGCGAACCTCCACGGCCACCCCTTCGTGCGGCCGTTGTGCTGGCCGGACGAGAATGGCGGCTCGTCCCTCGCCCGGCCGGTCGACGATGCCTTCTTCCTCGGCAACGCGTTGCTGGTGGCGCCGGTGACCTCCCCCGGCGCGTCCTCCCGCTCGGTAGAGGTTCCTACCGGTCGTTGGTACTCGTGGCGCGCGCTGCCTGCCATCATCAACGGCGAAGCGACCGACCAGGAGTGCGATGTGGTGAGCACGGTGGAGGGCGGGAGGGTGACGACTATTGCAGTACCTCCTGGGCAGCCCGGCGTTCTCGTGAGGGAAGGAACGGTGTTGGGTCTTGATGACGGGTGGGGGAGTGCGGTCCCTGAGCCCGCTTCCGGGTCCCTGGCGCTGTCACATGAGCCCCGACTGTTGTCATGGCACTGCTTCCCGAAGTCCGACGGAAGTGCAGTTGGGGTCGGGTTCGACGACCCCGGCGATGGCACGGAGGCGTCACGGACCGACCGGATGACTCTTTCGGGTGCACCCCCGGTTCTCGAGTGGGAGCACGATGGAGGGTACCGGTTGCCCGATCGGGTGCGAGTGGTGTTCCACGGCGTGCGAGCTTCCCGAGCTCTGGTAGACGGCAAAGAGGTAGAGACGACGATCCGCGACGTCGGTGAGCTGCCATCCACCGTCGTCGACACGGTGCCCTTCGGCAGGTTGCAATTGGCGTCGGTCAGGTGACGTCGCGTCGGAACGTCGTAAAATAGCCGAGCACTCCAGGCACCACTCCCCAGGCGAGGAGCGCAAGACCTCCCGCCCACCAAGAGAGCAGTCGTCCAGCTCCTGTGGCGCGTCCGTTGAACACCCCTCCGACGAGTGCCGCCGACGCTTCGGATGGAAGCCAGTTCAAGTCCATGTGGAACACATTCTGGAACAGCGCGACGAGGAGCTGCTCGACGATGATGGTTCCGCCGATGGTGACCAGCACCCCGGCCACTTGGTTCTTCACCAGCACGCCGATGCCTACTCCAAACAGGGCGAGCAATGCGAAAGCCCCCAAGACTCCGGGCACGACCGGCACAATTTGATGTGCGAGAGACGAGAACGACCCCCCGTCGGCGGCAAACCAGCTGAGCCCTTCGGCGCCCACCACCACGAAGCTTCCCAGCCCGAGCAGCAGTCCCCAGAGAATCGAGGCGATTGCCTTGGCAGTGAGCACGTCCGCCCGGCGGGGCGAGAAGAGGAGGGTGGTGGTCAAGACCTTGTGCCGGTACTCACCCGTGACGGACAAGACGCCGATGATCGGGGCGAGGAACAGCGCGGCTTCATAGCCCACACCGAGCATGTCGCGAAGGTCTTGGACCGTCGAGGGTGCGGCATAGCCCCCCCCAGTCAAGCTTCCGGCTTGATGGAATGGGATGAGCAGGAAGAGCCCGCACGCGACCATGTCGATCACCAAGAGGATCCATGGGCCCGGAGTCGTGCGGAGCTTGAACAGCTCTGAGCGTACGAGCCTGGTCATGCTGGCACCGGAGGGACGACGGCCTGAGGCGCCGATGGCCCCATGCTGCTTCCGAGCGACTGGGTCAGTTGGAGGAACAGCGCTTCGAGGTTCATCCCTTCTTGGGTCAGCTCGTACAGGACTATTTGGTGAGACGCCAAGAGGGGTCCGAGTTGCTCGGGGCTTGCATTGTCCACCATCACGACATCGGCAGCCACCTGCCGAGGAGAGAAGCCCGCCGCCGCGGCAACGGACACCAACCGGTTGGCCTCTGGCGTACGAACACGCATGGTTGGGCGTGCTCGGGCGGTGAGTGTTGCAAGCGGGCCTTGTTCTCTCAGTACGCCTTGGGACACGATGACCACGTCATCGACGGTCTGAGCCATCTCGGCCAAGAGATGTGACGACACCAGCACGGTGCGGCCCTCGCCCGCTAGGTGGCGCAGGAATGCCCGAAGCCACGCAATGCCCTGCGGATCCAGACCGTTTGACGGCTCGTCGAGGATGAGCGCCCCGGGGTCACCGAGCAGTGCCCCCGCCAATTCGAGTCGCTGGCGCATTCCGAGCGAATATCCCCCGACCTTTCGATTGGCGTCTGCCCTGAGCCCGACGAGGTCGAGCACCTCGTCGATTCGCCGTTCCGAGATCCCGCTGGCAAGGGTCAGCATCTTCAGGTGAGCGCGGGCTCGACGCGACGGGTGGAAGCTGGTCGCCTCCAGGACAGCGCCAACCTGGCGAGTGGGCTCATGGAGATCCTGGTAGCGCCGACCGTCGATGGTGGCCGTGCCGGCGGTTGGATAGACCAATCCGAGCAACATACGTAGGGCCGTCGTCTTTCCGGCACCATTTGGCCCGAGGAAACCGGTCACCCTCCCTGGATGTGCCGTGAAGTCGAGACCGCGCACAGCCTGGATGCTGCCGAAATGCTTCGTAAGGCCGCGCACTTCAATGGTGGCACCGGTCGTCACGCGCAGTAACCTATCGCCCTCACACCCGGTGGAGCGGCGGGGGCACTCAAAGGGTGACGATCTGGCGGATGACCTCCCCCTTCTTCAGAGCCTCGATCCCGGCGTTGATCCCCTCCAATCCGAAGCGGCTGGTGACCATGCCTTCCAGGTCGAGGCGGCCGGCCTTCCACAGGCGGATGAGACGGTGGAACTCCGTGCGAACGTCGGCACCCCCGTAGTAACTGCCCAGGAGCTTTTTCTCGCTGAAGAACAGCTCGAATCCGTTGAGCTCGAGTATGGCGTCGCTTCGACCAGCTCCCACGATGACCGTGGTTCCGCCTCGACGGGTCGCGTCCCATGCTGCTCGGAACGTCGGGGCGATGCCAATGCACTCGATCGCGTAGTCGAACCCCTCCCCGCCGGTGACTTCGGCACTGATCGCCATCAGGTCGTCAGGATGGACGCCGTGGGTAGCCCCGAATCGCTTGGCGTCCTCGAGCTTCTCGGGGACCATGTCGACGGCGACGATCTCCGCGGCACCACAGATTCGTGCTCCTTGGATGGCCGAAATACCCACGCCGCCGCATCCGAAGACTACGACGGACGATCCGACGGCGACTTTCGCCGTGTTGACCGCGGCCCCGACTCCGGTGGTGACCCCACATCCGATGAGCGCTCCAACTTCGAAAGGCACATCATCAGGTATCACCACGACGCCCTGTTGAGGGAGGAGCACTTCCTCCGCCCACGTGCCGGTGCCGGCAAACCCGAATATGTCCGACCCGCTCTCGTGGAAGTGCGTCGTGCCGGCGATGGAGAAGAAAATGTCGACACACAGGTTTGGTTGCCCGCGCAGGCATGCCTTGCATTTCCCGCACGGCGGCGTCCATGCGACGATGACATGGTCTCCAACCTTCACATCGGTCACACCGTCGCCGACGGCAACGATCTCCCCCGCTCCTTCGTGCCCGGGGACAAACGGCGCACCCTGAGGGAGGGTGCCGTTCATGCCCGAAAGGTCCGAATGGCAAATACCAGCCGCACGGATCCGGACCTTCACCTCACCGGGTCCAGGATCGTTGACGGTCAGGTCGTCGACAACTTCGACCACCTCGTTCCCGGTCATCCTGCAGACTGCACCACGCATCGCTCCTCCATCTCCTCCGT
>JAJYZN010000044.1 GCA_021799915.1 Actinomycetes bacterium
GGCTGCGACCAGGACGACGAACGCTCCCGCCGTCACGAGCACGGATCCCCTGAGGCGGCGCCGGCTGGGGGTTTCGGGCCGCCCCGACCAGCGGCGATGATGGCGGACCGGAGCGGAGTCGTCGCCGATCAATGTGGCCTCATGCTGTGTGTGCTCTCTGGTCTCCATCCCTGCTACCTCCACCCTTCCCGTACCAAGTTCGGCCGAACCCGCCACCCAAGTTCCCACTTCAAGGGATGGGCTCGATGGATGGGCTCGATGGATGGGCATAACATGTCGGGCAAGGTAGGTCAATGGAGGTGCCGCCCTCCATCCGCAGGTCGAGGGAGGCCTCCGGGTCGAATTAGCGGGCAGTGGGTGCTCCGGTCGACGGCACCCCGGAGGGAAGTGGGATCCCGGCGAGGGTGAACGCTTGGCGGATGTCGGGGGTGGCGCTGTCGAGAGACCGGGCCGGGGGGTGCTCGGAGAGGAACAGCCGGTACTGGGTCACCGCGCCGGATGCATCGTGATCTCCGAGGAGGTCGATGGTGCCGAGGTAGAGGTGTCCGGCGTAGAAGGTCGGGGCGACGACCGTGGCCCGGGTCACCAGAGCGCGCCCGGACGACTCGAGGGCGGCGTTGTCGGTCTGGTCCCCGGTCTCCCACTCCAGCCACCCCCCTTCGGCCAGTGCCTCGGGCTGGCCAGGGTTCTCCGAGAGCACCGTCCGGTAGAGCTGAAGGGCGGTCACGACGTGCCCCTCCCCCACCAGGGTTGCCGCCTGTGCGACCTGCTGGGTCACCAGCGCCTTGCCGTGCAGAGTGACGCTGCCGGTGGCCGTCTCCCCGGGCAGGCGGGGAGAGGCGACGTCGACGACGAGGAGCACCGCGCCGGCCACCAACGCGGCGATGCCCACCACCACCATCCACCGCCGGCGCTTGAACAGCCGGTGGCCAGAACGGGCCGGTCGATCTAGGGCCGCGGCGTCCTTCGAGCTGCCGGGAGCATCGGACTCGGACGGCTCGGTGCCGTCGTTGAGCGCGCACGACGCCCGGAGCTCAGCCAGCCGTCCCTCCACCGCGGCCAGATCCCTTTCATCGCGGCGCCGCAGGACGGAGTAGTCGTCGTCACCGAGGTCACCGGCCTCGTGCTCGCGCTCGGCATCGTCGAGTGACCGGCGGAGGAAGTCCCGCCGGTCCTCCAGGTGCCAAAGCTCCTCCCCGGCCCCGGTACTCCCCGGGGCTCGGCGCGAGGGCTCCCGCCGATGGCCGGGCCGCTGCGGTCCGGCTTCGGGAGGCGGGCTGACGATGCTCACCGCGCCTCCCGACGAAGCAGGGCCATCGCCCGTGATCGCCGGCGGAAGTACACGGCCAGTACCGCGAAGGTCACCACCGCCCCGAGCGCGGGGAGGAACCACACCAGGGAGATCAGCCCGCTGGTCGGGGGTCGGAGGAGGATCGTGGGACCGTACTGGCCCACCAGGGTGCTCTCGATCTGCGAGTTCGTGCGCCCCAATGCCACCAGGTGGGTGACCTCTTCACGCACGGCCACTGCCGCCGAGGCCGAAGACTGCGCCACCGAAAGATCGGCACAGCTCGGGCACCGTACCTGTGAGTCGATGGTGGCAGCCCGCTGGGCTCTGGTCTGGCGTCCCCCGGTGGCGGCACCGCTCCCTATGGCCAGTGCCACGACCAGCACCACGAGGAGGGCAGCCAGGGACCACCACTGGCGGCCCCGGCGAACCGGCCCCGGCCGCACCGAAGGGGACCGCAATTCCCCAGACCCCCCCGTAGGGATCTGCTGCCGGGTGGACGCCGGCTTCACCCCGGTGCTGGCCCCGGTCCCGGCGGCGGTTCCGGTGCCGGTTCCACTCCCAGCCGGACCCTCAGCCATTGGACCGGCGGTCCTGGGCCAGCATGGCGTCGAGCTGTGTGGCCTTCACCGGTCCGGCCCACACCCCGACGATCACCCCTTTGGGGTCGATCAGGAAGGTCATCGGTGGTGACTCGACGCCGTAGGCGTTGGCGATGGCACCGTTGTGGTCCGGCACCGCCGGCCAACTCTGCCCCGACGTGCTCACGAACTGCTCGGCGGCGGCGTCGGAGTCGTTGAACACCACGCTGACCAGGGCTACCCCCGAGTGGACCCGGTGCTGTTCGGAGTCGAAGCTCACGAGGTTCGGCTCCTCGGCCTGGCACGGTGGGCACCAGCTGGCGAAGAAGTTCAGGTAGACGTAGTGCCCCCGGTAGGAAGACAGGGTGACGACGTGCCCCTGGAAGTCCCGGCCCGAGAAGTTCGGCGCCATCCGGCCCAGGAGCGGGCTCCCCACTTGGGTGGCCTGGTACGAGGGTCTGGTGGCGGCCACGACGGCCACCACGACCAGGACGGCCAGGACCCCCGCGGCCAGCCAGCGGACACGGTGCCGGGATCGGCGGAAGGCCAGCGGGTCGACCGCGGGGTCGGCGGCGGGGTCGGCCGTGGGACCGGTCAAGGGGCGTCACTCCCCACCGGCTCGACGGCCGGGGGCTGGGTCGCTCCGACCGGAGACGTGGGCGCCACCGGAGGCGTGGATGGCGCCACTTGAGTCCGCCGCCCCGGCGCTCCGGCCACGGCCGGGGACTGGACGACCACCGGAGCGGGAGCCGAGACCGGGTCGGTGGATCGGCGCCGGCTCCCGGGCAGGAGGGCCATGAGCCCCCCGAGGCCTACGATGAGCCCACCGGCCCACATCCAGGCCAGGAGGGGCTCGATCACCACGCCGATGGCGATGGACCCCGACGGAAGGTTCGGGAACGCAGTGGCGCCCGTGGTCGGACCGGTACCGCCGATGGCGTCGAAGGTCAGGTAGACGTCACCGAGGAAGCCGGAGTCGATGGCCGGCGTCCCCACCGCCTCGGACTGGGGTCCCCCGTACTTGCTCACCGCCGGGTAGAACAGACCGCCGCCGTCGACTCGGATGATCGCCTCGGTGGCCACCCGTTGGGGAGTGTCGACTGTGCGGATGCCCTCGAAGACGAAGGTGTGGCCGTCGTAGTGCACGAGCCTTCCCTGGGCGAGGGCGAGCTCGGTCTGGGCCCGGAAGGACGTGGCCGCCACCAGCCCCACGGCAAGCACCACGACGCCCAGGTGGACCACCATGCCGCCGTTGGTCCGGCCGACGATCCCCCGCCACACGCCGGCGCCGTGGCGGAGGCTCGCCCGGACCGTCAACACGATCGACCTCGCCGCCGAAGCTCCGGCGAAAGCACCGAGCCCGAAGCCCAGCAGCGGCTCGAATCCCCGGATCCCCGCGGCCACACACCCGACCACGGTCAGCACCCCGGCCCACGCCGGCACGGCCAGGCGGTGCCAGAGGACGCCGGCATCCACCTTGCGCCAGTTCAAGGCCGGCGCCACCGACATGAGCAACAGCAGTGCCAGTCCGAAGGGCACGGCCACCGTGTTGAAGTACGGGGCGCCGACGGTGACCTCCTGGTGCTTGAGGGCCTGGTACAGGATCGGGAACAGGGTCCCCAGGAGGACGACGAGAGCAAACCCCACGAACAGCACGTTGTTGAGCAGGAACGCACCTTCCCTTCCGAGCGGGGCGTCGATCCCTCCCGGCGAGCGCATGCGATCCCCCCGCCAGGCGATGAGCCCGAAACCGACGGCCACCACCACGAGGAAGAAGGCGATGAGGATCGGCCCCAGGTCCGACTCGGAGAAGGCGTGGACCGACTGGACCACACCGGAGCGGGTGAGGAAGGTGCCGAGGATGGTGAGGGCGAAGGTGGCGACCGACAGCGACAAGTTCCATACCCTGAGGAGCCCCCGGCGTTCCTGGACCAGGACCGAGTGGAGGTAGGCCGTGCCGCAGAGCCACGGCATCAGGGCCGCGTTCTCGACCGGGTCCCAGCCCCAGAATCCGCCCCACCCCAGCACCTGGTAGGACCACCACGCGCCCAGGACGATGCCCACCGTGAGGCACGTCCAGGCCAGGAGGGTCCATCGGCGGGTCTCCACCTGCCAGCGATCACCGACCCGACCGGTGACCAGCATCCCGACGGCGAAGGCGAACGGCACCGTGAACCCCACGAACCCCATGTACAACAGGGGCGGGTGCACCGCCACGAGAGGATTGTCCTGGAGGAGAGCGTTCGGCCCGGCTCCGTGAAGTGGTGCGTGCCCGGCCACCGTCGTGAACGGATTGGCCGGAATGGCCATCAGGCCGAAGAAGAACGCCGCCACGGCGTACATCACCAAGGTGGCCCATCGGATCACCGGGTCGGCAGCCTCCCTCCTGTAGCGCCAGACCAGGGCGGCGGTGAACGCGGCCAGGACGAGGCCCCATAGCAGGATGGACCCGGCCAGTGCCGACCACAGGCCGGTGATCGAGTAGATGAGGGGCGTAGCCCGGGCGTTGTTGTCGGCGACGTAGACCAGGGAGAAGTCGTGGGTGATGAGCGCGTGCTCCATGGCTGCGGTGGCCAGCACGGCGCCGAACAGGAGTGCGGCGGCGAAGACCCGGGCGTCAGGAAGGTGCCCGCGGGGTCGACCTCGGGACTGACGGTACACAGTCACGGCCAGGACCACGACACCGACGAGGGCACTGGCGAGCCCCAGCCAGATGCCGATCTGCCCCAGGACGGCGTTCAGCACCGGACCCGACCAGCCTCCATGCTCAGCGAGCCGTCCCGCTCTTCGGATGGGCCGACGACGCAGTCGCCGTCGCGGTGTGGAGGGGACTGTATGTCTGGGAGTGCTTCTCCATGATCTGGTTCGACATGAACACGTCCGACGACGTCGACGCGAAGTGACCTACCACGATGACCGGTATGTCCTTGTGGAACAGCTGGGGCGGTGACCCGACGCTGTGGACGGCGACCTCCTCGGTCCCCTGAGACACCACGAAGTCGGTGCCGTCGGCAGTGGGGTGGATCGATCCGGGTGCCACTGTGCCCTCCAGGCGGAAGACCGTCGTGCCCAGGGCCGATCGGCGCGACAGCGCCTGGTGGACCGTCTCGTAGTAGTTGAGCGAGCTGCCGAGCCCCTCGACGAGAAGGAACACCGCCGCCGCGGCCAGGACGCAGAACACGAGGACCACCCGTCGCCGCTGCCTACGAGGGCGGCGTGGGCCGGGGCCCGGTGGGAGGGGACCTCCACCGGAGTCCCCAGGAGCACTGGCGACGGTGCTCAAGCTTCGACCTCGGGATCTCGGCGGTCCGGGACCCGGTTCTCCGACACGGCCACGGCCCGGGACAGCCGGCGCCGGCGCCACCAGAGACCGACGGCATAGGCGAACAGCACGGTCAGGCAGATCACGTACCCGGCGACGACGTACTTCACCGACCACCTCCGGTCGGCTCAGGCACGGGCACGGGCACGGGCCCAGGCACTGGTGCCGGTTGGCCGGGACGTGCTCCGGCCGTCGCGCCGGGATCGGATCCTTCGGCTCGCCGCTCGGCCAACGAGACCTCGAGCTCCTGATGGCCGATGCGGTCGGCCATGACCTCGACGTCGTAACGGACCACCACCATCCACACGAAGACCAGGGTCAGGGCGACGAAACCCAGGAGAAGCGTCCACGCCATGGACCCGTGGATGGTGGGCGAGAGTGTGGCGTTCAATACCGTGGCCTTCTGGTGAAGGGTCTGCCACCAGTCCACCGAGAAGTGCACGATGGGCACGTCCACGAATGCCACCAGAGCCGCAACCGCGCACCGCTTGGCCCGGACTTCGGGGTCGGCCGGCACCCGGCGAAGGGCCAGGTAACCCACGAAGAGCACCAGCAACAGGGCGGTGCTGGTGAGGCGAGCTGTCCAGGTCCACCACACGCCCCAGGTGGGGCGTCCCCACAGCGATCCGCTGACCAGCGTAAGGGCGTTGAACACCACGCCCACCTCCACCGACGCCGCCGCCAGGCGGTCCCAGAACAGCGACCGGGTCCGCTTCCACAGGTACAGGAGGCTGGCTAGCGCCGAGAGCCCGAAGGCCAGGTAGAGCGCCACCCAGGCGATCGGGGGGTGCAGGTACAAGAGGCGGACGAGTGTGCCCTGCACCTTGTCCGGTGGCGTGACCCACAGGCCGAGCCAGACCGTGGCGGCAGTGGTCACCAGGGCCGCGATCCCGATGGTGCGGAGAATGACGGGCTTCATGCAGCCTCCTGGAGCGGGCCGTAGAGGACGATGCCCACCACGACGTAGACGACGGCGAAGGGGGCGAGGATACGGAGCCACGACACGCCGGTGGACACGTGGCCGCTGAGCGCCGCCGACCACGCCTCGGAACCGGCCAGGAGCACCGGGGCCAGGATCGGCAGCACCAGGAGGGGAAGGATCGTCTCGCGCACTCTGAGCCCGGCCGACAACGCCCCGTAGATGACCCCGGCGGCGGCCAGGCCGGCCGTGGCCAGCAGCGACGCCACCACGGCTAGCCAGACCACGTGGAGACGCACACCGAAGAGCACCGTGATCCCGGCCCAGAGCACGACTTGGAGCACGAAGAGCTGGACGGCCACCGCCGCTGCCTTCCCCAGGAAGACCCCGGCCGGGTCGATGCCCGAGAGACGGAGTCCGTCCCGGGTGCCCTCGCCGGCTTCAATGGCGAAGCTGCGCTGGGTGGCGAGCACGGTCGAGAACAACACCGCCAGCCAGAAGAGTCCCGGGGCGGCGGCTCGCAGCGTGGACGGACCCGGGCCCAAAGCGAAGGCCGAGAGGACCAGGACCAAGAGCGCGAAGGGCAGCACCTGCCAGAGAGCCACCCGGGATCGGGCTTCGATGCGAAGGTCCTTTCCGGCCACCAGTAGGGCGTCACGCCACATCGGCGGCCCTCGACGACGGTGGAACGGCGCTCAGCGCCGGCCGGCGGCCACCCCGGCACTCCCCGGCGACCCGGCCCCCAGACATTGTCACCGATCGATCGGCCAGGGGCACAGCCAGGTCGGGCTCGTGGGAGGAGAACAGCACGGCCGCCCCGCTCCGGGCGGCCTCCTCGACGAGGTCGGCCAGCAGGCGGCGGGTGGCGGCGTCCAGCCCGGCGTGGGGCTCGTCCAACAGCCACAGATCAGGAGCCCTGGCCACCAGCGCGGCCAGGGCGACGCGGCGGCGCTGACCGGCCGACAACCGGCCGACCGGCGTCCGGCGGAGCCGGCCCACCATGCCGAGCCGTTCCAACGCGGCGTCGACCCGGGTGACCGGCAGCCGGGCCGCCCGCACGGCGAACCGGACGTTCTCCGCCGCCGTGAGCTCGTCGTAGAGGGGGGCGGCATGGCCGAGGAGGCCGACGCGGAGCCGGACGTTGGTGGGGTCCTGCCGCAGGTCCTCGCCCAGCACCTCGGCCTGGCCGGAGGTCACGGTCAGGAGGCCGGCGCAGGTCCGGAGCAGGCTCGTCTTGCCCGCCCCGTTGGGTCCGAGGACCACGACCACCTCGCCCGCGGCGACGGTCAGGTCCACCCCCGAGAGGGCGGGGAACCGGCCGGCGAGCGCGACGGCGGATCGGAGGTGGACTGCTGGAAGCATGGACGTTCCCGACATGCTACGAGGGTCGGGGCCGGCCGGGCCAAGCGGGTCGGGGCCGGCCGGGCCAAGCGGGTCGGGGCCGTACCGGACAGGCCCGGTCAGCTCGAAGTGAGACGGTGAAGCCCCAGGTGGTTCAACAGGTCCGAGAACTGGGCCGATAGCCACCCCAGCTGTCCTCCGAGGAGCAGGATCCCGAAGGCGACCAAGATCCCCCCCGTCACCAGGTGCACCACCCAGAGACCGCGGCGGGCCCGGGCCAGGACCCCGGTGAGCCGTCCGAAGGCCAGCCCGGTGACCAGGAACGGCACTCCCAGTCCGAGCGAGTAGGCGAGCAGGAGCACGACCCCGCCACCGAGCGTCGACCGGGTGGCGGCCAGACCCAGGACCCCGGCCAGGACCGGCCCGATGCACGGCGTCCAGGCGAAGGCGAAGGCCATGCCCATGACCGGTGCCGCCCACATCCCGAGTGACGACGGCCGCACGTGGAACCGTCGTTCCCCGGTGAGCCAGCCGACGCGTCCGGCGGCGGTCGCCCCCAGGCGGGTCCACGTTCCCGCCGGCAACGCGCTGACGAGGAGCACGATGCCGAGAGCCACGACCACGGCGCCGCTCAGCGTCGTGAGCGTCGACCGGTGGGTCCCGAGCAGGTGCCCCAGTCCCGAAGCCGCCGCCCCGAGAGCGACGAACACGACCGTGAAGCCGGCGATGAAGCCGGCGATGCCACGGACCAACGACGCCGGAGGGTGGAAGAGCGCCCCGACCGGTCGACCATCACCCACGCCAGTCCCGGGGACCACACGCGCCGGCACACAGGTCACCGGCTCGGTCACCGGCTCGGCCACCGCCACGGCTACGGCCAGACCACCTCTGGTAGCAACGCCGGGGCCGTCGCTCACCTCTCCAGATGAGTCGGCACCCGACACCACGGGGTCACCGCTCGCGGCCCCCGAGATGCGGCCGACGGCCTCCAGCTCGGCCGCCGACAGGCCCGACACCATCGAGAGGTAGCCAGGGACCAGCGGGAGGACGCACGGCGAGAGGAACGAGAGGATCCCGGCCCCGAACGAGACGAGGAGGCCCAGGGGGTCGGCGGTGACCGTCCCCGTCGACAGTACGGCCAGGTCCATCAGGCCCGCGCCGGGCCCCGGCACATCGCTCGGACCAGAGTGTTCAACGAAGTTGTTCGCGAACCATGGCCAGGTCGGCCTCCACCATCATCTCCACCAGTGCGGCGAAGTCCACTTCCCGATGCCAGCCGAGCACCCGTTCGGCCTTCGAGGGGTCGCCGACGAGAAGGTCGACCTCGGCCGGGCGCAAGTACCGCTCGTCAACGATCACGTGCTTCTCCCAGTCCAGGCCGGCGGCGGCGAACGCCAGCTGGCACAGCTCGCGCACCGAGTGGGTGGCGCCCGTAGCCACTACGAAGTCGTCGGGGGTGTCCTGCTGGAGCATGAGCCACATGGCTCGCACGTAGTCGGCGGCGTAGCCCCAGTCGCGCTGGGAATCGAGATTGCCGAGCGGCAGCGTGTCCTGGAGCCCGTTGGCGATGCGAGCGACGCCGTGGGTCACCTTCCGGGTGACGAATTCGAGACCCCGGCGGGGGGACTCGTGGTTGAAGAGCATCCCCGACGATGCGTGGAGGCCGTAGCTCTCCCGGTAGTTCACGGTGATCCAGTGCCCGTAGACCTTGGCCACTCCGTAGGGGCTCCGGGGATAGAAGGGGGTGGTCTCACGTTGGGGAACCTCCAAGACCTTGCCAAACATCTCCGAGGAACTGGCCTGGTAGTAGCGGATCTCGGGGTCGATGGTCCGGATGGCGTCGAGCAGACGGGTGACCCCGAGGGCCGTCGTCTCGCCCGTGAGCACAGGCTGGCTCCAGCTGGTCTGCACGAACGACTGGGCAGCCAGGTTGTACACCTCTTGGGGCCGGTGGTCACGGAGGACCGAGATGAGCGACGCCTCGTCCAAGAGGTCGCCGGCCACCAGCGAGATGCGGTCCTGGATGTGGGAGATCCGCTCGAACGTCACCGTGCTGGACCGACGGACCATGCCCACGACCTCGTAACCCTGATCCAGCAGGAACTCCGCCAGGTACGAACCGTCCTGGCCGGTCACCCCAGTGATCAGCGCTCGCTTCGCCATGCCGTCGCACTCCCTCGCCATCCTGTGGAGCGCGCCCCGTCCGGGCAGCGCGCCTCTCGCCCCCCGTTACGGTACTCGACCTCAGACAGGCGGATCAGCGACGAGGGATACGCCACTCGTAGTGGTTGACGACCGTCGGGTCGTAGCGCAGCGAGGCTGGGGTCTGGTCCACGGGAACGCTGAAGGTGAGTGAACCTTCGCTGCATGATCCGGCCGTCGTGGCCACGCCGTCATAAAGGTTCGGAAAACCGGTGGCTGCTGGCTGAGCACCGAAAGCCTCGCCGGTGGTGCTGTAGACGAAGAAGTGTCGGACTGACAAAACGGTTGTGGAGATGGGTGCGATCGGGGCGGGCAGCGCTGTCGCTGTTCCCTGGCCCGATCTCGAACCCGGCGCGGAGAATTCCGGGGTCACGCACAGCCGGAGGCGGGCCGAGACGAACTCGTCTCCTGGCGGTGCCGACGTTCCGAGACCGGCAGCCCCCGGAGTGACGGAGATCACCTTCACCCGGTCCACGCCGTCGATGGTCGCCAGCGCACCCATCCTCACTGTGTGGCCGAGCGACTCCTCTTTGGGCGTGGTCACCCAGTGGACCACTCTGACCGTCACCACGGCCACCAGGGCAGCGCCGGCAAGACCCACGACACCGACCACGATGCCGGCCGTGGACAGACCACTTCCTCGCCGCGTCCCACCGGAGCGGCGAATGCTCACCTTCGCCGCGATTCCGAAGGCCACGGCCAGGAGCGACCCGACACCGGCCACCCAGACGAGCGAGAAGATCAACGACGCGATGGCCAGACCACTGGTGCGAGGCGGCGGTCCGTACCCCGGCTGGGATCCGTACCCCGGCGGCGCTCCGCCGGCCGGCACGTGCCACCTTCCGTCGGGCCCCTCCCACCAGCCGGCCCCGCCCGGACTGCTCACGGACGGTCACCTCCTCCCACGATCCCCAGCCCCGACGGGCCCAGCCCCGACGGGCCCAGCCCCGACGGGCCCAGCGCGGCCCGATCACCGGACCGGTACGCCTCGATGGCTCGGCGGTAGGCGCCGGCGGCATCGACCCCGGTGGCGTCGGTGTCGAGCCAGCGCACGCCGCGCCGGCCGCGGGAGCGGTCCATCCCGTACAGGCCGAAGCGCGGCTCGTAGGAGCCCCACTCGTAGTTGTCCACCAGCGACCAGTGGAGGTACATCGTCACCGGGGCCCCCCGGTCGACGGCGTCGGCCACCGCGGCGACGTGGCTGCCCACGTAGCGGGCCCGGTCCAGTCCGTCCTCCCGGGGGTAGGCCCGGCCGTGCCGTACCCGGGTGGCCATGCCGTTCTCCACGATCCACAGTGGGAGGCCTGGGGTGATCTGGTGCTGCTCGACGCACCACCCGGTCATGGACTCGGGATCGGCCGGGGTGTCCCACAGGGCGGTGTCCGCCTGCCAGCGCCTCCCGCACGAGGAGGGGTGGCCGGGAAGGCGCACGGCGTGGCCGGCCACCGGGTCGTACCAGTCGAACCCCACGGCGTCGAGAGCCCCGGACCCACTCCCGGACCCACTCCCGGACCCACTCCCGGACCCACTCCCGGCCCCGGCGAAGACCTCGTCGACCACCCGGCGGGGCGAGGGGCGCTGCATCCAGGCCCAAAGGGCCCTCGGCCCCGCGCCGACTGGCCCGTACGGCGACACGCCCGCGCTCAACACCCGCAGCACCCGCTCGAGCCCTTCGGCTCCCAAGGCCCCCCACCGGTCGCCGGCGGCTCTCCGGATCCGCCCGGCAGCAGAGACCGGCGCGCTCACGCCGAAGTGATAGGCCCGGCGCTGGGCGATCCACGAGTCCAGGTCGCCACGGTCCACCCCGTGGGCCGGGGCCACGAGAAGGTCGACGAGGAGGCGGTCGTAGTCGTAGAGGGTCGACGCGCTGGTGTTCGTCGTCACCAGGGCGTCGGGTTGGACCGTGTGGATGACCCGACGGGCCAGGACGTGGGCGGTCAAGAGGTTGTCCACCACCGCCCAGGCGTCGGAGACCGCACCCCGGCGGCCCGGCGGGGTGGCGCCCGCCACCCAGCCCATGAGGGCGAGGATGTTCGGCTCATTCACCGTGATCCAGTGCCGGCAGTGCCCGGCCAGACGGGGCACGATCCGGGCGACGTGGGCGGCGAAGCGGTCGGGCGAGCCCGGGGTCAGCCAGAACTCCTCGCCCAGCCACCACGGGTGGGTGAAGTGGTGGAGGGTGACCACCGGCGCCATCCCCCGGGACGTACACATCTCGAGGATCTCGACGTAGCGGTCGATCGCCGCGTCGTCGACGACGTCCCGATCGGGCTCGATGCGGGCCCACTCGACCGAGAGCCGGAAGGCGTCGCACCCGAGTGCCGCGGCCCGGTCGAGGGCCTCTTCGGGCTGGCGCCAGAAGTCGCAGGCCAACCCCGACGGCTCCACCCGCCCGCTGCGCTCCCAACGGACCCAGTTGTTCGCCGGCTCGCCCGGGCCGTTGTAGCCCCCTTCGACCTGGTACCCGGCAGTGGCGACGCCGAAGAGGACGCCGGGACGCATCGGCTCGGACTCAGCTGGGCTCGGCACGCCGACCAGCATGGCACGCCAGAATTCGGGATGGCCGCGTCGGCGACGCCCACATCCCACCGGCGGCATTCGCCGTCGCGTGCCGACCGGCGCCGGCGCGGTAGCGTCACTCCCTGCGGGCCACCGGGGCGGACCCGGCGGCGCGGTGGTCCGGCGAGTGGAGCCCGTCGACCCCTTAGGAATAATGAACGGCAGAACGCGAACCTGACAGAAGGGATTGGTCCACCATGGCTGACGAGGTACTGAGGGAACGCCGGGGGCACGTCGAGATCATCACGATCAACCGTCCCGATGCCCGCAACGCCATCAACGGCGCCGTGAGCGAGGGTATGTCGGCGGCGTTCGACGAGCTCACCGAGGACGACGACGCCTGGGTCGTCGTGCTCACCGGAAGTGGCGAGAAGGCGTTCTCGGCCGGGATGGACTTGAAGGCGTTCTCGTCGGGAGAGGGGGCTTCGATCATCGGGGCGACCGGAGGCTTCGGGGGGATCGCCAAGCGGGACTTCCCCAAGCCCCTCATCGCCGCCGTGAACGGATCGGCCCTGGCCGGTGGCTGCGAGATCATGCTCTCGTGCGACCTGGTGGTGGCCGCCGACCACGCCACCTTCGGCATCCCCGAGGTCAAGCGCGGCCTCATCGCCGGGGCCGGCGGCCTCATCCGCCTGCCCAAGCGGCTCCCGATGGCCGTGGCCCTGGAGCTGGCCCTGACCGGAGACCCCATCGACGCCCAGCGGGCCCTCGCCCTCGGCCTGGTGAACCGGGTCGTCCCGGCCGCGCGTCTCATGGACGAGGCGTTGGCCCTGGCCGAGACCATCGCCCAGAACGCACCTCTGGCGGTGCGCCACTCCAAGTCGGTGATGCGCCACTCGGCCGACCTGAGCGAAGCCGAAGGCTGGAAGCTGAACGACGCCTCGGTCGGCGTCGTCTTCTCGTCGGCCGACGCCATGGAGGGGCCGATCGCCTTCGCCGAGAAGCGAGCGCCGAACTGGCAGGGCCGGTAAGTCGATGGTGGACGGGTCGGTGACGGCCGGGGCGGTGGGCATCCCGGGTCTCCTGGCCTCGTCGGCGGAGCTCGCGCCGGCTCTCACCACGGTCCGCCTGGGGCTCCACGTCCTGGCGGCCACGGTGTGGGTCGGGGGCCAGATCGTCATGCTCGGCATGGTGCCCACGGCCCGGCGGGTGAGCGCCGAGGCCCCCAGGGCCCTGGCCAACGCCTTCGCCCGGTTGAGCTGGCCGGCCTACGCAGTCCTGGTGGTCACCGGGTTCTGGAACGTCGCCACGTACCACCTGGCGGCACAGTCCACCGTCTGGAAGGTCGTCCTCGGAGCCAAGATCGCGGTGGTGGCGCTGGCCGGCGTCGGGGCCCTGCTCCACAGCCGAGCAACCTCCCGCGCCGGCCTGGCGGCATGGGGGTCGATCGCCGGGCTGGCCTCGATCGCCGCGCTGTTCATGGGGATCCTCCTGGCCGGTCCCTGAAGGTCCCGGGCGTCGGTGCACCGGCCTGCGACCGGGGGCGCCGCCCCGTGGTCATCCGGGAGGCAGTCCGCTCCGTAGAACCTGTGGAAGTGCGGTGGTGGGCACCGCGGTCGTCGGGCGCCAGTCCGAGGTCTAACCTTTCTAGGAGTGGTGGTCGCCACCGGGCTTCCACCAGGTGAGGAGATTGTGATGCTGGGAGAGATCTTCGGTGTAGACGGGATCATCGTGCTCATCGTGGTGCTGGTCGTGCTGTTCGGCGGGGCCGCCATCCCGAAGTTCGCCCGGAGCCTGGGCTCGGCCAAGACCGAGTTCGAGAAGGGGCTGAAGGAGTCCTCGGGCGCCGCCGGGACGAACGGGGTGGCCGGGACGAACGGCGCGTCCGGAGGCAGCACGGTGGCCAAGGCCGTCGACGACCCGACCGGACCGGCGCCGTCCTGAGCTGATCGGACGTTGACCCGCCGGGCGAGTGCCCGGGAAGGGGTCTTGGGGGATGGCGACCTCTGACGAAGGTGCGCGCCTCGGTGTGATCGCTGGCGCGTGACCACGTCGGCTCGGATCCCCCGACCCCATCGCATCGCCGCAGCTCGGGTAGAGTGCATTGCACAATGACACCCAAAATCGTGTGGCGGCACATCGCGAGGGGGCACCGTGGCTGACGACGTGATCGAGCTGGCCGACCGGCTGTGGCGCGGTGAAGTGGACACCGGGCGGGTCCACCCCGTCGGGCACGTCGGGCACATGGCGGAGATCTGCGATGGTGTGGCTTTCGTCCCGTCCTTCGCCAACGTGTCGGCCTTCGCCACCGGTGACGGGCTGGTCCTGGTGGACACGGGCAGCGCCCCGCTGGCCGCACACGTCCACGGGGAGCTTCGTCGGTGGAGCCAGGAGCGCCTGCACACGGCCGTCTACTCCCACGGGCACATCGACCACGTGTTCGGCGTGCCGGTGTGGGAAGAGGAGGCATCGGCGGAGGGCTGGCCGGCGCCCGTAGTCGTGGCCCACGAGGCGCTTCCCCACCGCTTCGACCGGTACGTCCTCACCTCCGGGTACAACGAAGTCGTCAACCGCCGCCAATTCGGGATGAAGGACCTGGTCTGGCCCACCGAGTACCGGTACCCCGACCGCACGTACCGCCACGACATGGACCTGTCGGTCGGCGACGTGGACTTCCACCTCCGCCACGAGAAGGGCGAGACGGACGACCACACCGTCACCTGGCAGCCCGATCGGCGGGTGCTGTGCTGCGGCGACCTGTTCATCTGGGCCTCGCCCAACGCCGGGAACCCCCAGAAGGTCCAGCGCTACCCGAAGGAGTGGGCCGAGGCTCTGCGGCGCATGATCGCCCTGGACCCCGAGTACCTGCTGCCCGGGCACGGGTTCCCGGTCATCGGCGCCGACCGCGTCCGCCAGGCGCTCACCAACACTGCCGACCTCCTCGACTCGTTGGTGGACCAGACCCTGGCGCTGATGAACAGCGGCGCTCGGCTCGACGAGGCGATCCACAGCGTGCGCCCTCCAGCCGGCCTGGCCGAGCTGCCGTACCTTCGACCGGTCTACGACGAACCCGAGTTCGTGGTCCGCAACATCTGGCGCCTGTACGGAGGCTGGTGGGACGGGAACCCGTCCTCCCTCCAGCCGGCCCCTGAGCGGGCGCTGGCCTCGGAGCTGGCCGAGCTGGCGGGCGGTCCGGCCAGCCTGGCCGATCGGGCGCTCGCCCTGCTGGGCGAAGCCGTTGGCGCCGGGGAGCCGGGTGCCGGCGGTGGTCAGAACGCGGCCGGAGAGCCGGACGTCGACCACATCCTGCGCCTGGCCGGGCACCTGGCGGAGATCGCCTGGCTGGCGGCCCCGCACGACGAGGGCATCCAGCGGGCCCGTCACGACGTCTACGCCGCCCGGGCCGAACGGGCGACCTCCACGATGGCCCACGGGGTGTTCCGCTGGGCGTCGGACGAGTCGCTCCAGGCCTGATCGGCCTGTCCACACCGCCCCGAGCAGGTACTTCGAATTCGCGGCCGGTGTTCGCTAGTGTCAGCGCCGTGGATTCGCCGTCCGGCTCCTCCCCGACCCGCCGTGGCACTCTCGGCTCCGGGCGCGCCACGCCCCGGCGCGCCAGCCGCCGGTGGGTCGCGCTGGGGGCGGTAGCGGCCGGGCTGCTGCTCGGCGGCTGCCAGCTCCCGACCTTCGGCGCCTACAAGGGGGTGACGACCCAGGGCCAGGACTCCTTCAAGCTGTGGCAGGGCTTCTTCATCACCGGCGCGGTGGTCTTCGCCATCGTGTTCTTCCTCATCATCTGGTCGGTGTTCCGCTATCGCCACAAGTCCGACGAGATCCCCAAGCAGACCCAGTACCACACGCTCTTCGAGATCATCTACACGGTGGTGCCGATCATCACCGTCCTGGTCATGTTCGTCTTCATTTTCGTGACCGAGAACGAGGTGGACGCCTTGAACGCCCAGTCGGTCACCGTGAACGTCACCGCCTTCCAGTGGGGCTGGCAGTTCCAGTACCCCGGGTACGACGTCCGGGTACTGGGCGTCGAGCTCCAGGACCCCACCATGGTGATCCCAGCCCATGAGACCACGAAGATCGTCCTGCGCTCCGCTGACGTGGTCCACGGCTTCTACGTGCCCGAGTTCAACTTCAGCCGCTACGCCCTCCCCGGGGTGACGAACCAGTTCGACTTGAGCCCGGTCACCACCGGCACCTTCCGCGGCCAGTGCACCAACCTGTGCGGCCTGTACCACTCGCT
>JAJYZN010000045.1 GCA_021799915.1 Actinomycetes bacterium
AAAATCGAGGCCAGGAAAAACTATCCGGGCACTAGTGATCGCCCTGGGGGTTTCCGCGCCATTGCTCTGCTCGCAGGCTCAGGGGATCGCAGGCGCCGCGTCGGTCTCGGTGGCCCAGTCAGGCGTTGCAACCTCCTCCACCAACACCTCCTCCAAAACCTCCTCCAAAACCTCCTCCAAAACCTCCTCCAACACCTCCTCCAACACCTCCACCAACACCTCCTCCAACACCTCACCCAATACGCTGATTGCTGCGACACGAGGTACCACGTCGACGTGCACAGCAGCCAAGCTTTCCGCAGGACGGGTGAAGTTGGAAACGGCGCTCCACGCGCGTTTGGCCCGGTTGAGTGAGCTCTCGTCGGTCATCAGTGCGTCGGCCCACCTCACCCCGGGGGATCGGTCGACACTGACCGCTGACGTCGCAAGTGAGGAGGCGGGGATCGGTGCGATCCTGCGGCAGGTACCTGGCGACTCAACCTGTGGAGAGCTCAGGAACGCCGCACGCCAGATGATCGTGAACTACCGTGTCTACGTCGTGATGGCTCCTCAAGTCCGGCTGACCATTGCAGACGATGATGAGGTGGCAATCGGCACAGTGATCTCACGAGCGATAACGCGTGTGCAGGGAGAGATCAACGGATCGTCGAATCAGACGGGGGTAGCCGCGGCACGAGCATCCCTCGCCGCAGCCGAGAACCAAGCTGCGGCAGCCGGCCGTGACAGTGCAGGGATCTCTGCGACCGTGCTGCTGTTCACCCCGTCCTCGTACCCAGACTGCTGGAGCTCGTTCCTCTCGGCGCGGACATCGCTTCGAGAGGGGCTCGTGGCACTGCGAGCGGCCCGGGCGGACCTCCGGGCGGCAATCGCAGCGCTGCAGTAGCGCTCATTGCCACTCGTATCGGCCGAGCCGTTAGGCTGGGCGGCTCATGAGCCGGACCAGCGCCGTCTTCAAGGCGTATGACATCAGGGGGATCGTTCCTCGCCAGCTCGACGCCTCGCTCTGTCGGGCGATCGGATCGGCCTTCGCCCGTTTCACGAAATCCCCCCGGGTTCTCCTCGTGAGGGACATGCGTCCCTCAGGTCTCGAGCTGTCCGAGGCGTTCGCCGAGGGGGCTCGGGCAGAAGGCACGGCTGTCGTAGACCTGGGGATGGCATCGACCGACTTCCTCTACTTCGCCTCCGGCCGTCTCGATGCCCCCGGTGCGATGTTCACCGCCTCGCATAATCCCGCGGAGTACAACGGCATCAAGCTCTGCTACGGGGGTGCCCGGCCGATCGGGCGTGACACGGGATTGAGGGAGATCGAGGCTCTTGCCGATGAGGCGCTGCTCCAACCATCCCGTGGTGACGTGCTCGCACCGCTCGAGCATCTCGACCTCCTACCAGAGTACGCGCAGCACGTCCGTACTTTCGTCGACCCTTCTGTCCTACGGCCGCTGAAAGTGGTTGCTGACACTGCGAATGGCATGGGTGGTCTTGTCGTGCCGCTCGTGATGGAGGGGCTCCCTTTCGACGTGGAGCTCCTCTATCCCGAGTTGGATGGTTCGTTCCCGAACCATCCAGCCGATCCGATCCAGCCTGAGAATTTGGCCGATTTACAGTCCGCGGTCCTGGCATCCGGCGCCGACGTGGGCCTCGCATTCGATGGAGATGCCGACCGGGTGTTTCTTGTCGACGAACGAGGCAGACCGGTGTCCGGTTCGCTCACCACTGCCCTGGTCGCCGCCTCGATGCTCGAAAAGCACAGGGGCGCCACGGTGTTGTACAACTTGATCTGCTCGAAAGTGGTGCCCGAAGTCATCGCCGAGCATGGTGGTGTCGGTGTGCGGACGAGGGTGGGTCACTCCTACATCAAGCAGGTCATGGCGGAGACCAATGCGGTGTTCGGAGGTGAGCACTCCGGGCATTACTACTTCCGCGACAACTACCGAGCTGACTCAGGCATCATCACCGCGCTGGTTGTACTCGAGATGATGAGCCGAAGTGCAATCCCACTTTCGCAGATCCTCGCGCCCTACCAGCGGTACACGGACTCAGGCGAGATCAACACCGAGGTTGCCGACGTAGCGGCAGTGCTCGAAGCCGTCGCTCGCCACGAAGAAGCGGCAGGACGTCAGGTCGACCGCCTTGACGGCATCACGGTCGATCGTGGTGACTGGTGGTATAACCTGCGGCCGTCGAACACCGAACCCCTGTTGCGCCTGAACCTCGAAGCGCCTGACGAGGCGAGTTGTGCACGCCATGTCCATGAGATCCTCGCGTTCGTATCGGGCGATGCCTCGGACACTGGGTGACGGAAGGCGCGTGCAAGAGGATTGGGATGGCTCGCTGAGTGAGCGAGTGGGATGAGAGGAGCTGCGATGCCGTTGGACCCGTTGCTGATTGAAGTGCTGGCATGTCCCGTTGACAAAGGACCCCTGCTGTGGTTCGAGGATGAAGAGATCCTCTACAACCCGAGGCTGAAGAAGTCCTACGCAGTCCGAGAAGGTATTCCAGTGCTGCTCGTTGACGAGGCGACCGATGTCGGCGAGCCAGAGCACGAGCGTCTCATTGCCAAAGCATCTGCTGGCGGAGCTCGAGAGACCGGGCACGGCCCCGGCACTTCCCGAACCGACGGTCTCTCCCCACGCGACAGCGCCTCACCTTCTGAGGAAGCCTAGCTTCTCGGTGGACCCCGAACGCGCCACGAGCGCGACCGCGCATGACGAAGATGATCCGGGACGCGCCCGGCTGCTTTCGGAGCCTTTGCAAGCACGTCCAGACACCCTTGGCATGTGGGATGCGCTGTCCACGTGCACCGAGCAGATCGCGACCGCGGTCCGCCAAGCCGAGCCGCGCGGACCTCTGCCTGACCCAGGTCGGCTCGACAATGTCGTGATCTACGGGATGGATGCAGGTGCAATGACCTGCGACCTGCTCGAAGCGGTCGCCGTACCGCTCGCGGCACGACCGCTCGTCGCGTTGAAGTCGCACGACCTGCCGGCGTTTGTCGGGGCCTCCTCGCTGCTCCTCGCCGTCACATGGTCAGGGGAGATGGAAGAGACCCTGGTCCTCGTCGATTCGGCTCGAGCGGCTGGGGCAAGTGTCGTCGTGGTGACCAAGGGCGGGACGTTGGCAACTCTGACCGAACGGCACGGACAATGCATCGTGCCCATTCCCACAGAGGCTCCCGACTCCAGAGTTTCCCTCGGAGCACTTTGCGCCCTCCCGGCGGTGGTACTCGAGCGGCTCGGCCTCCTCGAGGGTGCGGTCCGCCAAGTCGAAGAAGCTGTGGAGGTTCTCGAGCAGCGTCGGAACGACTGGCTCTCGACCGACGGCCTCGCGGCGTCCGTCGCGAGGCGGATCGGGCGCACGTTCCCGCTCGTGCACGGCTCGCGAGGTCCTGCTGCGGTGTCGGCGCGTCACTGGAAGTCTCAGGTCAACATCAATGCCAAGACTCCGGCATTCTGGTCCTTCCAACCCGACCTCTGCCAAGACGAGATCGCCGGATGGGGGCAGGCCGGCGACGTGACCCGCCCACTACTCACGGTCGTGTCGCTGCGACATGACGGGGGGCGTCCTGGGGTGGCCGCGCGGTTCTCGGTGGTGAACGACATGCTGCGCGAGGTGGTTGCCGACGTCATCGAAGTACGGTCACGAGCGAAAAGTGCCCTGGCCGTCTTCTTCGATCTCGCAATGCTCGGAGACGCTGTGTCGCTCCATCTGGCAGCCAAAGAGGGAGTGGACCCAGGACCTGTCCCGATCTTTGCTGAGCTGCAAGAAGCTCTTGGCACTTGACCCGCACGATGTGTCGTCGTGTGCGAGATGATCGAGCCGATGGGATCGCAGGCGCGCGCAGGTCAGCCCTTTGCGGTGGCGGATACGGGGGTCACCGGATGCTTGACCAGGTAGTTGAAGATGTTCACCACCGCGGGAGCTGCCGCCTGATCTCCGTACCCCCCCTGTGTGACAGCTGCGACGACGACGTACTGAGGGTTGGGGATCGGACCGAACCCGATGAACCAGGCGTCAGGCTCTTTGGTTGTGCCGGTGGAGACTGTGGCTGATCCGGTCTTGCCGGCGATGCGGAACGTTGTGAGACTGAAGTGCGCATACTGTTTGAAGATGGCATACGCCGTGCCTTTGGGTGTCGCCACGACCCCCTCGAAACCCTGCAGCATCGGTTGGTAGATTGACGCGGGCAGGTTGACCGTTCCCGTCACTTTCGGCGCGAAGCTCTTCACCACTTTCCCCGACGGGGTGGTGATCTCGGCTGCGACCTCTGGTTGGTAACGAGTGCCGCCGTTGGCAAAAGTCGAGTACGCCTGGGCCATCTCGATTGGGGTGAGGACCGTCTCACCCTGGCCGAACGCCATTTCGAGGTTTGTCCCTGCATACCAGCTGTCATAGGGGAATGCCTTGGGTGTGGCCTGGTGGAGCTCCTTGCGCAGCGCCGGACTGTCGACGCGCCCTTGCACTTCGTCGGGAAGGTCGATGCCGGTGAGCTCGCCCATGCCGTAGCTGTTGGCCACGTTCTGGATGGGGGTCGGTCCGTACTTGGCAGCGTTCACGTAGAACTGATAGCCGATGTTGTAGAAGTAGTCGTCGTCAGACTCCGTAAGTGCGAGCGGCATCGTGATCTTGCCGGCATCTGTGGGTTGATCGTCATGAAAGGTGCAATAGCCCTTGCATGTCGGTATCGAGTACGTTCCGGGATCTGTGAACACTGTCGACGCGCCGAGGAGCCCGGTCTGCAGCGCCGCGGTGGCCGACGCCAACTTGAAGCTTGAGCCCGGAGTGTACAAACCCTGGATGGCGTAGTTGTCCAACGCACCCGATGCTTCGAGCGTTGAGTAATTCGCCTCCGAGATGCCCCCGAGCCACTCTGTCAATTTGTAATCGGGGTAGGAGGCCATGGCCAAGACCGCCCCGGTTTGGACATCCATCACCACGGCGGCTGCCGTCTTTGCCGCCGGAAGATGGCCAGTGGTCGGATCCACGGTGCTGCGGTCGGCAACGACGTCGGCTGTGAGAGCGCTCTGGACGGCGCGTTGGAGTGTCAAGTTGATGTTGGTGACCACAGTGTCCCCCTGCTCTGGCGGGGTCGTGTGCCGCGTGCCGACCGTCTGCCCCAGGGCGTTCACCAGCAGTTCTTTGAGACCGGGCTTGCCGGCGAGATACTGCTGGTACTCGTTCTCCAGACCGGACTGCCCGTACTGTGTCGCCTGTGAGTAGCGCCCTGTGCTGTGCGCTTTCAGCTCTGTGGCGGTGATCGCCCCCACGTAGCCGAGGACCTGAGCAGCGACTGTCCCTCCCTGCGGGTACGTCCTTTCGGTGACCTGCTGGACCGTGAGGCCAGGGAAATCTGACGGGTGGGTCTCGATGTACTGGACGGTCGCCGCCGAAGCTCCGGTCAAGATGGGGACCGGTTCGTACGGGCTGTACTGGCTGTTGCTGAGCGCTGATTGGACCTGTGTGGGCGTGTCACCGACGATGGCAGCAGCGTCGGCAACCGCCGACGGATCTTGTGTGGCGACCGTCCGCGAGAGCGCGATCTGGTACTGCACTTGATCACCTGCGAGGATCGTGCCGTTGCTCGACGTGATGAGGCCGCGGGGCGCAGGTACCGACACCGTGCGGACCTCGTTGGCGTTCACTGCAGCCGTGTAGGTCGAATGGTCGCTGGCCTGAATGGCCCATAAGCGCAGGATGAGGACGACGAAGAGCACCAGTACGATCACACCTACGATATTGAGTCGAAGTTGCGGGCGACCCGTGAGCTCTTCAGGTGAGCTGACCATCGCCACAACGTTCACGTTCCGCCGGGGTTTGAAGCGCAAACGGTGCCGGCGCCGCTTCCAGAAATGCTCGCGACGCCCAGGAGGGGCTGAGGAGCGGCGGCCGGGGCCAAACGTGGAACGTCGTGATCGGCGAGTCATGGGAGACCGCCCGGGTGATCGGGTGGTTTGGGACGGCTCATTGTCCGGCAGGGGGGTGGAGAGCGGCTGTCATCATCGTTCGCATGATGGGACCAGCCACGGTCGCCCCCGCACTTGTTGTCGGTTGGTACGGCACGAGCACAGCGATGGCGATGGTCGGGTGTGTATAGGGCGCGAAGCCGATCATCCAGTCTTGGGTGTTCGTGAGGAGTGTCGGGAGTGTCGTCTGAGCCGTTCCGGTCTTCACCGCGATCTTCAATGAGGGTGGGAAGATACCGTACGCGGTACCGGTTGGTGTGGTGGCGACGGTCTGCATCAACCGGTTCACCTGGGCTGCCACCGATGGGGTCATTGAGTGCTTGTAGACGGTTGGTTGGTACCTCTCGACCAGGCTCCCGTTGGCTGCGTGGACTGACGCCATGACGTGAGGCGTCATGAGGGAGCCGCCGTTGGCAACAGCTGCCGCGACCATCGCCTGCTGGAGGACGGTGGCTTTGACGTCCTGCTGGCCGAAGGCCGAGATGGCAAGGCCCGCTTGTCCCAGGTCTGTGGACGCGAAGTCCGATGGCTTGGGAAAGTGAGACGGAGCAACGTTGGGAATGTCGATCGGGGGCACCGAGTTGTAGCCGAAGAGCTCTGCTTGTTTGAACAGCGTTGTGGCGCCGAGCGCCAGTCCGAGCTGGGCGTAGCCCGGGTCGCATGACGGTGGCAGCATCTGGGCGATGGTGCCACCGCAGGCGTTCGCATGTGTGTATGTCCGGGCGTCGTTGCAGATGGGCTGGACGCGCCCTACAACGGTCGTGCATCGGTTCACCGGGAACGTGAAGTTGGCCAAGCTCGGCTTCAGGTTGTAGACCGCGGTCGTGGTCACGATCTTGAACGTCGACCCGGGGGGTTCAGGTGCGTCGGTAGCGATCGGATAGCCGCCGAAAAATCCCTCGTGATCGGGCACTGTGAAATCGGCATGGCTCGCCGCCTTCTCCTTGGCGATGTCGGGGTTCGAGAGTGTGTTGGGTGTGAACGATGGGCTCGAGTACATGGCCAGCACGGCTCCGGTTTGCACGTCGAGAACGACGATGCCGCCGTCTTTGTCCGGTGACACCACATCAGCCAGCTCTTGCCGTGCCAGGGTCTGGAGATATGGCTCGATGGTGATCGTCACGTCGTCGGCCGACGGGGCGGGTGGATTGAGCAGTTGGCTGATCGACTGGGCAGGCTGCTTGTGGGCCACGAGCTTTGTGTTGTACTCGTACTCGATCCCGGCGGTGCCGCGGTAAGGGGATGTGTACCCGACGACCTGGGAGTAGAGCGAACCCTGCGGGTAGTAGCGGACGTACTCGTATGTGCTCGATGTCTTGGGTGCTTGGACGGACTCGGCCAGGATCTGGCCATTGGCCGCGAGGATGTCGCCGCGCAGGTTGTCGAAGTGCGCCGCGGCATTTCGAGGGTTCTTGGGTGTGGCATTCAGACGGGGTGCTTGACGGACCTGGATGTTCACCAGCTGTAGCACGATCAGTGCGAAGCAGACCATGAGCCCGACACCGAGCCATTGGATGCGTCGTCCCATCAACCCTCCGTCCGTCGGGGGCTCGCCCGACCGGCGGCCCAGGTCGGCAGGACGGACATGGGGCAAGCGTGCCGCCGGCCTTCTCGGAAGTCAAACAAGTAGAGTCTAGCTTATCAAGAGGCAGACACATATGGACCTGCGAAGACTGACCATCTTCCTCGCCGTCGTGGAACAGGGCGGGTTCACCCGGGCCGCCGACGTCCTGGGCATCTCCCAACCGGCGGTCTCCCAGGCGATCCGCGAGCTCGAAGCCGAGCTCGGCACCGCGCTCTTCCATCGCCTCGGGCGTGCCATCCGCCTCACTCCGGCTGGGGAGGCACTGGTGCGCCCGGCCCGGCAAGTGCGGCGGGACCTGGAGAACGGTCGTCAGGCGGTCGAGGAGGTGACCGGACTGGGTACTGGGCGGCTGGACATCGGCTGCCTGCCCACCGTGGTCGTCGACCCGGTGGCGCGCCTGATCGGGGCGTTCCGTTTGGCGTACCCGGGCGTGGCTCTTGCCGTAGGGAGCCCGGAGGGGCCGCTCGACTTGCTCGACGCCGTTCGCTCCGGGCGCTTCGAGATAGGTGTGAGCGACGAAGCGAACGCTGAGGACGTGACGACCGTCGGACTTGGGTCCCAGGACTTCCTGGCAGTCTTGCCACCGGGATCTGGCTTCGCCTCCGCTGGGTCCATCGCCTTGTCGCTCCTCGCCCGCCAGCCTCTCGTGGCACCCCCGGCGGGGAGCTCGACTCGGGCTGCGCTCGACACCGCGTTGGAGGACTGTGGGGTCGCGGCCCGCATAGCGGTGGAGAGCTCCCAGCGCGATGCGTTGGTGCCACTCGTCGCGGCCGGTGCTGGTGCGGCGCTCTTGCCCCGGCCACTGGCTGATCTCGCAGCCCGGGCCGGCTGCGTGGTGCTGCGCCCACGCCCGAGCGTCCGGCGTCAGCTTGTGCTCATCTACCGGGCGACGCCGCTCACTCCCGCGGCCGAGCGCTTCGTGGAGCTGGCACGAGCTGACGCATCCAGACGGCACGGCAATGGCAGGATGGCGTCGTCGCTCTGAACAACGGCGTGGCAAGAGAGGGTCGCGGGTCATGAGCTTGGGGTACAGGTGGGCGGTAGGGGGCCTTGTGGTGCTGGCCCTCGCATTGACCTCGTGCGCGTCGGCGGGCACTTCAGTGGCATCCGAGCCCGGAGGGGCACGTCGGGAGCCCAAAGAGCTCTCCCGGCGGAGCGGAGCCCGGCGCGTCGGCGGAGAGCTTCCGGACGCGTCTCACCCTGCACGCTCGGTGGTAGGGGGTGCCGTCACGATCGAAGCGGCTGTAGGCATCACACTCCACGTCACGCTCCTGCAGGTCATCGATCCAGCCCAAGGAGGCAATGTGTTGGCCGTGCCGCAGGTCGGCATGCGCTTTGTCGGCGTCGATCTCTCGGTCTCGAGCCTGCAGAGGCCAGTCAGGACGGATTTGAGATCCGACACCGTGCTGCTCGGCACAGATGGCGTCTCCTACCAGCACGATGACGATCCGATCACAGGCTGCACAGGACTTCCTATGGGCACGGTGACGATCAGTCCTGGCTCCCCGCTGACCGGGTGCGTGACGTTCGAGGTTCCCGTCGCTGTCAGTGTCTCCACAGTAGAGCTCAGCCTCGCCCAGAGTGGTGTAACTGCACCGGCCGGCGATGCACCAGCGGGCACGACCGCTTTGTGGAAGGTGGGCTGAGAGAGCCTGTCCAGCATGCCTATGCTGCGCCGATGGACCTCAGTGCGGTGGAGGCGCGGATCCTGGGATGTTTGATCGAAAAAGAGATCACGACTCCCCAGCAGTACCCGCTCAGCGCGAACGCGCTCCTGCTGGCCTGCAATCAGTCGTCGAACCGAGAACCGGTCGTGGACTACTCCGAGGCCGATCTCACCCTCGGGCTCGATGCTCTCCGCGATCGCCGGCTCGTTCGCTTCGTGCTGCCCTCCCATGGTCGCTCGGTGGTCCGCTACCGTCATGTGCTCGACGAAATGCTCGAGCTGGACCGCTCCTCTCTCTACATCCTTGCCCACCTCCTACTCCGAGGCCCCCAGACCTTGGGGGAGCTGCGCTCCCGCACCGCCCGGCTGTTCGCGTTCGGTTCCACGGTCGAGATCGAGCGTGTTCTCGACCAACTCGCCGGTCGAAAAGAGCCTCTCGTCGAACGGGCCGACCGCCGCCCGGGACAGAAAGAAGATCGCTGGGCTGAGGTGCTCACCGGGCGGGCCGGGGGAGGGGTGGCACCCGCCGTACCCGCGCTCGACATTCCTCCCGAGGCGAACGGACTGGTTGGACTACGTGAGATCGAGCTCCATCGACCGATCGGCGAGCCGAGCACGGCACCGACGCGCGCTGGAGAGTCCTGGTGGGACGAGCTGGACCAGCTCAAAGCAGATGTGGCCGAGTTACGCGCCGAGCTCGAAGAGCTGCGATCGAGCCTTGGCGGTTGACCCGGAACGAGGACTGCTCACCTCGTGGCCACGGTGGGACCCGCTCCTCCGCCTTTCATCCTCCGCCGGATGTGCTCGGTCGAGCGCCGAGTGATGCAAACGGCGTCGACTTGCTCGGCGCCGGCACGCTCACATGCTCCTTCCACCGGCTGAACGTCCACGACATCGTGATGCTGGCACCCGTCGCTTGATCGGCGGCGCGTGCCTGAAGCGTCGTGGGCAGTGATGTGGATGTCCTCACGTCCAGTCGTGCCACGCCGGCGGTCTGGTCATGTGGACCGACGATCACGCCGCCGAGCACCTGGGTCGTGGGGATAGTGGCGTTCGGAAGGTTGGCGGTGGAGTCGGGCACCATCACCGTTGCGAGTTGGGACATGTTGGATCGCGTGGTGATGCCCTCTTCGAACGTATGGTAGACGGAAGCCTTTCGTGTGACTTTCACCCAAGTGCCGGAGACCTGTGGCGCATTGGCCGACGACACCCCGAGCTGATCTACGACGGCCGCTTCGTTTCCTCGGAAGTACACGATCCCGTCCACGAGACGAAGGTCGAACACGTCAGTTCCGCTCTTCCCGCTCTCGGTGATGATCTGGCGCCCTGAGGATGGTGCGGCTGTGCCGACGATGTCATCTCGCACACCGTCGGTGCGTGAGTCTTCGACGTAGTGGTACGTGCCGGCATGGATGCCTGCGGCAATCGCATTGTGCAGGGTGGCGCGGGCAACCGACCCCGGACTTGTCGGCGCGATCCAAATCCCGATCCCGATCCCGGCACCCAACGCGACAACCACCGCGGCCGTGAGGATGGCACCGAGACGTTTGCGACGTCGTCGCTCTTCTGGCGTGCGCTCAGGGCGCGGCAGCCGAACCGGTTGCCTCGACAGCCAGGGAGGCGGGCCGTAGCCGCCCCACCCTGGACCAGGTGGCTGTGCCGGACCTTGCCCCCAACCGGTCGCCGGAGGCGGGCCGTAGCCGCCCCACCCTGGACCAGGTAGCTGTGCGGGACCTTGCCCCCAATCGGTCGCCGGAGGCGGGCCGTAGCCGCCCCACCCTGGACCAGGTGGCTGTGCGGGACCTTGCCCCCACCCTGGACCAGCATCCTGTTCACGCTCATCACTCACGGCGCCGAGCGTAGGCGCTCGGCAATCCAAGATGGCGGCGCGGCCTCAGGCCCGTCGGTCGGCAGTGGCCAACAAGAGAGCGAGGATCAGCGAGGCAGCGTTCAGCTCAAGCGCTCCACGATCATGGCCATCCCCTGCCCGCCTCCGACGCACATCGACTCGAGCCCGATGGACTTCTGCGCGTCTTCCAGGCCGTTCAGCAAGGTGGTCATGATCCGGGCTCCCGTCTGCCCGAATGGGTGACCGAGTGCAATGGCGCCGCCGTGGACGTTCAACTTGTCCCAGCCGATGTCCAGGGCCCTCGCCGAGGGGATCACCTGCGCGGCGAACGCCTCGTTGATCTCCACGAGATCCACGTCGTCGATGGTCATCTTTGCCCGGTCCAGCGCTTGCCGGATCGCATCGATCGGTCCTAGGCCCATGATCTCGGGGTTGAGGGCGGTGACCCCGCTCGCCACGATCCGTGCGAGGGGCGTGATGCCGAGCTCAGCCGCTCGTACATCGCTCATCACCACCACCGCTGCGGCACCGTCGTTGAGGGGACAGGCATTTCCGGCGGTCACCGTGCCTCCCTCCCTGAAGGCCGGCTTGAGCTGCGCCAGTGCTTCGATCGTGGTGCCCGGGCGGGGGCCGTCGTCCTTGGTGACGACGGTCCCGTCTGGGGTGGTCACCGGGATGATCTCGCGCTCGAAGAAGCCGTTGCCTTGAGATTCAACCGCCCTGGTCTGCGAAAGCAGAGCGAACTCGTCCATCTCCTTGCGACTGACGTGCATGTGCTCGGCGACGTTCTCGGCGGTCTGGCCCATGGCGATGTAGATGTCATGCAGACCGGCCTGCGGCTTCCACTCCTCGGTCACCTTCGCGCTGCGAGCAGCGGTACGGGCTTCTGCTTCGGCGAAGATCGGGTTGTGGGGGCCGACGTCGGCCGCGCCGTGTCCGTACCGGCTCACCGTCTCGACTCCCGCAGCGACGAACACATCCCCTTCACCGGCCTTGATGGCGTGGGCCGCCATGCGGATTGCCTGCAGCGAGGAGGAGCAGTAGCGGTTCACCGTCACTCCGGGCACATCGTCGAGGCCGGCCATGACGGCGACAACTCTTGCCAGGTTGTAGCCGGATTCGCCCGCAGGCTGTGCACACCCCATGATGAGGTCGTCGATGGTGTGGGTGGGGAGCTGGGGGACTTTCTGGAGAACGGCGGATACCACCCCCGCCGCCAGATCGTCGGGACGGCAGTCGACCAGCGATCCCTTCATGGCTCGGCCGATCGGAGTCCGACCGGTGGCGACGATGACGGCCTCGGGCATTCGTGTCCTCCTGTCTCGCGTGCAGATCATCCCGCGTCACGGGCGCGCCGCCCGGCGCGGCGTCAGCCCGGTGGGTGCCTTGGGGGTTACCCCGTGGTAACTGCTTCGGGTGGCGGTCACGATACCGGGCAAGCTGATCCCGCGCCACCACCGGTGGGTTTGGCGTGAAAGGTGGGGTAACTGTAACGTGTTCTATTCAAGGGAGCTGAGCGCACAGGCGGTGTCACGTGGGACTGCTACCGGCGGCAAGGGCCTCGGTAGGCCTCGGTGGGCCTCCGCAGGCCCGTGTGGAATGCTTCGCCGAGCCGGTCCGAGGCACTGGCAGCGGTTTCGGTCAGGGTTCACGGTGGTCGGGGCAGGACGGGAAGCGAGGCGCTCCGGCTCGGTTGCCGAGAGCATGAGGAGGGAATTGGCGCATGGAGATCGGGTACACGGCCGAACAGGAAGCCTTGCGCGACGAGTTGCGCGAGTACTACCGCGGCCTCCTCACCCCCGAGGTCGAAGAGGAGCTCGCCACTAGCCACGGCATCGGTCCGACCGTCCGACGGCTCGTTCGCCGCATGGCACAGGACGGGTGGCTGGGCATCGGCTGGCCCAAGGAGTACGGGGGGCAGGGGAGGTCGGCGATCGAACAGTTCATATTCTTCGATGAGTCGATGCGGAGCGGTGCACCGGTGCCCATGCTGACGATCAACACCGTCGGTCCGACGATCATGAACTTCGGGACCCCCGAGCAGAAGGAGTTCTTCTTGCCGAAGATCCTGGCCGGCGAGATCCATTTCTGCATCGGGTACACCGAGCCGAACGCCGGCACCGATCTGGCAGCGCTCACCACGCGCGCAGTACGCGATGGGGAAGAGTATGTGATCAACGGCGCCAAGATCTTCACCAGCCTTGCCGGCGATGCCGACTACGTCTGGTTGGCGACTCGCACCGACCCCGAAGCTCCCAAGCACAAGGGGATCTCGATGTTCATCGTTCCGATGGACACCCCGGGGATCCGGGTGGTCCCCATGACCCTCCTCGGCGATCACAACATCAACTACACCTTCTACGAGGATGTGCGCGTACCTGCCTCCAGCCTTGTCGGCGGAGAGAACCAAGGGTGGACGCTCATCACGAACCAGCTCAACCACGAACGCGTCACGCTGTGCTCTCCCGGCATCGTCGAGCGGGTGCTGACCGACGTCACTACGTGGGCACGCGACACCCGGCTGCCGGACGGGAGGCGGGTCGTCGACCAGGAATGGGTGCAGTCGCATTTGGCCCGAGTCCACGCCGAGCTGGAATTCCTTCGCCTGATCAACTGGAAAGTGGCCTGGCAGGCGACCCAGGGACAGCTCGACGTGGCTGACGCGTCGTCCATCAAGGTCTTCGGCACCGAGCTCTACCTGCGAGCGTTTCGACTGCTCATGGAAGTGGTGGGCCAAGCGGGGTACCTGCGCCGTGACTCGCCGGCAGCCGTCCTCGCCGGCCGGTTGGAGATGTACGCCCGGAGCATGATCATCCTCACCTTCGGCGGGGGAACCAACGAGATCCAGCGCGATCTCATTGCCATATTCGGGTTGGGGCTGCCTCGCTCTTTGCGATAGGTGCAGGGCGAGGGACGGTGACCGGCGCTCTGATCCACTGAGCGCACTTGACGAGGGATGGGAGAGATGGACTTCAATTTCAACGAGGCACAGGAAGCGGTCCGCGATCTTGCCGGGCGCATCTTCACCGAGCGGTCGACCCATGAACGGTTGAAAGCAGTGGAAGCCGATGCCGGCGAGCACGGGCCATTCGACGCTGACCTGTGGTCGGCTCTTGCCGAGTCCGGACTGGTCGGTATCGGGATTGGCGAGGACGTCGGGGGTGGCGGGCTCGACTTCGTCGCGGTGGCCGCAGTGCTCGAAGCTGCCGGCCGGACCGCGGCCCGAGTGCCGGTGGTGGAGGCGATGGCATACGCGGCTCCGGCGCTCGAACGCTTCGGGACCCAAGAGCAGCGAGAGAGGTGGCTGGGGCCCCTGGTTCGTGGAGAGCTGATCCTCACCGCGGCGACTGCCGAGTGGGCCAGTGACGAGGACCTCGTTGTCCCCGGGGTACCGGTGCCGGCGACGACGGCCAGGCCATTGCCGGGCGGGGGATGGCGGATCGAGGGGACCAAGGCGTGCGTGCCGTTCGGCTTGCGCGCCGACGCGCTCCTCGTGCCCGCATCGCTGCACGGGGCCGGAGCTGGAGCTGAGAGCGCCTCGGTGGGTGTGTTCATCGTGCCTCGAAGCGCCGATGGCCTGACCGTCCGCCGCCAGGACGGCACCTGGGCTCCCGAAGCTCTGGTCGTGCTCGACGGCGTCGAGGTGGGAGACGAGGCGTTGGTGGGAGGGGCGGAGGCCGATGGCGCGGCCGTTGTCTCGACCATCGTCGACCACGCGATGGCCGGTCTCTGCGTGCTGGAGGCCGGTGCCTGTGCTGCTGCCCTCGACCTCGTCGGTGAGTACACGAAGACCCGTGAGCAGTTCGGCAAGCCCATTGCCACGTTTCAGGCCGTCGGCCAACGGGCGGCCGATGCCTACGTCGACGTCGAAGCCGTCCGGCTGACGGCATGGCAAGCCGCCTGGCGTCTGGCGACGGGGCAGCCGGCAGACGCTGAGCTCGCGGTGGCGAAGTACTGGGCAGCCGAGGGAGGCCAGCGTGCGGTGCACGCCGCAGTCCACCTCCATGGCGGTGTCGGTGTGGACCGCGACTACCCGTTGCACCGCTACTTTCTTCTCACCCGCCAGGTCGAGCTCACGTTGGGCGGAGCGCATGACAGCTTGCGGCGCCTGGGGGCGATCCTGGCGGCCGCCTCCTGACGTCCCAACCTCATCCCACGAGCTCTGCCATGGTCCGCAGCGTGGCGACGTCCCCGCTCACGAGAAGCGTGGTCGCGATCGACTCGCGCCAGGCCGCCAAGTTGTCACGGATCTTCTCCTTGGGGCCGATGAGTGCGATGTCCTCGACCATGGCAGTGGGCACGGCGGCCGCCGCTTCGTCCTTCTTCCCGTCCAGGTAGAGGGCTTGGATCCGCCGCGCCGCGTCCTCGTAGCCCATCCTGGCGAAGACGTCGAAGTGGAAATTCATCTCCTTGGCCCCCATGCCTCCCACGTAGAGGGCAAGGTACGGACGGAAGGAGTCGGCCGCGCTCTCGACGTCGTGGGAGATGACGGTCGGCGCGAATGCCAGGACCTCGAAGTCCTCCGCGCTGTGCCGCGCGCCGGGACGGGAGAAGCCTTCGGCCAACGAGGCTTCGAAATCCTTCATCGCGCGGGGGGAGAAGAAGATCGGGAACCAGCCGTCGGCGATCTCGGCCGCCAGTGCGACGTTCTTCGGCCCTTCGGCGCCCAAGATGATCGGGATGTCGGGCCGGAGCGGGTGGACGATGGGCTTGAGCGCCTTGCCGAGCCCAGTGCCTCCCGGATAGGGGAGCGGGTAGTGCGGTCCTTGACTGGTCACCGGCGCCTCGCGGGCGAGTACCTGACGCACGATCCCCACGTACTCACGGGTTCGAGCCAAAGGCTTGGAGAAATCCTGCCCGTACCACCCTTCGACCACTTGCGGGCCCGACACCCCTAAGCCCAGGACGAAGCGGCCGCGGGAGAGGTGATCGATGGTCACCGCGGCCATCGCCATCGCGGTGGGAGTCCGAGCCGAGAGCTGGCAGAGCGACGTTCCGAGGCGTACCCGAGTGGTCCTCGAGCCCCACCAGGCCAACGGGGTGAGGGCGTCGGATCCGTAGGACTCGGCCGTCCACACCGAGTCGTACCCG
>JAJYZN010000046.1 GCA_021799915.1 Actinomycetes bacterium
CTACGAGCAGATCGAGGAACTCTCGCTGGTGGCGCTCGACGCAGAACGAGTCCGAGAGCGAGAGAGCCACCGAGCCGTCGTGGCGATGAGCCACGTCGGCGGCGTGGCGGAGCGCGTCCTTCGCTGGGGGAAGATCCCACAGGTACCCCTCGAGGTACACGATCCTTCCCCGTTGGACCAGCGGCTCAGGCACGTCACCCGGAGCGAGCGTGATCGCCACGCCGAGGTGCGTGGCCATGGTCCGCTCACCGTCGTCGGTGACCAGCACCAGACAGCGTCCGGTGCCCGGCGATGTGCCGTCGCCGGAGACCGGGACCGGCACCGGCACCGGATCGAACTGCACCCCGGTCGAGCGGATGTCGTGGGTGAACACACGGCCCAGCACGTCGTCGGCGACCTTGCCCACGAACGCCGCCGATCCGCCGAGAGCGGCCACTCCGGCCATGGTATTGGCCGCCGAACCACCCGAGACCTCGGTGGCCGGCCCCATGGACCCGTAGATCTCCTCGGCCCGCAGAGCGTCCACGAGCATCATGGAGCCGCGGGTGAGGCCGCTGCGGGAGATGCCCTCTTCGGACGTCGTCGCCAACACGTCCACCAGGGGCGAACCGATCCCGACCACGTCGAGGTCCATGGATGGTTCGCCCCCGGAACGGGGAACATCGTCCGGCTCCGCGTAGGTCACGCCGAGAGGGTAGTCGGGCCGGGGACGGTAGCCTCGCGCCCATGACCTTGACCGACGCCGACTCGTTCCGCCTCCCTCGAACCGTCGAACCTCTCGTGTACCACGTGACCCTCTCTCCCGATCTGGGGGCGGCGACGTTCACCGGTTCCGTGGCGATCGAGCTGACCGTCCACGAACCGACCGACCTGATCTTGTGCAACGCTGCCGAGCTAGCGGTCCACGAGGCCTTCGCCGAACATGCCGACGGCACCACGTCGACGGCCGCAGTCACCCTCGACGAGAAGACCGAGCGGATGGAGTGCCGGTTCGCTGCGCCGATCCCGGCCGGTCCGGCGACGCTGCACGTCACCTTCGCCGGAGTACTCAACGACAAGCTCCGAGGGTTCTACCGGAGCACCTTCACCGACGCCGACGGTGCGGACCACACCATCGCCACCACCCAGATGGAGTCGACCGACGCCCGTCGGGCCTTCCCCTGCTGGGACGAACCCGACCGCAAGGCCGTCTTTGACGTCACCTTGGTGGTGGACTCGGGACTGGCCGCGTACTCGAACTCACCGGTGCTCGAGACGTCGGCGGTGGACGGGGAGGCCAAGCGCTCCGTCCACTTCGCCCCGACCATGAAGATGTCCAGCTACCTGGTCGCGTTCATCGTCGGGGAGCTCGAAGCCACCGATCCCGTGATGGTCGACGGCACGCCGCTCCGGGTCGTCCACGCCCCGGGCCGGGCACACCTCACCACCTACGCCCTCGACGTCGCCGCGCACGCCCTGCGTTTCTTCTCCGACTACTTCGCCATTCCGTACCCGGCCGACAAGCTCGACCTGGTGGCCATCCCCGACTTCGCCTTCGGCGCCATGGAGAACCTGGGGTGCGTCACCTTCCGCGAGACCGCACTGCTGGTCGATCCGGCTGCCGCGGCCCGCACCGAGCTGGAGCGCGTGGCCGACGTCGTCTCTCACGAGATCGCCCATATGTGGTTCGGGGATCTGGTGACCATGGGCTGGTGGGAGGGGATATGGCTGAACGAGGCGTTCGCCACGTTCATGGAGATCCTCTGCGTGGACGCCTTCGAACCGGCGTGGCAGCGCTGGGTCAGCTTCGGCCTGGAGCGCGAGGCGGCGTTGGCTGTCGACGGTCTGCATGCCACCCGCCCGATCGAGTACCCGGTCGGATCACCCGAAGAGGCAGACGGCATGTTCGACGTGCTCACGTACCAGAAGGGCGGGAGTGTGCTGCGAATGTTGGAGCGCTACCTCGGCGCCGAGACGTTCCGTGACGGGATCCGCCACTACCTCCAGCGCCACGCGTATGCCAACACCGTGACCTCCGACCTGTGGGACGCGCTGGAGGAGGTGAGCGGGGAGCCGGTCCGGGCGATGATGGACTCGTGGATCCTCCAGGGCGGTCACCCCATCGTCGCGGTGGAAGGTGATCGCCTCAGCCAGTCCCCTTTCTCCTACGCCCCGGCAAGCCCGGGAACCGAGAGCGCCATCGGTTCGTCCTGGCAGGTTCCGGTCTTGGTGAGGACGCTGGAGTCAGGGTCGGGCACCGAGGGCACCGGACGTGTCCTGTTAGGTGGGGAGCCATCGAAGCTCCCGCTCCCCGGCACGGACGCCCCCGCCGCCGCGGTGGTGAACGCCGGTGGGTGGGGCGTCTACCGGACCCGCTACACAGCTCGGCGACTGGCGACGCTGACCGACGGCCTGGACCAGCTGGCCCCCCTCGAGCGCTTCAACCTCGTCGCCGATACGTGGGCTCTGGTGCTCGCCGACCGGATCGAGCTGGGGCAGTTCTTCTCTCTGGCTCGTGCCCTCGAGCGCGTCGAGGAGCACGACCCGGGCACGTGGACCGTGGTCGCCGGCGCCCTCGGGCTGTGCGACCGGGTGGCGACCGAGGCCGAGCGTCCGCAGGTGCAGGCCGCCGTTCGGACGCTGCTCGGGCCCCGGGCGGCCATCCTCGGATGGGATGCCCGCGGCGGCGAAGGTGAACGCGTGCCCACGCTCCGCTCCCTGCTCATCGGGACCCTCGGGACCATCGGAGCGGACCCTGCCGTCCGGGGAGAGGCGGCCAGGCGTTTCGACCAGGCGTTCCGCAGCGACGGGCCGGTGCCCATCGACCCCGACATCGAGAGCTCGGTGCTCCAGTCGGTGGCGGCCCAGATGAGAGCTGGTGACTACGAGACCGTCCTCGACCGCTACCGCCACCCCGCCACGCCCCAAGAGGAGCTGCGCGCCCTCACGGCGCTGGCGGCCTTCCCCGACGCAGAACTGGCCGTGGCCACCTACGAGCTGGCGCGGACCGAGGTGCGGACCCAGAACGCTCCGTACCTCGTCGCCACGCTCCTCGGGAACCGGGTCGGTGGTCCGGCAGTCTGGACCCGGATCTCCACCGACTGGGATCAGCTGCTGGACCGGTTCCCGGTGAACAGTCACTCGCGCATGCTCGACGGCGCCCGAGCCCTGTGCGGGGACCCGGAGCTGGCCGCCGACGTGGCAGCGTTCCTCACCTCCCACCCGCTCCCCAGCGGGCAGCGCTCGGTGGTCCAGATGCTCGAACGGCTGGCGATCAACGTGGCCTTCGGTCGGAGGTGGGCCGGCCGCCTCGGCGACGTCCTCGGAGCGCTCTCGACCGACCCGGCGACGCGCACCTAAGTTCGGGCAGGGCACCGGTAGATCCGTGGCGGGGACCTCTTGAACATCGCCGTCATCGCCACGACGTTCGCTCTGGTGGCGGTGGCCGAGCTCCCGGACAAGACGATGATCGCCACTTTGGTGATGGGGAGCCGGTCGCGCCCCCTGCCGGTCTGGATCGGGGCATCGGGTGCGTTCTTGGTCCATGTATCCCTGGCCGTGGCCGCCGGTCGCCTGCTCGAGCTCCTCCCGCACCGTGCACTCGACGCGATCATCACGGTGCTGTTCCTGGCCGGGGCGGTGTACCTCCTGGTGATCCCCGAACGGAGCGAAGAGGAGAAGGGGACCGCCGAGGTCGGGGACCTGGCCGAAGGGACCGCCGAGGTCGGGGGACCGGCCGAGGGGACCGCCGAGGTCGGGGGGCCGGCGCCGACTCCGGGCACCTCCAGGATCGTGGCCACGGCCTTCGGGGTCATCCTGGTCGGCGAGTTCGGCGACCTGACCCAGCTGCTCACGGTCAACTTGGTGGCTCGCTACCACCAACCCTTCTCGGTGTTCACCGGGGCGCTAGCAGCTCTCGTGGCCGTGGCCGCCCTGGGCGCGTTCGGCGGGAGAGCGCTCCTGCGGTTCGTGCCACTGGGGGTCATCCGGAGGGTCGGCGGAGTGGTCCTGACCGGCTTCGCCGCCTACGGCATCTACTCTCTGGTGCGATGACCAACGCGGGGACCGGATCGAGCACCCGATCGTCGCGCCCCAGGACCGCCGAACTGGTGCGCCGGGCACGGGAGACGCGGGGGTTCATGCCTGACGACGAAGGGGAGGCATTGCTCCATGCCGCCGTCCGGGCCGGGCGATCTTGGGAGGGCCGGGGCGCCAGGTCAGCGGTGATGGTGGAGATCGGCGCCTGGTGTGGCAAGTCCACCTTGTACCTCGGAGCCGCGGCCGAGGCCACCGGCGCCGTGTTGTTCAGCGTGGACCACCACCGAGGCTCAGAGGAGAACCAGGTCGGGTGGGAGCACCACGACGCCGACCTGGTCGATCCTCTCGACGGACGGCTGGACACGCTTCCCCACTGGCGACGGGCGGTCGACGGAGCGGGCCTGGACCGCACGGTCGTGGGGGTGGTGGGTGATTCCGCCGTCGTGGCTGCCTGCTGGGGCACCTCGATCGCCCTGTGCTTCATCGACGGCGGACACGGCGAGGAGCCGGCCTGGGCCGACTTTCGTGGGTGGACGCCGCACGTCGCCACCGGTGGATGGCTGGCCATCCACGACGTGTTCCCCGACCCGGCCGACGGCGGAAGGCCCCCCTACGAGCTGTGGCGCGCCGCGCTCGACTCAGGCGAGTGGGTCGAAGACGGCGAGTGCGGCAGCCTCCGGATCCTGCGGCGGGTAGCCGGCGGCCCGGGGACCCGGTCCGACCGGAAGGAGTAGCCGGTCGGCGAGAGACCGGAGTGGCCTCTCCTCCGGCTCATCCTCGGGCCGTGCGGCCGGCGGTGCAGCCGTCGGAAGCCGCCGGCGAGCAGTGTGACTCAGCCAAGTCAAGGCCGGCCCACAATCCCTCTCCCCGGAAGAGGCCGGCCGCCCGGGACGTGCTCGACAACGCGTCGGCGGCCAGCACGATGGCGGCTGCAGTGTACGTGGTGCGCTCGCCGGTGGGGAACGACACGGTGTCGGGGTAGACGAGCCCGGTCCAGTACGAGCCGTCGGGGAGCCGGAGCTCCTGGGCCGCGGCGAAGAGCTCCCGGGCCGTCTGGTCCAGTCCCAACGCGTCCAGCGCCATCACGCACTCGGCCGTCTCGGCGGCGGTGACCCAGTCGTTGGTGGCCACGCAACGGACGCCGTGACCGCCCATGACGAAGGTGTCCCACTGGCGGGCCATGCGGTCCCGCCCGGCAGCGCCGTCCACCGCTCCCGAGAGCATCGGGTAGTACCAGTCCATTGCGAACTCCGCCTTCGGAGCGAAAGCAGAGGGATGGTGGGCCACGGCATGGCCGAGGCGACCGGCGGCGAGCTCCCAATCGGGGCGGTCCTTGCCCAGACGCTCGGCGGCGGCCACCCCGCACCGCAGGCTGTGGTAGATCGACGACGACCCGGTGAGCAGGGCGTAGCTCTCGGGGCGCCCGGAACCGTCGAGCGACCACCGGATGGAGCCGTCGGGCTGTTGCCAGCGCAGGACGAAATCGAGAGCCTGTTCCATCGTCGGCCACATCCTGCGCAGGAGGTCGTCAGTGCCGGTGACCAGATGGTGATGCCAGAGCCCGGCGGCCACGTAAGCACAGACATTGGTGTCCAGTCGGGGGTCTTTGACTCCGTGGGCCAAGTAGTAGTTGAACCAGCTCCCGTCGGCCATCTGGTGCTCGGCCAGCCAGCCGTAGGCCCGCTCAGCCTCGTCGTGGAGCCCGCAGACCGACAGAGCCATGGCGGCTTCCACGTGGTTCCACGGATCACAGTGCCCCCCGGGGAACCACGGGATCATCCCGTTGGGGAGTTGCACCTCGGCGATCGAGCAGGCGGTCGCCATGACGTCCGAGGCGCTCAGGATGCCGGGCACCTGTGGGATCGAAGTGGAGCGTGCTTGATCGGTGGTCACGCCGCGGACACCTTCACTGGAGCCACCGGAGCCACCGGAGCCCCCTCACGTCGTCCCTCCGGCTCCGGCTCTGGCTCCGCGGCGCCACCGGGAGTGCCGGCCTCGACCTCGGGCTTCGAGACGTAGACCACCAGGCTCTTGCCCATCACCGGGCTCAGCACCCGGTCAGCAACCCGGGTGAGCCGAGGAGCCTTCACGATGTCCCACACCAGGAGGCGGTGGTAGGCGGCGACCAGCGGGTTCGTGTCGTTCGTGGTCCCGACCAGGCACTTCAACCACCAGTAGGGAGAGTGGAGCCCGTGGGCGTGGTGGTGGTCCACCGGCGCCAGCCCGACGGACGTCAGGCGTCGCTCCAGCACTCCCCGTCGGTAGATACGGACGTGCCCCCCGGGGACGTCGTGGTAGGCGTCAGACAGCGTCCAGTTCACGAGCTCGGGTCCGCAACGCGGCACGGTCACGGCCATGGACCCCCCGGGGCGGAGCACCCGGGCCAGCTCGGCCATGGCCGCCGTGTCGTCAGGGATGTGCTCGAGCACTTCGGAGGCGATCACCCTGTCGAACGCCCCATCGGGGAACGGAAGGTGAAGGGCATCGCCCTGCACCGCACCGGCCCGGACGCCGCCGGCCTCCAGCTCACCGGCGTCCACCATGGCCCCGAACGTGGCCCTCACCCCGGCAACCTCGTCGGCACCGGCGTCGAGGGCCACGACCGCCGCCCCCCGCCGTGCTGCTTCGAACGCGTGCCGCCCGAACCCGCACCCGAGGTCCAGCAGACGATCGCCGCTCCGCACACCCAGCCGGTCGTAGTCGACGGTCAGCACGATGCCTGGCCCACCTGGGTGACGGTGGCAGGAGCGGGGGCGCCGGCCGCCGCGGGGGCGCCGGCCGAAGCGTGGTCACCGGTAGCCGCCGAAGCGTCACGCCCGGCCAGGAGAGCCGAGTAGCACTCGGCCGTGCCCTTGGCCGTGACTTGCCAAGTGAAACGGTGGAGCACTCGATCCCGGCCGGCCCTGCCCAGGCGCTCGCGCAAGTCGGGATCGTCGAGGCAACGCCCGATGGCTGCGGCCAGCGCCTCGGGATCGTCGGGCGGAACCAGGAGACCCGTCTCCCCGTCGCGCCCGACGACTTCGGGGAGGGCACCACCGGTCGTGGCCACGACCGGCACTCCGCAGGCCATGGCCTCGACCGCCGGGAGCGAGAACCCCTCGTACAAAGACGGCACCACAGCCACCTCGGCTTCGGCGTAGGCCCGGGCCAGCTCGGCGTCGCTGATGCCGCTCACGCAGCGGACATGGGCCCGGAGGCCCAACCGCTCGATGGTGCGGTCCACACGCCCTCCCGGCCGGGGGCGACCGATCACCATCAGCTCAACCCTCCTCTCGGTGAGGAGCTTCGCCAGCGCTTCGAGCAACGGGACGAGCCCTTTCATGGGGACGTCGCTGGAAGTGGTCACCATGAGGCGGCCGGGAACCTTGGCCACCCCGACCTGGGGCCGGAACACGGTGTGGTCCACGCCGACGGGGACCACCGTCATCCGGTCGGGGTCCACACCCATCTGGGCGGTGATGTCACGCCGGGAGGACTGCGACACGGTCACGATGGCCGGGAGGCGACGAGCGACACGGACCTGCATCCGCAAGAACCCAAACCACCTCCGGGTCGTCACCCGCTGCCAGGGGTTGGTCGTGTGACCGAGAGCCAGCTGACGGTCCACGGTGATGGGGTGGTGCAGCGTGGTGAGCAGCGGCCACCCGTCTTCGACGATGCCCAGCATCCCCGAGCCCAGGCACTGGTTGTCGTGCACCAGGTCGAATTCGCCTAGCCGCTGCTGGAGCAACCGTCGCACCCGGAGCGAGTACGCCCACGGCTCCCCGAAGCCGGCCGTGCACATCACACCGAACTCGAGGGCGTCGTAGCGATCGCCGAACTCCCGGGGGTGAGGAACACGGAAAGGGTCGGGATCGCGGTACAGGTCGAGCCCGGGCACCGGGGTGAACCCGACGCCCTCGTCCAGCTCGGGCCAGGGCTGTCCGGCCAGGACCTCCACCGAGTGCCCGAGAGCCACGAGCTCGCGCGTCAGGTGTCGCGTGTAGACCCCCTGGCCGCCGCAGCGGGGGTTCCCCCGGTAGATGAGAAAGGCCACTCGGAGCCCACCGGGCTCGGGTGGTCGGGCCGGCACGCTGGGCGGTACCTGGATCTGGGTCGACCGTTCCCAGCTCTCGCGCATCTGGAGCCACTTCTGGCGCGGCGTCTTAGGCATCCGACACTCCCGGCCCTGGCACCATGACCGCACAGCCTCCCCCGACCAGCACATCTGGTGCAAACACACCGTGGCTCCCGGCGTGTCACCTTGGCTCCCGGCGGTCACGTGATGTTCACAAAACCGCTTCTGAACAGGGTTGATGTACCCAGCCAGGCGCCAGAGCCGCTACAGTTCGCCCTATGGAGACGCCGTCCACCACCAGCACGACGCGAGTGGACACGGCCGAGGTACCCGCCATCGAGCTGCTCCACCTCTCAAGCGTCATCGGCCGACCGCTGGTCGACCGGACCGGAGATCGCCTGGGGCGCGTCAGGGATCTCATCGTCAGGGTCGGGACCAGCCCCCACCCTCCGGTGGTGGGCCTCGTCGTCCGCATCGGCGGGCGCGATCTGTTCGTGCCAATCGCCAAGATCGCCGGGCTCCGGCCGGGAAAAGCCGAGTTCGAGGGTGAGCGCGTCGACCTACGTCGCTTCGAGCGGCGTCCCGGTGAGCTGCTCCTGGCCCGGGACCTCATGGCGCGCCACTTGATCAACTTCGTAGGTGGGCGCCTCATCAGGGCCAACGAGATCGAGCTGGCCCGTATCGACGGGACCTGGGAGGTCGTGGGGGTGGACCCCTCCAGTCGCCCGGTCCTGCGGCGCCTGCTGCCCGGGCGCACGGGCGAGCGCGTGGCCCCCGGTTCCCTGGTGGACTGGGCGAGCATCGAGCCCTTCGTGGCACACGTCCCCTCGGCCCGACTGCACATCCCGTACCGCAAGCTGGCCCGACTCCATCCGGCCCAGATCGCCGACCTGGTCGAAGCGGCGTCCCACGAGGAGGGCGAGGAGATCATCGAGGCGGTCGGACGTGACCGCGAGCTCGAAGCCGACGTATTCGAGGAGCTCGACACCGAGCACCAGCTGGAGTTCATCGACAGTCGCGCCGATGCCGACGCCGCCCGACTACTGGCCTCGATGGCTCCAGACGCCGCCGCAGACTTGATCGCCGAAGTGGACCAGGAACGCCGGCTGCCAATCCTCAACCTGCTGCCCGAGCCCCAGCGCCGCAAGGTGCGCTCGCTGCTCAGCTACAACCCTGAGACGGCCGGTGGCCTCATGAGCCCGGACTTCCTCGCCCTCCCCGACTCCACCACCGTCGGCGAGACTCTGGCCGCGATCCACGCCAACACGGCACCACCCGAAGCCCTGAACGTGGTGTTCGCCACCGATCCGGGAGGTGATGTCGTCGGCTCGGTGTCGGCCGTCCGCCTCATCCAAGCCGAGCCATCCCAGCCGCTCTCCGCGGTCGTGCGGCCCAACCTGGCCCACTTGCATGCCGACTGGGACCTGGGGGCCACGGTCCGAAAGATGTCCGACTTCAACCTCACGGTGGCGCCGGTCATGGACCACGATCACCACACGATGCTCGGTGTGGTGACGGTGGACGACGTGATCTCATCCCTCATGCCCAGCGGGTGGCGGCGCGACTTCGGCATCACGGCGGCGGAGGACTGAGCGGTGCGGCGCATGCGACGACCGCTCTTGTTCCCCCGACGGCATCGTCACCCGTCGCGGCGGGCCGGCGGAAAACCCCCCAGCGCCTAGCCGCTTCCCGCGGCGACGGGAGAGCGCTCGGCACCCTTGGACGTGCCCGGTCGTCCCCCCCGACACAGGGCACCTCGAGGTGCCGGACGGGAAGCGGCGAGCCTCACGAAAGGTGACGGGCGCGAGAGCCGGTCAGTGAAGACCGCCTTTCCGTTCCGAGGGACCCGCCCACCGGGTCCGGGTCGGACACCGCACCCGGCACCCGGGGGGGCACACGTTGGAGACGAAGATCGAGGAGGTGAACCATGGCCGACGACCGGCCGACGATGCACGATGCCACCGCCGTGCTGGACGAAGCCCACACGGGCGACATCCAAGGCGCCTTCGGCACCATCCGCCAGCACGACGTGGGCGCCCGGCGCTCGTGGGCGGCGCGCCTGCTGACCCTCCTGGCCATCATGGGACCGGGGCTGATCGTGATGGTCGGCGACAACGATGCCGGGGGCGTCTCCACGTACGCCCAGGCCGGGCAGAACTTCGGGCTCACGCTGTTGTGGACGCTTCCCCTGTTGATCCCGGTGCTCATCGTCAACCAGGAGATGGTCGTACGCCTGGGGGCCGTGACCGGCGTCGGACACGCGAGGCTCATCAACGAGAGGTTCGGGAAGTTCTGGGGGGCGTTCTCGGTGGGAGACCTGTTCATCTTGAACTTCTTGACCATCGCCACCGAGTTCATCGGGGTCAGCCTGTCCCTGGGGTACTTCGGGATCAGCACGTACATCTCGGTCCCCATCGCCGCGGTGGCCCTGGTGGCGATGACCGCCACCGGCAGCTTCAGACGCTGGGAACGGTTCATGTTCGTGTTCATCGTCGCCAACTTCCTCGTCATCCCGCTGGCCGTCTTCAGTCATCCCAAGGCCGGACCCTTCTTCCACGACATGGTGGTCCCGGGCGTCAAAGGTGGGTTCAACTCCACCTCGGTCCTGCTCATCATCGCCATCGTGGGCACCACCGTGGCACCTTGGCAGCTCTTCTTCCAGCAGTCCAACATCGTCGACAAGCGCATCACCCCCCGATGGATCAACTACGAGCGAGTGGACACGGTGGTCGGCTCGGTGGTCACGGTCTTCGCCGCCTCCCTCCTCGTCGCCGTCACGGCGGCGGCCTTCGGGGGGACCGCTCTGGCCGGTCACTTCACCAACGCCGAAGGGGTGGCACACGGGTTGACGCACTACGTGGGTCACGCCACGGGGGCCATCTTCGCCGTCGTCCTGCTCAACGCGTCGATCATCGGAGCGGCGTCGGTCACCCTGGCCACGTCGTACGCGTTCGGCGACGTGTTCGGTGCCCGGCACTCCCTACACCGGAGCTGGAAGGATGCCAAGTTCTTCTACGGGGCGTTCACGGCCATGGTGGTGCTCGCCGCCGGCATCGTGCTCATCCCCGGAGCGCCCCTCGGGCTCATCACCACCGGCGTGCAGGCCCTGGCCGGCGTGCTCCTGCCCAGCGCCACGGTCTTCCTCCTGCTCCTGTGCAACGACAAGGAGGTGCTCGGACCCTGGGTGAACCGACCATGGCTGAACGTCGTGGCCGCCGTCATCGTCTCCATCCTGCTCATGATGTCGCTCGTGCTCATGGCCACCACGCTGTTCTCCCAGATCAACGTGAACATCCTCGCCCTCGTCCTCGGTGGGGTCCTCCTGGTCGCCTACGCCGTCGCCGGAGTCATCCTGCTCCGACACCGCTCCCGTCGGCCTCCGGAGCCGCCGGTCGCCCGCGACGTGCGGGCGAACTGGCGGATGCCCCCGCTCAACCTCCTGCGCCGGCCTACCTGGTCCCGTGGCCGGCTGGTCAGCATGTATGTCCTACGTGGCTACCTGGTGGTGGCCGTGGTGCTCTTGCTGGTGAAGGCGATCGAGCTGGGAGTGCACCGGTAGCGGTCCGGCGGGCGGCGACTCCACCGCAGCGGCGACTCCACCGCAGCGGCGACTCCACCGCAGCGGCGACTCCACCGCAGCGAGAGGCCTCGGGCCCAGGCGGTATTCTCTGGCCCGTATGGACCTTACCTACCCGCCCGACGCCGAAGAGTTCCGCACCCAGATCCGCGACTGGCTCGAGAAGAACCTCCCCGAAGGGTGGGGTGAGCCCGGCTTCTCGATGTCCAAGTCGGAGCGCCGGAAGTTCAACGAGGAGTGGACCGACAAGCTCCGGCAGGGCGGATGGATCTGCGCCAGCTGGCCGACCGAGTACGGCGGCAGGGGTCTCACCCTCCTCCAGCAAGTGGTCCTGAACGAGGAGTTCGCCCGGGCCCAGGCACCGCTGCGGGCCGACTTCTTCGGAGACACCCTGGTCGGCCCCACCATCCTGCAATGGGGCACCGAGGAGCAGAAGCGCCAGTACATCCCCGGCATCCTCGACGGCTCGATCTCGTGGTGCCAGGGATTCTCCGAGCCCGACGCCGGCAGCGACCTGGCGTCCCTGTCCACCCGGGCCGAGCTGGACGGCGACGAGTGGGTGATCAACGGTCAGAAGGTCTGGACCACCCAGGCCCAGTTCGCCGACTACATCTTCCTCCTGGCCCGGACCAATCCCGATGCCCCCAAACACGCCGGGATCTCCTACCTACTGGTCCCGATGAAGCAGGACGGCGTGGAGGTGCGCCCGATTGCCCAGGTCGACGGATCCGCCGACTTCAACGAAGTCTTCTTCACCAACGCCCGGGCCCCCAGGGAGAACGTGATCGGCGGCGTCGACAACGGATGGAAGGTGGCCATGACCACGCTCGGGTTCGAGCGCGGGTCGTCGGCCACGACCGGCCATCGTCGCTTCGCCCGCGAGCTCGACGCCATCATCGCCGAAGCCCGGGCCCGCGGGAAGACCAGCGATCCGCTCGTCCGCCAGCGGCTGGCCCGGTCGTGGTCGACCATCAAGATCATGGAGATCAACGGGTACCGCACCCTGACCGACTCGCTGAACGGCACCCACCACACCGCGGCGCTCGGAGCGTGCAACAAGATGTTCTGGTCCGAGACCCACCAGCAGACCATGGAGCTGGCGATGGACATCCTGGGAATGGACGGCCAGATCCTGCGGGGAGACGCCGAAGGCGTCGAAGTGCTGCCGGGCATGCGCCGGGGACGCTCGGACTACCCGGTGGACGACATCCAGGCCTCCTTCTTCTTCTCCCGCTCGGAGACCATCTGGGGCGGTACGGCACAGATCCAGAGGAACATCGTGGGCGAGCGGGTCCTCGGGCTCCCCAAAGAGCCTCGCCCCTAGGGGGCGCTGCCCTCGCCCAGCGGCACCGGCGGTGGCACGGGGACCGGAGCGCTGCCACGGGAGCGGCGGGCGTAGCGCAGGGCCAGCGGACCCGACGCCGCCAGCGTGGCCACTCCTCCGACCATGAGGGCGACCCGGGGACTCGAGGCGTCACTGATCCAGCCGACCAGCGGCGCACCTATGGGCGTGCTCCCCAAGAAGGCGATGGCGTAGAGGGCCATGACCCTCCCCCGCATCGACGGCTCCGCCCGGAGCTGGAGGGTGGAGTTGGCGGTGGCGATGAAGGCGATGCTGAAGAAGCCCATGAAGATCAAGGCCGCGACGGCGAAGGCTTCCGTCGGCGCGGCGGCCACGGCGATGATCATGACGCCGAAGACCAGACCGATGATGCTGAGTAGGGCGGCCGATGGTCGGCTCCGGTGAGCCACCACGAGACCGCCCACCACCGCTCCCGCACCCATGGCCACCGTCAAGGTGCTGTAGGTCCCGGCCCCCCCGTGGAAGGTGAACTTGGCCAGGAGGGGAAGGGTGGTGGTGAAATTGAAGGCGAAGATCCCCACCACGGCCATGGCCAGGAGCGGGTCACGCAGTGCGGGGGTCGACCACACGTACGCCAAGCCCTCTCGCACCTGCCCCTTGGCCCGGGCCACCGGGGGAGTCCGGAACAGCTCGGCCGGGCGCATCAAGAGCAGGGCCACGATCACGGCCACGTAAGTCCCGGCGTTCACCAGGAAGCACGTAGCGAAGCCGGCGGTGAAGATGAGCACCCCACCGATGGCCGGGCCGATCACCCGGGCCGAGTTCATGAGCACGCTGTTCAGGCTGATGGCGTTGGGCAGCAGGTCACGGCCCACCATCTCGGAGACGAAGGTCTGGCGGGCCGGATTGTCGAAGAGGTTGACGACTCCGAGCAAGGTGGACAGCACGTACAGCTCGGCCAGAGTGACCGAACCCAGCATCGTGAGCAGGCCGAGAGCCAGGGCCAGCGCACCGGCCGACGACTGGGTCATGTACAGGAGCGTGCGCTTGTCGAAGCGGTCGGCGACGAGTCCCCCCCAGCTCCCCAGCAGCAGCATGGGGAGGAACTGCAGGGCGGTGACCACGCCGACGTCAACCCCGGTCCCGTGGACCCGATCCGAGAGCACCAGCAAGCCGAGGGCGATCGTCTGCATCCAGGTCCCCGACACCGAGATGGCCTGACCGGTGAAGTACAGGCGGAAGTTCCGCACTCTGACGGCCTTGAAGGTCTGGTGGAAGGCGACGCGGACGGTGCTCACGGCTCGTCGATCAGCTCTTCTAACAGCTCGACCAGGCGAACCACGTCCTCGTGCCGACCCGGCCCCAAGAGGGTCAGCCGCCGTTCCAGGTAGGCGTTCTTCAGGCGGTGGACGCGCTGGAGGGAGCGACGCCCCTCGGGAGTGACCCGGAGCCGGGTGATCCTGCGGTCGGAAGGGTCCCCGAACCTCGACACCAGCCCGGCGCCCTCCATGGCCGACACGAGACGGGTGACGGTCGGCGGCTGCACCTGTTCCACCTCCGCCAGCTCACCCAAGGTCGGTGCACCGAGCCGGTTCACCGAGCCGAGGGCCGAGGCCTGGGAGGGCGACAGCCCGGCCAGCGACTGCTGGCGCAGTCGCCGATGGAGGCGGGCCACCGCTATCCGAAGACGGGTGGCCAGCTCCTGGTCGGTGGCGGCCGGCAGGGTGGGGAGGGACCCGCCCCGCGGTGGCGACGACGTAGCCGGGCTCATCGCCCCATTATATTTACTTGAGCTAACTAATGTTCCGCCCGTCGCGACCCGGTCCGGGACGAGCGCCGCATCAAAGGCCCGGGACGTACCCTCCCCGCCCGAGCGAGGCGCTCTCGAACGGGTCCATCGACTCGTCCAGCCCGCCGATGACCTCGGTCACCCAAGGCAGGCGCTGGGTCAGGATCCGCTCGACCCCGCCCTGGAGCGTGGCCGAGCTGATCGCACAGGAGCTGCATGCCCCTTGGAGCTGCACCTCGACCACGCCGGTCACCACATCGGCGCTGACCAGGATCAAGTCGCCACCGTCGGCCTGGACCGACGGCCGCATGAGCTCGATGAGGGCTCGCAGCTGCCCCAGGCGCTCGGCGCGCTCGTGCTCGTCGGGCTCGACCGCCTGCTCCGGTTCTTTGGCTTCCATCGGGCTCCCTCGTTCGATCTCCGGAGGGGATCCCCGCCGGCGTCACCCTCCATTGTGCCGTGTCCGCCGCCGGCGTATGCCGCCGGGTCCCGGCCCGGACCACCGGGGCGGTCCTCCCGGTTCCACTCGCAACTGCGACGGGATCTACATTTGGCGTCGTGCCCGAGCTCACCGGTGTTGCCCACGTCAGCCTCTCCGTCCGCAATCTGGAGGTGAGCGACCAGTGGTACCGGGAGCTGTTCGGATTGGAACGTATCCACGAGGAGCGCCGTCCCCACTTCGACTCCGTGATCCTCCTGGACCGGACCTCGGGTCTACTCGTGAGCCTGCGCCGCCACCACGGGGCCGGCACCGCCCGGTTCGACGAGACCCGGACCGGTTTGGACCACGTCTCCTTCGGGGTGACCGACCGCGCCGAGCTCGAGTCCTGGGAGGAGCGTTTGGACGAGCTCGGTGTGGAGCACTCCCCGATCGCCGACACCCCGTTCGGTGCCGTCATGGTGCTCCGGGACCCCGACCACATCCAGCTCGAGCTGTCCTGGCGGAGCGTGGATCCCGGGCGGCCGGCACCGGGATGACGACGGAGCGTGGACCCCGGGGGACAGGCCCCGGGACGACTACGGGGTGACCTCGGCGGCGACCGGATTCTCCAGCACGCCCACCCCCTCCACCTCCACCCGCACGGTGTCGCCGGGGCGGAGCCACCGGGGCGGCGTGCTCCCCGCTCCCACACCGGCCGGCGTCCCCGTGGCCAGCACGTCCCCGGGCTCGAGCGGGAAGACGGTGGTCAGGCACTCGATCATCTCGGCGCAGGTGAAGATGAGATCGGCCGTCGTCGAGTCCTGCCGGAGATGCCCGTTCACCCA
>JAJYZN010000047.1 GCA_021799915.1 Actinomycetes bacterium
ACTTCTCGCATATCGGCTTGACGCTCGGTCGTACCTTCATCTGCTGGCTTCTTCCGTCTTCTCTCGCTGCTACTTGTATCGGTAAGTGATCCTGCCCCGGCTCAGGTCGTACGGGGTGATCTCCACCTGGACCTTGTCCCCGGGAAGGATCCGGATCCTGTGCATCCTCATCTTCCCGGAGCTGTGTGCCAGGACCTTGTGGCCATTCTCGAGCTCGACCCGGAACATGGCATTGGGCAACGGCTCCACCACCGTGCCCTCCAGCACGATGGCGTCTTCCTTGGGCTTGGGCAGGTGACTCTCCTCAACTCGTTTGCTCGTGCTCGGCCGGCGGCGCGCCACCGGCGCACACCACCGGCGACGGGGGACCTGGAACCGCACCCTCACGGGATCGGATCTCTGGCCGAATGATGATCTTATCCGCTCCGAGACACAATTTTCCAGCCGAGACGCCGGCCCGGTCCTCGGAGGACGCCGGGCGGTGTTCCTCGTGGCCCGCGACCTGCCAGGGATCAGGGCACGGTGAGCACCTCCGGGCCATCCTCGGTGACGGCGATCGTATGTTCGAAATGCGCCGACAGACGGCCGTCAGCCGTGACCACGCTCCATCCGTCCTCGAGCTGGCGGGTCTCGGGACCACCTGCGTTCACCATGGGCTCCACGGCGAACACCATGCCGGACTTGAGCGTGGGCCCGGGGGTTCCCGGCCAGTAATTGGGCACCTGGGGCTGCTCGTGCATCGCCGTGCCGATGGCATGCCCCACGTACTCCCTCACCACCGTGTACCCAGCCCCTTCGGCAACGGCCTGCACTGCCCGGCCGACCTCGTGCAGGCGCGTCCCCGGCCTGAGCTGCTCGATCCCGGCCCACAGGCTCCGCTCGGTCACTTCGATGAGCCGCTCCGCTTCGGCAGAGACCTCTCCGATCCCCATCGTGTAGGCCGCATCGCCGTGATACCCCTCCACGATGGCTCCGCAGTCAACCGAGAGGATGTCCCCCTCCTCAAGCCGGTAGCCACCGGGGATGCCGTGCACGATCATGTCGTTGGGCGACGTGCAGATGACCGCTGGGAACCCGTGGTAGCCGAGGAAGTTGGATTGGGCACCTCGCCTCTCCAGCACCTCTCGGGCCACCGCGTCGAGCTCCGCAGTGGTCATCCCGGGCCGCGCGGCAGAACGGGTCCGCTCGTGCATCTCGGCGACCACGCGGCCGGCCCTGCGCATCTTCGCCAGCTCCTCGCTGCTCCGTCTCACGTTTTTTCGCCCGAAAGATCCTCGACCACTCGGTCTGCCACGTGCTGGGCTCCGCCTCCGTGGGCGCGCCGGGCCTCGATCGCCTTGACGCAGCGCCGGGTGACCGCATCGGGAGCACCGGTCCCGTTCACCGAGACCAGGAGGTCCTTGCGGCGGTACCACTCGATGAGCGGAGCAGTCTGGTGCTCGTAGAGGTCGAGACGCCGCCGTATGGCCTCCTCCGTATCGTCGGGGCGCTGGATGACTTCGCCGCCGCACACGTCACACGTCCAATTCGACAGCGGCGGCGACGAGACCGAGTAGTTCGCCCCGCAGTCCACGCACACACGTCGTGAGGCCAGTCGCCGGAGGACCGCCGGCGTCGGCACCTCGAGATCGATGACCAGGTCCAGCTGGTGAGGGGCGGTGAGCGACTCCAGGGCAGCCGCCTGCGAGATGGTCCTGGGGCAGCCGTCGAGCACGAAACCCCTCGCCCGGATGTCCTTCTCGGACAGGCGGCGAGCGACCATCTCCATGATCAGCTCGTCGGCGATGAGGTCGCCGTTCTCCATCTGTGCCTGGGCCCGGAGGCCGAGCGGGGTGCGAGACTTCACTTCACCCCGCAGCATGTCGCCAGTCGAGACGTGGGGCACGACGTAGTGGTGCGACAGTCGGACGCACTGCGTCCCCTTGCCGGCCCCCTGCTTGCCAAGGACCACGAGCCTGACCCCGGGTACCACCCAATCCCTACTTGAGGAAACCCTCGTAGTTGCGCATCATGAGCTGGCTGTCGATCTGGCGCATGGTCTCGAGCGCGACGCCGACTGAGATGAGCAACGTGGTGCCGTAGAAGGGGAAGCGGTTCAAGTTCCACAACGCCATCAATATCGAAGGCACCACCGCCACTGACGCGAGGAACAGCGCTCCGGGCACGGTGATCCTGTTCAAGATGCGCGCGAAGTAGCGCTCGGTCTGCGGTCCTGGACGTATCCCGGGGACAAAGCCACCCTGCTTGCGGATGTTGTCGGCCTGCAGGTGTGGGTCGAAGGCGATGTAGACGTAGAAGAACGTGAACGCCAGGATCAGGACGAAGTAGAAGGAGATGTACCAGAAGCTGGTCGGGGTGATGTTGGTCTTCACGAAACTTTGGAACGAGTGCCACGGGATCACGTTGCTCAGCAGCACCGGGATGTAGAGCACCGAGCTGGCAAAGATGATCGGGATCACACCCGATTGGTTGACTTTGAGGGGGATGTAGGTGCTCTGCCCGCCGTACATTCGCCTTCCCACCACCCGCTTGGCAAACGTCACCGGAATGCGGCGCTGTCCCTGGTCCATGAAGACGATGAAGACCAGCAAGACGAGCGAAACGACCACCATGATGGTGAACTTGAGCACTCCCCCCTCCTCGTAGATCCCCTTCCCGCCCGAGGGGATCGACGCCACGACGTTGGCGAAGATCAAGATCGACATTCCCTGGCCGATCCCCCTCTGGGTGATGAGCTCGGCCAGCCACATGACGAAAGCGGTGCCGGCCGTGAGGCACAGCACCATGAAGGCGGCAAGGGCAAGGTTGAACTTGGGGATGAGGTTCACTGTGACCGATAGCAGCGCGGAGTCGTGCCCATGGAACGCGTAGATGAGCCCGGTGGACTGCATGAGCGCGAGCGACACGGTCAGGTAGCGGGTGGTCTGGGTGATCTTCTTTTGGCCGACCGCTCCTTGGTCTCGCCACTCCTCGAGCTTGGGGATCACCGACGACAGCAACTGGATGATGATCGAGCTGGTGATGTAGGGCATGACGCCCAGACCGAACACCGCGAGGCGGACCAGCGCGCCACCCGAGAACAGGTCCAAGAACCCGAGCACACCCGCAGAGCCGGCCTTGTGCTGGAGTGTCTGGAGCTTCGCCCAGCTCACTCCCGGCACCGGGACGTTGGCCCCGACCTGGTAGAGGGCGATGATCATCAAGGTGAAGAGCACCTTGTTCCGGAGGTCCGGGACCCTGAAGATGTTGGCCAGCCTGGTGAGCATGACGGTTCCTGGCGTCCAGTCCCGCGACCGCTAACGGTTCATGAGCGCGTTGCCACTGGCCGGGGGCCGGCCGTGTCCGAAGGGCAATGGCACACGCTCGACGGTACCGCCGGCTCGGAGGATCTCCTGTTCGGCTGCTGCCGAGAACCCGTGGGCGCTCACGTGGACGGCCCGGCTCACCCCGCCTCGGTCGAGGACCTTCACCAGGGAGCCGCGCCGCGCCAGACCCGCGGCGACCATCGTCTCGGGCGTGAAACGGTCGCCGTCGAGCGCCGCGAGGGCGTCCAAGTTCACCGGGGTGTACTCCACCCGGAAGGGGTTCTTGAACCCGCGGAGCTTGGGGATCCGCTGCATGAGCGGGAGCTGACCACCTTCGAACCCGACAGGGACGGTGTCTCGAGCCCCCTGCCCTTTCGTCCCGCGCCCGGCGGTCTTGCCGCCCTTGCCGGCGATCCCCCTCCCGACGCGCCGCCTCTCCCGCTTGGAGCCTGGCGGCGGTGCCAGCTCGTGAAGGTTCATCGGGACCCCCCAGTGGAACGGGCCTGACCAGCGACGGCGCTCTCGACATGGACCAGGTGGGGGACACGAGCCAGCATGCCCCGGATCTCGGGCCGATCGGGCAGGTCGTTGTGCCGCCCGATACCACGAAGTCCGAGGGCACGCAACGTGCCTCGGTGCTTGGGCTTGGTGCCGATGGCCGAGCGGATCTGGGTCACTCGAAGCATCGCAGCATCATTGGTTGCGGGAGGCATCTACCGAACCTCCGCGTAGAGATCGGTCTCGCGCTTGCGTTCGCGGTATGCCCGCAGCACTCCCGCCGGCGCGACCTCGTCGGGCTGCTTTCCTCGGAGCGCTGCCACCTCGTCGGGCCGGCGGAGCGCTTTGAGCCCGGCAATGGTGGCGTGGGCCACGTTGATCCCGTTGGAGGAACCGAGCGACTTGGCCAGGATGTCATGGATGCCTGCCATCTCGAGGATGGCACGCGCTGCCCCGCCGGCGATGACCCCGGTGCCCGGCGCCGCCGGCTTGAGCATGACGCGTCCGGCCCCGCTCTCACCGATCACCGGGTGAGTGATGGTGGAGCCGGCGAGCGGCACCTCGAACACGTTCTTCCTCGCCTCTTCGATCCCCTTTTGCACCGCGAGACCGGCTTCCTTGGCTTTGCCGTAGCCAAGCCCGACTCGGCCGTTGCCGTCACCCACCACCATCAGTGCCGCGAACGAGAACCTGCGGCCGCCTTTCACGACCTTGGCCACCCGGTTCACGCGAATCGTGCGCTCCTCGTACTGCGTGTCGATCATGGCCCTTAGAACTCCAGTCCCTCTTCGCGGGCAGCATCGGCCAGAGCAGCCACGCGCCCGTGGTAGGCAAACCCACCTCGGTCGAACACCACCTTGGTGATCCCAGCCGCTTTGGCTCGGGCCGCCAGGACCTGCCCGGCGGCTTTCGCTGCGGCTACGTTACCCCCGCCGCTCCCGCCGGACCGTGCGCGCTGGTCCGGTTCAACCGAGCTGACTGCGGCGAGGGTTCGTCCTGCCTGGTCATCGATGATCTGCGCCGAGATATGGCGCTTCGATCGGCTGACCGCCAGGCGCGGGCGCTCGGCCGTGCCCGACACCTTCCGTCGGATACGTGAATGACGGCGGATCCGCAGCGCTCGATCATTGCCGGTTGACCTTGCCATCACTTCGCTGCCTTCCCCGCCTTGCGCAGCACACGCTCGCCGGCATAGCGCACACCCTTGCCCTTGTAGGGCTCCGGCTTGCGCAGCTTGCGAATGTCGGCCGCTACCTGTCCCACCCTCTCCTTGTCGATGCCCTTCACCACGATCCGCGTAGGTGAGGGCACTTCGAACGTGATGCCCTGCGGTGCTGCCACTTTCACCGAGTGAGAGAAGCCGAGGGCCAGCTCCAATCCGCCCGGGCCCTGCGCCGTGGCCCGGTAGCCGACACCGACGATCTCCAGCTCTTTGGTGAACCCCTGGGTCACTCCGGTCACCATGTTGGCCACGAGCGACCGGGTGAGGCCGTGCAGGGCCCGGTGGTGGCGCTCGTCGTCGACCCGGGTCACCGTCAGGACATCCCCATCCTGTGAGACCGATATGCCCGAAGGCACCTGGCGGGACATCGAGCCGTTCGGTCCGGTCACGACGACGGCATCCTCAGCGATGCTCACCGTCACCCCGGTTGGTACGGGGATGGGAGCACGTCCGACGCGCGACATCAGCAAGAACCTCCGGTGAGGGCAGATCGCCTGAATTCTCGAGGAACGACGACGCTACCAGACATAGCACAGCACCTCTCCGCCCAGATGCCGCTTGCGAGCTTCACGATCGGTCATGAGCCCCTGGCTGGTGGACACGATCGCCACCCCGATCCCACCCAGCACTCGAGGGATCCGGTCGGCCCGAGTGTAGATCCGAAGTCCCGGCTTGGAGACGCGCTTGATCCCACCGATGGTGCGGGTGCGGTCGGCCGAGTACTTGAGGGAGATGGCCAGCCGAGTTCCGGGCCCCTTGGGATCCTTCTCCACGGTGTAACCGGAGATGAACCCCTCACGCTCGAGGATGGCGGCAAGTGCCTCTTTCAGCTTCGATCCGGGCATCTTCACTGTCTCCGCTTGGGCCGAATTCGCGTTGCGGATGCGGGTGAGCATGTCGGCGATCGGGTCGGTCATGGTCATGGCAGCTCTCCTACCAGCTCGCCTTGGTCACTCCGGGGACCTCACCGGCGTGCACCATCGTCCGCAGGCAGATGCGGCAGAGCCCGAACTTGCGGTACACGGCCTTCGGCCTGCCACACCGCTGGCAGCGCGTGTACGCGCGCACCTTGAATTTGGGTACCTGCTGCTGCTTCTGGATCAGTGCTTTCTTCGCCATGGTGCTTATCTGGTCTCCTGTCGGAACGGGAAGCCAAACGCCCGTAGGAGCGCTCGGCCTTCCTCGTCGGTTCGTGCAGTCGTCACGATCGTGATGTCCATCCCTCGTACGGTGTCGATCCGGTCATAGTCGATCTCGGGGAATATCAGCTGCTCGGTAACCCCGAACGTGTAGTTCCCGTGGCCGTCGAACGATCGCGGGGAGAGCCCCCGGAAATCTCGGATCCGAGGAATGGCCAAGCTGACCAGGCGGTCGAAGAACTCCCACGCCCGATCACCACGCAAGGTCACTTTCACCCCGATGGGCATGCCCTCACGGAGCTTGAAGCCGGCAATCGACTTCTTGGCCCGCGTGATCACCGCCTTCTGGCCCGTGATCAACTCCAAGTCCCTCTGCGCGCCTTCGATGAGGGACTGCTGCTGGGTGGCCCTTCCCACTCCCATGTTCACCACGATCTTCTCGAGGTGCGGAACCTCCATCACGTTCTTCAGACCGAGCTCTTGGGCCAGACGCGCGCGCAGTTCGGACTGGTAACGGTCTTTCAGGCGGGGACGGGTGCTGGTCGTCACAGCTCACCTCCACACTTGCGGCATACTCGCAGCTTCCTTCCCTGCTCGTCGACCACCATCCCGATACGGGTCGGTTCGCCACACGACTTGCACAGGATCGACACCGACGACACAGGCACGGGCATGAACTTGTCGATGATCCCACCTTGCATGATGTTCCTCGTCGGCTTGGAGTGGCGCTTGGCGAGGTTCACCCCTTCGAGGACGACACGGCCTTCAGCCGGGAGGGCTCGCACGACTTCCGTGCGCCGTCCCTTGTACTTACCCGACCGGACCACGACTCGATCACCCTTGCGGATCCGCATCACAGCACCTCCGGCGCGAGGGAGACGATCCGCATGAACCGCTTGTCCCGCAACTCTCGGCCCACCGGCCCGAATATCCGGGTCCCGCGAGGCTGCTGCTGCTCATTGATGAGAACAGCGGCGTTCTCGTCGAATCGGATGTAGCTGCCGTCCGGGCGGCGCTTCTCCTTCTTGGTTCGCACCACGACACAGCGCACGACATCACCCTTCTTCACGGCTGCACCTGGGATCGCGTCCTTGACGGTCGCCACGAAGACGTCGCCGATGCTGGCGTACCGCCGGCGCGACCCTCCGAGCACCCGAATGCACAGGACTTCGCGTGCACCGGAATTGTCGGCAACCCGCAGCCTGGACTCCTGCTGGATCATCGAGCCCGCTCCATGACTTCGGCCAGCCGCCATCTCTTCAGCTTCGACAGTGGGCGGGTCTCGACGACCCGGACACGGTCACCCACTTTCGCTGCCCCCTCGGCATCGTGGACATACAGCCGCTTCGTTCGCTGCACGGTCTTGCGGTACCTCGGATGCCGCACCCGCTCCACCACGGCCACGACGATCGTGGCCTCCATCGCATCGGAGACGACGGTGCCTTCGCGCACCTTGCGCCGGTTGGGCCTGGCAGCAGCCTGGTCGTCAGCCATCAGGCCTCACTCTCCTCGTCGTCACCGTCGTCTCTGTCACCAGCGTCGCCTCCGTCAGCGTCGTCACCATGATCAGCGCCGGCGCCGGCGCCGTCGCCGGATCCGGCCTCCGAGACCTCGATCGACGCGGTCTTCGACGGTCTTGTCTCGATCGGCTCGTAGAGGCCCTCTGCTTCGAGGATCTCGCGCTCCCTCAGCACGGTGAGGGTCCGGGCGATCTCCCGCCGTACGCTGCCCATACGCGCCGTGTTGTCGAGCTGCCCCGTTGCCAACTGGAAGCGCAGGTTGAACAGCTCTTTGCGATACTCGGTCAAGTGCTCTTCGAGCTCTTCGGTCGCCATCACCGCCAGGTCCGTCGCGCCAGCCATCAGACCTGCACCTCGGCGGTACCGTGGGTCCCAGCCCTCACGACGAAGCGAGCCTTCATCGGCAGCTTCTGGATCGCCCGGTCCATTGCTTCTCGAGCCAGCACCGGTTCGACGCCGGCCAACTCGAAGAGCACTTTGCCCGGTCGCACCACTGCCACCCAGTGCTCCGGATTGCCCTTGCCGGATCCCATCCGGGTCTCGGCCGGCTTCTGGGTGACGGGGCGATCGGGGAACACCCTGATCCAGACCTTGCCGCCACGCTTCACATGGCGGGTCATGGCAATTCGGGCTGCTTCGATCTGACGGGCGGTGAGCCACCCTGGCTCCAGCGCCTGGATGCCGAAGTCACCGAACGCGACCGAGGTCCCGCCCTTGGCCGCGCCGGTCAGTCGGCCCCGCTGCTGCTTGCGGTGCTTCACCTTGCGTGGCATCAGCATCTCAATCCGCGTCCCTTCGGAAGTGAGGCGTCTCGTGGTGCTCGTGGCGGCTCCGCCGTTCGATCTCTTCTTCTTCAGCCAGGCGCCGTTCCAGCTCGTCCGGCTCAGCAGGTGGCGCGATGAGATCGCCCATGCGACTCGACGCATCCCCCGCGTCTTGCGCGCCTGGGTCATCGGCGAGCCCGGAGGCTCCGAGGTTGTCCTGGCTGTCGTCCGGCGCCGCCGTGCCATGCCCCTGCTCGGTGCCGACCTCTCGTTCGGTGCCATCGGCCTCGCTCGGAGCATGCCCGTCCACCGGCTCCACCGGCGACGCGTCATCGGCCACATCGGGCTCACCGGTGCCTGCGCCCTCGGCACCCTCGTCACCCGCCACCCGCACGCCCAGGCCAGGCTCGCCCAGGTCTGAACGGCGCCGCCCGCCCCCGGCGGTAATGAGGCGGCGAGGTCGGCTCTGCCCGGACGTCTCCCCCACGGCCATCGCTGCTTCCCGGGTGATCTTCTCGTCCGTCGACACCTTGTAAGGGAGGATGTCCCCCTTGTAGATCCAGACTTTCACTCCGACGCGCCCCGAGGTCGTCCGCGCCTCACGAAATCCAAAGTCGATGTCCGCTCGTAGGGTGTGCAAAGGGACCCGACCTTCACGGTACGACTCCTTGCGGGACATCTCGGCCCCCCCGAGCCGGCCCGAGCACTGTACCCGCACCCCCTGGGCACCTGCTTTCTGGACGGTTTGGATTGCCCGCTTCATCGCCCTTCGGAAGGCCACCCTCCGTACAAGCTGGTCACATATGCCTTGTGCGATCAACGCCGCGTCCAGCTCCGGCTGCTTGATCTCCTGGATGTTGAGCTGGATCCGGTTGGGCAGTCCGGTGATCTCCTCGAGCTTCTTCTTCAATCGATCAGCTTCGGCCCCCCGTCGGCCGATGACGATCCCGGGTCTGGCCGTGTGGATGTCGATGCGAAGGCGATCACGGGTTCGCTCCACCTCGATGCGGCTGACCGCGGCCGCCTCGAGCTGCGACATCAGGTAGTCGCGGATCTTCCAGTCCTCGACGACGAAGTCGCGGTAGTGACGGTCTTCGAACCAGCGCGACTTCCAGTCGGTCGTCACGCCGAGACGGAACCCGTAGGGGTTGACCTTCTGGCCCATCTATTCGCCCTTCTCCTCGTCGCCATCCTCATTCGTCACCGAAGCGGAAGCCTCCGAGGCCTCGGAGGCCTCCGAGGTCCCGGCCTCTTCTCCATCGGAAGCGGCCTCCACGGTCTCGGTGTCACCTTCACCCAGGTCCTCGACCTCGTTTTCCAACTGGTCCTCGAGGTCCTCCCCCGCCGTCTGCTCGGCCTCTTCTTCGGCCACCTCCTGAGCGTGACGCCGTCGCGCCAAGCGACCGGCCAAGTCCGCCCTCCTGCGTGACTCCGAGACCCGGCGCGCCCTCTGGCTGCCTGCAGCCTCGCGCGCGGCCCTCCTGCGGACCAGGCGCTCGTCGGGCATCCGGCTCACGATGATGGTGACATGGCAGGTGCGCTTGCGGATCCGGCTTGCCCTGCCTCTTGCTCGAGGCCGCCACCGCTTGAGGGTGGCTCCTTCGTCGGCGAAGCACGCGGAGACGTACAGCTCCTCGCTGTCGAGCCCGTCGTTGTGGACGGCATTGGCAACGGCCGATGCCAGCACCTTGCCCACCACTGCCGCCGCCTCGCGTTCGGTGGTGCGCAGGATCTCGGCAGCTCGGTCGACGTCCTCACCCCGGATGAGGTCCAGGACCTGGCGGGCCTTGGACGCGGACATCCCGAAGTGGCGCAGCACGGCCTTGGTCCCGGGTCGCTCGTTGGTCTTGATCCCAGGCACGCTCAGCGCCTCCCGGCCCGCTCTTGCCCGGCGTGATATCGAAACGTCCTCGTCGGCGCGAACTCACCGAGCTTGTGCCCCACCATCGACTCGGTCACGTACACCGGGACGTGGCGTCGACCGTCATGAACGGCGATCGTGTGCCCGACCATGTCGGGGATGATCGTCGATCGGCGTGACCAAGTCTTGATCACTCGCTTGTCGCCAGAGGCGTTGAGCGCGTCGACCTTCTTCAGAAGGTGATCGTCGACGAAAGGACCTTTCTTCAGGCTGCGTGGCATGGTGGCTCAACCCCTCCTGCTACCGCCGCGCCCCGCGGGTGCGCCGGCGGCGGACGATCATCTTGTCCGAGTCCTTGTGGCGGGACCTGGTCCGTCCCTCCGGCTTGCCCCACGGCGACACCGGATGGCGACCTCCCGAAGACTTCCCCTCACCACCACCCAGCGGGTGGTCCACCGGGTTCATGGCCACACCACGGGTCTGCGGACGGACGCCTTTCCAACGGTTCCGTCCCGCCTTGCCGATCTTGATCAGCTCGGCCTCGGAGTTGCCGACCACCCCAAGCGTCGCCCGGCAGTCGATGGGCACGCGGCGCATCTCGGTGGACGGAAGGCGAAGGGTGGCAAAGGAACCTTCCTTGGCCACGACCTGAATGCTCATCCCAGCACCTCTTGCCAGCTTGCCGCCCCCACCGGGACGGAGCTCCACGTTGTGGACAACCGATCCGACGGGGATATAACGAAGCGGCAACGCGTTCCCCGGGCGGATCTCCGCCCCTTGCCCGTTCTGCAGGCGGTCACCGACCTTGACCCCGGCGGGCGCCAGGATGTAGCGCTTCTCACCATCGAGGTAATGGAGCAGCGCGATGCGGGCGTTCCGGTTCGGGTCGTACTCGATCGAAGCCACCTTGGCCGGGATCCCATCCTTGTCCCGGCGGAAGTCGACCACCCGGTACTGACGCTTGTGCCCTCCGCCACGGTGACGGGCGGTTTTGCGACCCCGGTTGTTCCGGCCGCCCGAACGCGTGTTGGAGACCACCAACGTCCGCTCCGGAGTAGAGGTGGTGATCTCGGAGAAGTCGGAGACGGTCTGGAAGCGCCGCCCGGGACTGGTGGGTTTACGGGATCGAAGGGGCATGGATCTCTCAGCTCTCGAAGAGGTCGATCTTGTCGCCGGGGTGAAGCGTCACGATGGCCCGCTTGGTATCAGGGCGCCGGCCTCGGGTGTTGGTCCTCCGGTTACGGGTGGTCTTGCCTTTGCGATTGAGCGTGTTCACCTTGTCCACCTTCACCCCGAACACCTGCTCGACGGCGTGGCGCACGTCGATCTTGGTCGCCTTGGGGTCGACCACGAACACGTAGACGTTGCGGTTCATGAGGCTGTAGGTCTTCTCGGAGATGACCGGGCGCCGGATCACGGTCGTGGCGTCTTTCATGGCTCCCCGTCCTCGCCCTCGGCCATACCTTCATCCAGGTCCGAGCTCCCCTCCACCAACGCCTCACCGAGGTGATCCCCCTCAACACCAGACCGGGTCTCGCCGGGCAGCGCCGCGCCGGGCAGCGTCTCGTCAGTGAAGACGACCCAGTCGTTCCGCAGCACGTCGTGGGCCGAGAGCTCGCCGGACAGCACCGTCTGCACATGGCCCAAGTTGCCAAATGACCTCTCGGCCACCACGTCATCGCTACCCAGGACCACGAGCACCCGCCCAGAGAGACCGAGCGCCGACAGCGCGGCCAGGGCTGCCTTGGTCTTCGGGACATCCCAGCCCCATCGATCCACCAGGGCGACGCGCTCGGCGGCAGCGCGGTCGGAGAGCGAGGACAAAAGGGCCAGCCGGACCATCTTCTTGGGCGTCCGCTGCCGGTAGCTGCGCGGCTTGGGTCCCAGTGCCACTCCACCGCCCGACCAGCTCGGCGACCTGGTCGAACCCTGGCGGGCCCGACCGGTGCCTTTCTGCCGGAACGGCTTGGATCCACCGCCGCGCACTTCTGCACGGGTGCGCGTCGACTGGGTGCCGCGCCGGGCCGCCGCGAGCTGGGCGGTCACGACCTGGTGCATGACCGATGGGTTGGGGGTGATCCCGAAGACCGTCGGCTCGAGCTCGACCAGCCCGAGCTCTTTACCGGTGACGTCGCGGCGCTGCACCGAACGGGTCACGGGCTCTGGACGTTCACGCCGGACGGGACCACGCAGGAGACCAGTGGTGCTCATCGTCGACCGCCATTGTTGGACGCGGGCGTCTTCACCGAGTCCCGCAGCACGACCACCGACCCGCGGGAACCGGGGATCGCACCTTTGATCAAGACGAGCTGGCGTTCGGGGTCAGCCGACACCACTTCGAGGTTGAGGGCGGTCACCTGACGGCCCCCCATCCGCCCGGCCATCCGGGTCCCCTTGAAGACCCGTGACGGGGTGGCACAAGCTCCGATCGAGCCGGGCACGCGATGGGACTTGTGGTTGCCGTGGGACGCGCCTTGCCCTTTGAAATTATGCCGCTTCATGCCCCCGGCGAAACCTTTCCCCTTGCTCACGGCGATGGCGTCGACGCGCTCACCGGCGCTCAGGATGTCGGCGGTGATCTCTTGCCCGACTTCGTACGGAGCCACGTCGTCGATCCGGAGCTCGACGAGCGACCGACCAGGGTCCACCCCGGCTCGCTCGAAATGCCCCAGCTCGGGCTGGGTGAGCGTCGACTTCCGGCGGAAGCCCCAGGTGACCTGCAGGGCGGAGTACCCCTCGCGCTCGGGGGTCTTCACCTGGACCACGCGGACGGGCGCGACTCTCACCACCGTCACCGGTACGGCGCGGTGCTGGTCGTCCCAGACCTGGGTCATGCCGACCTTCTCGCCGACGATCGCCTTGGTAGCCACGTGCTCTGCTCGCTCCCTGCTGCACACCCGGTCTCCCGGACGCACGCCAACGCTCCGCCCGGGATCCCCGAGCGGAGCGCTCGAATGTCGTGGCCCGAGGTCCCCGTTCCCACACAGGAACGGGCGCTCAGGCACATCTCAATGGTCCGGCACGGCCGAGCCGTGCCTTGGGTCCGACGACGCCACCCGGACATTCCTGCTGGAATGCCGCTGAGCATCGCTGCGACCCGGGGTGTCACGCTACACCATCAGCGGGCTCCCTGACAAAGCGCCTTCGGCGCCAGGGGGGCCGCGCTGCGTTCGCCGTGGCCTGTCCAGGATGCCTCAGGTCGTCTGGATCTTGATCTCAGGTCGTCTGGATCTTGATCTCGATGTCGACGCCTGCGGGAAGGTCCAGCCGCTGGAGCGAGTCGACGGTCTTCGGGGTGTGCTCGACGATGTCGACCAACCGCTTGTGGACCCTCATCTCGAAGTGCTCGCGGCTGTCCTTGTACTTGTGCGGAGAGCGGATCACCGTGTAGCGGTGCTTGTCCGTGGGAAGGGGAACCGGGCCCTGGACCTTGGCTTGGGTCCGCAGCACGGTCTGGACGATCTTCTCCGTCGACTGGTCCAAGACCTCGTGGTCGTAGGCCTTGAGGCGAATCCGTATCTTCTGGCGGGGCCCATCGGCCATGTTCGGCTCTTTCTCCTGCTCTCTGTTCTCGCTCCCGGGTTCGGTCCCGGTCCCTGTGTCGCTCCCGGTTCCGGGCTCGGCCTCGCTCCTGTTCCCGACCAGAAACCGGTCCCGGGCTTGGGGCGAGGTTACTTGAGGATCTTGGTGACCCGCCCCGAAGCCACCGTGCGCCCACCCTCTCGGATGGCGAACCGCAGCCCCTCGGTCATGGCAATGGGCTTGCCCAATGCCACGGTCATGTCGGTGTTGTCGCCGGGCATGACCATCTCGGTGCCCTCGGGCAGGGTGATGGTGCCGGTCACGTCGGTGGTGCGGAAGTAGAACTGGGGCCGGTAGTTGGAGAAGAACGGCTTGTGCCGGCCACCCTCTTCTTTGTTGAGCACGTAGATCGTGGCTTCGAAGTCGGTGTGAGGGGTGATGGACCCTGGCTTGCAGAGCACCTGACCGCGCTCGACGTCCTCCTTCTTCGTCCCTCGGAGTAGGGCACCGATGTTGTCACCCGCCTGCCCCTGGTCGAGGAGCTTGCGGAACATCTCGACGCCGGTCACCGTCGTCTTCTGCGTGTCCCTGAGGCCGACGATCTCGACCTCCTCGCCCACCTTGACGATGCCCTGCTCGACCTTGCCGGTGACCACGGTGCCCCGGCCCGTGATCGACATCACGTCCTCGATCGGCATGAGGAATGGCTTCTCGATGTCCCGGACGGGCTCGGGGATGTAGGAGTCGACGGCGTCCATGAGCTCGAGGATCTTCGGGGTCCACTCGGGATCGCCCTCGAGCGCCTTCAACGCGCTCACTCGGACGATCGGCGTGTCGTCGCCGGGGAATTCGTACTCGTTCAAGAGCTCTCGGACCTCGAGCTCGACCAGGTCCAGCAACTCTTCGTCGTCCACCATGTCGGCCTTGTTGAGCGCGACCACGATGTAGGGAACGCCCACCTGGCGAGCCAGGAGCACGTGCTCGCGGGTCTGGGGCATCGGCCCGTCGGCCGCCGAGACGACCAAGATGGCCCCGTCGACCTGGGCGGCGCCGGTGATCATGTTCTTGATGTAGTCGGCGTGCCCGGGCATGTCGACGTGCGCGTAGTGGCGGTTGGCCGTCTCGTACTCCACGTGGGCGATGGAGATGGTGATACCCCGCTGCTTCTCTTCAGGCGCCCGGTCGATCTGGTCGAAAGGCGTGAACGAGGTGTTGGCGTTGGTCTCGGACAGCACCTTGGTGATGGCCGCCGTGAGCGTCGTCTTCCCGTGGTCGATGTGCCCCATCGTCCCCACGTTGACGTGGGGCTTGGTCCGCTCGAACTTCTGCTTGGCCATCTGAACCTTTGCTCCTTGATCTGGGGCGGCGCCCCCTCGGGCCCGCCTCGGCGGTCACCCGCCGCTGCCTCGTGACGTCTCTGGCTGCACCGACCGGACCCAGGGGTCCGGTGCGGCCTTACTCTCCTCGTGCCCGGGCCACGATCTCCTTGGAGATCGCGTCGGGCACCTCGCTGTAGGAATGGAACTGCATCGTGTAGGTGGCACGGCCCTGCGTGCGAGAACGCAGGTCGGTAGCGTAGCCGAACATGTCGGCCAGCGGTACCAGGGCCCTCACCACGTGGCTGCTCCCACGCTGCTCCATGCCCTCGATCCGGCCCCGGCGGGAGGAGAGATCACCGATCACATCGCCCATGTAGTCCTCGGGCGTCACCACCTCGACCGCCATGACCGGCTCGAGGAGCACCGGGCGGGCAGCCCGGATGGCCTCTTTGACGGCGATCGACCCGGCGATCTTGAAAGCCATCTCCGAGGAGTCGACGTCGTGGTAGGAGCCGAAGGTGAGGGTGACCCGGATGTCCACCGTGGGGTAGCCGGCCAGGACCCCCGCCGTCAGTGCTTCTTGGATCCCCGCGTCGACCGAAGGGATGTACTCCTTGGGGATCACCCCGCCGGTGATCTTGTCGACGAACTCGTAGCCTCCCCCGGGCCCGGTGGGCTCCAGGTTGAGCACGACGTGGCCGTACTGGCCACGGCCGCCCGTCTGGCGTACGTAACGGTGCTCGACCTTTTCCACC
>JAJYZN010000209.1 GCA_021799915.1 Actinomycetes bacterium
TTCCTCCGTCCTGGCTTCACGCCGTAGGGTGTGCGGCCGGTTGTATGTGAGCCCATGGGTTCGTTCCGGGTGAGACCTCCTCGTCGGTTGGTCGTCGATCGTGACCGAGGGCAGCGATCAGGTGCCGCTCTGCGCTTCCATGTCGCGAGATTGCTTCGTCCTCTGCGTGCCGACCGAGCATTCCTTGGATCGACGCGGGGGTGCGGTCTTCGCGCGCGGCCTGACGGTCGGGCTGGGTACGTGTTGAGGGGCACCATAGCGGTACCGGGACGCGATGACGCGGATGGTCGGCGGTGGGGAAAGGGATCGACCAGGGAAAAATAAGGAAAGATCCCAGTTCACAGCGTTTTTGGTGTTTGCGTGCCGAGGGCCCCCGTGCAACCTGATTGCAATTGACCTGCAATTGATGCTGGAGTTCTCAGGCCGTCCAGCTCATGGACCTACAGTGAGCCGGCGGAAGACCGGCGCGGACCCCTCGCGCCCGAGCAGAGGACGCCGATGAAGGATCCCTACACGATTGCGGGGCTGCTGCAGACCTGGGCCCGGGAGCAGCCCGAGGCCACGATGCTGGAGGACGGCGAGATGCGCCGGGCCAGGAGGCAGCAGTGCCACAGCGCGGCTCAGGTGGCAGAGGCGTTGGCTGCCGACGGGGTGGAGCAGCGCGACCGGGTCGCGTTCTTGGACCGCAATGGGCCGGCCTACTTCGACGTGGCCTTTGGAGAGGTTGCCGAGGATCACTGGGGCGAGACGGTCAAGGCAGTGCTCGTCGCGCCGGGCATTCCTCCCGATGCGTCGGCCCGCGATCGGGAGCGCCTGGCTGCCGAGGCGATTGAGTACTGCCGCGAGCGGCTGGCTCACGACAAATGTCCCACGTCGGTCGACGCCGTCGACGCCTTGCCCCGAAACTTCTCGGGCAAGGTACTGGAGCGCGAGCTGCGCCAGCCGTACTGGGAGGGTCGGGCCCGGTCCATCTCGTGAGCAGGGTTGGACGACTCGGGCGCCGGCTCGCCTTGCTGGCGCCTTTGCTGGCGGTGACGATGCTGTTCCGCAGCAGCCAGAACATGGCACAGACCACCCTCTCGATCCTGGGGCACGAGCGGCTGCACCTGAGCCCGGGAGCGATAGGGGCGACGATGGCAGGATCCGCGCTCTGCGGGGTGCTTTCCAGCGTGTTGTGGGCGCCTCGGGTGCGACCGCATCGGCGCGCGCCTGCCGTTGGCGCGGCCCTCGTCATGGTTGCCGTCGCCCTCGTCGTGTTCGGGACCGTTTCGGACACGGCTGAGCTCGCGGTCGCGGCGGTCCTGCTCGGTGTCGGTGGCGGATTGGCCATGCCGACCCTCATGACCCTGGCAGGGAGCCGTGAAGGGTCAGCTCGCGGCTCGGGCGCCGAGCGGCAGCGGGATCGCGATCTGGCGCTCTTCACGATGGCGCGCAGCGCGAGCCTGGCGATCGGGCCGCTGGTCGAAGCTTTCGTGCTCCGAGTCAGCGGCCAGCAGCTCACCGCCGCCTACCTGGTCTTCGCCGCCTTTCCCGTGGCCGCCATCGTGGTGCTCTGGATCTGGCGCCTCCATCCCGATCCGCCACGGCACACCGACGGCCGCGCCGGGGCGATTGGCACCGTCCTCTCCGGAGTCGGCGAGGGAGAGCTTCCTGCGGGGGCGGGGGTGCCTGCGGGGGCGCAGGCAAAGGGCAGGCCGCGCACGCGCTTCTGGCCCGGGGCGTACCGGGAGATCGCAGGCAACCGAGCGTGGCGAGCCGCGGTGATCGGCATGCTCATCTACCAGGTGCCATTTATCGCGATTGTGACCTTTGCCGGCTCGATGGCCAGGGTGGTCGACGGAGCGTCACCGGCGACGGCGGAAGTGGCGTTCGGGGTGTTCTTCGCCACGTCACTGACCGCACGCGGCTGGGCAGCATGGCGAGCTCCCATCGTCCGCAAGACCGGCGCCCTGTGGCTGTCGGCGCTCCTCACGGTCGCCGGCCTGCTCGTACTCTCGCTCGGTCACGGCATCGCCTGGCTTGTGCTGGCAATGGCCGTCATGGGCATCCCCCACGGGATCGTCTTCCCGGTGGTCCTCTCGATGGTGGCCGGGGGCACGGACCCCGAGCAGCTTGCCCTCGCCAATGCGACGTTTCTCGCGATCGTGAGCCTGGTGGCGGTCGTGATGCCCACGATCCTCGGGGCCCTCATCTCCGCGTACGGGTACCGGGCCACGATGCTGCTCGTGCTGGTGCCCGTCATCGGCTTCAGCGCGCTGCTGGGTCTGCCCCGGGACGAGGGAGTGAGAGTTTGAGCAGGGTCACGCCCGGTGAGGTCGAGACGGGCGCGGATCGTCGTGCGGACTACTGCTCGGCGTGCTCTTCGGACGGATGATCGGACTGGCGCTCTGACTGGCGCACCCAGACGCTGTACATCCGAGCGTAGTGTCCTGACTTGGCCACCAGCTCGTCATGCGTGCCCACTTCCGCGATCGTTCCATCTTCGATGACGACGATCCTGTCGGCACGCATCGCCGTCGAGAGCCGGTGGGCGATCAGGATGGCCGTGCGCTCCTCGAGCAGGACGTCGAGGGCGTGCTCGATCTGGGTCTCGGACTGCAGGTCGAGGTTGGACGTTGCTTCATCGAGAACGAGGACCCGAGGGTGTGCCAGGAACGCCCGGGCCAGAGCGATGAGCTGGCGCTCGCCAGCCGAGAGCGCCTGGCCCCGCTCGTGGACGACGGTGTCCAGCCCCTGGGGAAGACGAGCGACGAGCTCGGACAGGCCTACTCGCTCGACCGCTTCTTCGATTGAGGAGCTCGGAGCATCCGGGCGAGCGAAAGCGATGTTCTCTCCGATCGTGCCAGCGAAAAGGAATGGCTCTTGCGGGACCACTCCGAGCTGGCGCCGAAGCGAGGAGAGCGTGATGCCACGGAGGTCGTAGCCATCGATGAGCACTCGACCGGCCGTCGGGTCATAGAAGCGGGTGATCAGCTTGGCCAGGGTGGACTTGCCCGCTCCGGTGGGTCCGACGAACGCCACCGTCTCTCCCGGCGCGATGCGCAAGTCTACGTCGTGGATGACGGGCGTTGCCACGTCGTAGCCGAACGTCACATGGTCGAAGACGATCTCTCCGTCGATGGGCGGCAGCGTCACGGCATCGGGCTGTTCGGGGACCGACGGCTCAGTCCCGAGAAGGGTCCGCAGCTTCACGATCGAGGACTGTCCCTGCTGGAAGGTGTTGTACTGCTGGACGAGAAGCTGAATGGGCTGGAAGAACCGATTGAGGTACAAGAAGAACGCCACCAGTGTCCCGATGCTCAGCGAGTGGTGGACGACCATGTCGCCTCCGATGGCGAGCAGCGCGGCCTGGTCCATGACTCCGATGGG
>JAJYZN010000210.1 GCA_021799915.1 Actinomycetes bacterium
ACCGAGATCGGGTGGGCCACGGCGAGGCTGGTCAGTCCCGACCGCTACCCGGATGCCGCGCGCAGGGATCGGCGGCGACCCCCCCGCGGCGTTGCCCGGACGGCCGAGCTCTACGAACTCTACGAGCGCACCCGCAGGCAGCGACGCCTGCTGGATTTCGACGACCTCATCTGGGCGGCTGCGGACCTCGTGGAGAGTGATACCCGCTTCGCCCAAGGCGTGCGATGGCGCTACCGGCACGTGTTCGTCGACGAGATGCAGGACGTGAACCCGGCGCAGTTCCGGTTGTTACGAGCCATCGTCGGTGACGAACCAGACCTCTGCGTCGTCGGTGACCCCTGGCAGTCCGTCTACGGCTGGAACGGCGCCGACCCGGAGATGATGAACCTCGTCCCGGTGATGTACCCCGAGACGCGCGTCATCCGCCTTGGCGAGAACCATCGGTGCTCGCCCCAGATCGTCGCGGTGGCCTCTGCCGCCCTGGGGCTGGGCTCCTGCCGGGATGCGCCTGTCGACCCCGTCACGGCTTTGGCGGGTGCGGACTCTGTGGGTGGCCGGGTCGCGGGTGGGGCTCGGGGGGTCGAGGGTAGGGGTGAGCGGGTCGAGGGTAGGGGTGAGCGGGAGACTGGAGGGGGCTGGGTTCCGACGAGCACCCGTCCTGACGGGCCGGTGCCACGACTGGTCGAGCACGCCACCGACGAGCACGAGGCGGCATGGGTTTCCCGGCAGGTATGGCTGATGCACCGCCCAGGGACGCGATGGAGGCATATCGCGGTCCTGGCGAGAACCAATTCCCAGCTCGAGCTCGTGGCCCGTGCCCTCACCGCCGAGAAGGTGCCGTTCAGCATCTCCGGGAGAGAATGGGAGCCCTCGGGTGACGCGGGCCACGACCAGGACGTCGTCGTGGACCCCGGTGTCGTGGACCCCGGTGTCGTGGACCCCGGCATCGTGGACCCCGGCGCCCGACACGCCACTCTCGGAAATTTTGACCACGGAGAGCCTCTTGCGGAGAGCCCTACAGCGCAAGGCGCTGTAGGGGCGACAGGTCTCGGCGACGCGGTGACTCTGAGCACGTTCCATCGAGCGAAGGGGCTCCAATGGCCAATTGTGTTCGTGATCGGTCTGTCCAACGGCCTGGTCCCGCTGCGTTCTGCGCGAGCCCCGGCCGCCTTGGAAGAGGAGCGTCGCCTGCTCTACGTCGCTCTCACGAGGGCCGAGCGAGAGCTGACCGGCACCTGGGCAGTCCACTCGTGTGAGCGCGACTTCGAGCTCGGACGCCCTCCTCGCGCTCCGTCTCCATGGCTGGTCCCAATGCAGCAGACGTGTAGCGCGCTGCAACGCGCCCTCGAGGAGCCGAGCGCCGAGCAGGTGGCTGCTCACTTGGACGAGGTGCGGTCGTTGCTGGCAGAGGCTGGGCTGCCGGCACGCGGGGCAGCCGGGGCTGGGCGATCTGCAGGTGGGCGATCTGCGGCTGGGCGATCTGCAGGTGGGCGATCTGCGGGTGGGCAGCGCGCGGCCGCAGATCGCGTCGGCAAAGACGCACCTATGGGCTCCGAATCGACCGGGAGTGGTCCCGACGCGCGGCGCGGCTAGTGTCCGAGGCGCCGGCAACGAACGAAGACCGGCGTTGCCGGAGGGAGCATGGCTGACATCCTGGAGGAACTGAGAGCCGTCGTCGGCGACGGCTACGTCCTGACCGGCGACCGCCTTCATTCTGACTACACCCATGACGAGGCGTTGAACGGTGGTCCGGTCACGCCCCTCGCCGTCGTGAAGCCCGCCTCGACCCGTGAGGTGTCCTCCTTGCTCGCCATCGCCAACTCCCATCACCTGCCGGTGGTGGCGCGAGGAAGCGGAACGGGCCTCTCGGGAGGTTGCCGTCCGGTGGCCGACGGCATCGTGATCGCGTTCGACCGGATGAATGCGATCTTGGACGTGGATGTAACAAACCACGTCGCTGTGGTGCAGCCCGGGGTGACCCTCCAGCAGCTCGACGACGTCCTGGCTCCTCTCAACTTGGTGTACCCGGTATTCCCGGGAGAGTCGAGCGCCTCCATCGGAGGGAACGTGGGAACGAACGCCGGTGGCATGCGTGCCATCCGCTACGGGGTCACCCGCCACCGTGTCCTGGGGCTCGAAGCCGTTTTGGCCGGAGGCGAGATCATCCGCACCGGCGGGAAGTTCGTGAAATCGTCCATCGGCTACGACCTGACGCAGCTCATCATCGGTTCGGAAGGCACGTTGGCTCTCGTCACCGAAGCCACTCTGAAGCTGGAACCACGCCTTCCCCACACTGTGACCGTGCTCGCGCCATTCGCCAGCCTTGCCGAAGTGACCGGCGCCGTGACGCCAATCGTGAACAGCGGGATGGCGCCTCTCATTCTCGAGTACCTGGACATGCTGACGATGGCCAGCGTGACTGCCAGCGCTGGGCTCGACCTGAGCATCCCCGAGGACATCCGCTCCACCGCGCTCGCGTACCTGGTCGTCGTACTCGAGAGTGCCCACGACGACCGCCTCGATGCCGACGCCGAAGCCTTGAGCCAGCTCCTCGAGTCCCTCGGTGCCCTCGACGTGTATCTCCTCCCACCTGGGGCGGGAGCCGCGCTCATCGCCGCTCGCGAGAAGGCGTTCTTTGTCGCCAAAGCGGCTGGATCCGACGACATCATCGACGCCGTCGTCCCCCGTGCTGCCATCCCCGGGTACCTCGAGACCGTCGCAGCGCTCGCCGTCGAGCATGAGTCGCTGGTAGCCGGGTGTGGGCACGTCGGCGACGGGAACGTCCACCTCTCGGTGTTCCAACCCGACGATTCCCGACGACACGCGCTACTGAAGGCGATCTTCGTTGCGGCACTCGACGTCGGAGGGGCGATCTCCGGCGAGCACGGGATCGGATCGGAGAAGCAGGACTATTTTCTCGAGCTGACCGACCCGGTCGCCCTCACATTGATGCGGCGAATCAAGCACGCCTTCGACCCTCACGGGGTCCTGGGTCCTCACCGTCTGCTCAGCTCAATCGATCCAGAGGAGGTTCCGACTTGAACGGCGCTCGGGCCATGATCCAGACGCTGACCGCTGCGGGAGTCCGTGTGTGCTTCTCCAATCCAGGCACTTCGGAGATGCACTTCGTGGCAGCACTCGACGACGTTCCCGAGATGCGAGGTGTCCTCACCCTGTTCGAGGGGGTGGCTACTGGTGCCGCCGACGGGTACGCCCGGATCGCGGGGGGACCGGCAGCAACGCTCTTGCACCTCGGACCCGGTCTCGGAAATGGCATTGCAAACCTCCACAATGCGCGCAGGGCTCATACCCCGGTCGTCAACATCGTCGG
>JAJYZN010000048.1 GCA_021799915.1 Actinomycetes bacterium
GCTCGACGCCAGGGACCCCGTGGTCGAGGTAACCCCCTTGGCAACCCTCGATCCCACCCGCACGCTGGCTCGAGTGGACGTAGGGTCGGCAATCATCCCTCCGGCCCGGATCCTCGGGGGGCTAAGTCACGACACCGTCCGGGCGTTGACCGTGGTGCTCGCCGCCGCCGAGTCGGCCGGCGCCTCCCGGTGGTGCCTGGACACGGCGTCGCAGTACGCCACCCAGCGGGTGCAGTTCGGACGACCCATCGGCCAGTTCCAGGGGGTGAAGCACCGGCTGGCGGACATGTTGGTCATGGTGGAACAGGCGGACGCCGTGGCCTGGGACGCGGCCTTGGCCTGGGGGGCCGAGCTCCCCTCGGGGGAGGAGGGAGTGGAGGATCAGGGTCCGCGGGATCTGGCGGCAGCGGTGGCCGCTTCCATCGTCGCTGACGGTTTCGCCGCGTGCGCGAAGGGATGCGTGCAGGTGCTGGGGGGGATCGGCTTCACCTGGGAGCACGACGCACACATGTACCTGCGCCGGGCCATGGCCACCCGCCAGCTCCTCGGAGCCCCGGCGTCCTGGCGGGCCCGGGTGACGACCCGCGCTGTGGCCGGCGTCCGACGCCCGCTCGGTGCCGACCTATCGGCCGGTGCCGACGGCCCCCGGGAGGAGATCAGGGTGCTGGTCGCCGAAGCCGGGCGGCTCCAGGGAAGCGAGCAGGTGAAGTACCTGATCGACACCGGGCTCTTCTCGCCGCATTGGCCGGCGCCGTGGGGTCGAGACGCATCTCCGCTCGAACAGCTCGTGATCGACGAGGAGCTGACTGCGGCCGGGATCCACCGGCCCGGGCTGGGGGTCGGAGCATGGGCCCTCCCGACGCTCATCGCCCACGGCACGGCCGCGCAGCAGGAGCGCTGGGTCCGTCCCACGATGATGGGCGAGATCACCTGGTGCCAGCTGTTCAGCGAGCCCGGGGCCGGCTCGGACCTGGCCAGCCTCACCACCCGGGCTGAACGGGTCGAGGGGGGGTGGAGGTTGACGGGTCAGAAGGTCTGGACTTCCCTTGCCCACGTGGCCGATTGGGGTATCTGCCTCGCCCGGTCGGATACGTCGGTGCCGAAGCACGAAGGCATCACCTACTTCATGGTGGACATGAAGAGCGAAGGTGTCGAAGTGCGACCGCTTCGGGAGCTGACCGGCGACGCCATGTTCAACGAGGTCTTCCTCACCGACGTCTTCGTTCCTGACGACTGTGTCATCGGCGATCCAGGCGCCGGCTGGGCCATCGGCCGGACCACGTTGACCAACGAACGTGTCTCGTTGTCGTCGGGATCCACTTTCGGCGTCGGGGTGGAGTCGGTGCTCCGCCGGTACGGCGAGCTCGGCGAGGACGCCCCCCCAGGTGCCGAGGTCGAGGTGGGCGGCCTGCTCGCCGAAGCCCAGTCCATCCAGCTCCTCGGGCACCGGACCACGCTCCGCTCGCTGTCGGGAGTCGAGCCGGGCGCCGGTTCGAGCGTTCGCAAGCTGCTCGGGGCGGAGCACGAGCAGCGGATCCAGGAGATGGGGCTCTCGCTCCAGGGCCCCGACGGAGCGGTGCCCGAAGGGCGGGTGGAACACTGGGCCCGGGGCTTCCTCGTGACCCGCTGCCTCACGATCGCCGGTGGCACGAGCGAAGTCCAGCGCAACGTCCTGGCCGAGCGCATCCTGGGCCAGCCGCGGGACCCCGAACCCGGTTCCTGAGAGGCAGTAGGGTACGGGGCGTGACGCCCGGACGACGCTCCCGCCGTCGCGGGGACGATGGCGATGACGTGACCGGCGAACCCGGCCGCAGCGAGCGAGCTGATCGCACCGGCGAGGAGGTCTGGCCATTCCCCTCCGAGCGGTACCTCCACGAGTGGGCACCGGGTGTCCAGCAAGCGCAGAACGCGTGGATGTCGGCCATCGACTCGTTGCGGGCCCCCGACCGCAAGACCCACGAGCTGATCCGCATGGTGTGCACGGTCATCCTTCGCCAGGCCGGCGGGGTGGAGCGCCATGCCATGTTGGCGGCCGAAGTCGGGGCCACGTGGGACGAGATCGCCGGATCCATCCTCCTCACCGAGCCAGCGTTCGGGATACTGCTGGCGGTCGAGGCTCTCCCGGCGGCGCGACGCGGGTTCAAGCGGGCAACGGCCCTGGTCGAAGCCGACGATCACGGCTCCCCAGGCCCGGACGTCCCGGAAGGTCCCCCCGACCCGGACGCAGAGGACGGCCGCGACGCCGGGGACGGTGGGCGCTCAAACTGACGAACGTGTCATAGTTGCACGATGCGCCTGGCCGCTGACGAGCACGTGGAGGCGTTCCGCCGCCAGTTCGAGGAGTGGCTCGACGACCACATGCCCTCCCCGTCCGTGATGACCGAGCCCCGGCGGTCGTCGGCCCACCTTCCCGCGTGGGCCCGGACCTGGCAGCGGGACTTGTTCGACCACGGCTGGCTGGTACCGGGTTGGCCCCCCGAGCTCGGGGGGTGCGACGCCACTCCCGAACAGCAGATGTCCTACTTCGAGGTCGTCGCCGAGAGGCAGGTCCCGCGGGCCCTCAATCCTCAAGGCCTGTCCATATGCGCGGCGTCGATCGTCGACTACGGCACCGAGGACCAGCGGCAACGCTTCGCTCTCCCGACGCTCAGGGGTGAGCTGACCTGGTGCGTCGGGATGAGCGAGCCCGGTGCGGGGAGCGACCTGGCTTCACTGTCGACCAGAGCAGTGCTCCATGGTGACCGATTCGTGGTCAACGGTCAGAAGGTCTGGACGTCGGGGGCGCACGAAGCCGACCTCTGTCTCTGCTACGTCCGCACCGATGCCGATGCTCCCAAACATCGGGGGATAAGCGTCCTCGTCATCGACATGGGCTCGCCGGGTATCGAGTGCCGGCCCCTCCCGGAGCTGACCGATCCCGACCACGTCGACTTCAACGAGGTCTTCTTCACCGATGTCGAGGTGCCGGCGGAGAACCTGGTGGGGGATCTCAACGGGGGGTGGGCGCTGGCCCAGGGCTCGTTGCGCCACGAGCGAGCCATGCTGTGGATCATGAACGTGGCCACGTTCGATCGGGCGGTCGAAGGGCTGCTCCGACTGGCCGGGCGCGACCGGGGGGACGGCCGTCCGATCGGTGCGGACCCACGCTTCGCCGACGCCGTGGCCGAGCTGGCCATGGACGCCCGGGCCATGAGATGCCTCGGCTACCTAGGGTTCGCCAAGGCCACCCGGGGCGAGACGCCGTCCGAGCACGTGATCCTCAAGCTCTTCTCCAGCGAGGCCGAGCGACGGGCCACTGAGCTGGGTTTCGAGGCCCTGGGGGCCGGGGGGCTGGACCTCGATGGTCCGGGGCCGAATCGGAGGACGGCCTTCGACCTGGAGCACTTCGGCCCCTCGAATGTGGACGTGGCCTTCACCGCGCCCTTCGCCGACGGACCGTGGGCCGTGCAGTACCTGAGGTCCTTCGCCGGGACGATCGCCGGGGGGACGTCGGAGATCCAGAGGAACATCGTGGCCGAGCGGGTGCTGGGCCTTCCCCGATCGTGACCAGGTACCCACACACCAGTCGGCACCAAGGGCGACACCCGGACCGACATCCGGACCGATCGCCGCCGGGCACGGACCAGAGCAAAGGAGAGATGAGATGGCAATGACCGTTCTGACCGAGCGTGACCAGCTCGGGGTCAAGCCCGGCCGTCTGTACGTGGACGGTTCGTGGTGTGACTCGTCGGACGGGGGGACCTGGGAGCAGGTGAACCCGGCCACCAACGAGGTGGTGACCACTTTCGCCGTAGGGTCGGCGGCCGACGTGGACCGCGCCGTGCGCGCCGCCCGAAGAGCGTTTGACGAAGGGCCTTGGCCCCGGATGCATGCCAAGGATCGCAAGGCCATCCTGCAGCGACTGGTCGGGCTCATCTCCGATCACGGAGAGGAGCTGAACCGCCTCCAGACCCTTGAGAACGGTATGCCGGTGGCCTTCAGCTCGATGGCCGTGGTCTCCAGCGCCATGGCGGCAGCGATCTTCGACCACCACGCCGGCTGGATCGACAAGATCTGCGGCGAGACGTTCCCGACCTACGAGCCGTCCCCCACCGGTGCCGACGTCCAGGTGATGACGTTCCGGGAGCCGCTGGGAGTGGTGGCCGCGGTGATCCCCTGGAACGCGCCGATGATGCTCTTCGCCCAGAAGGTGGCTCCGGCGCTGGCCACCGGTTGCACGGTGGTCGTCAAACCGTCGGAGTACGCGGCCCTCACCTCGCTGCGGCTGACCGAGCTCATCGAAGAGGCGGACCTGCCCACCGGGGTGTTCAATCTCGTTCCCGGTCCGGGCGATCCCACCGGCGAGGCGCTCATCACCCATCCCGGGGTGGACAAGGTGACCTTTACGGGAAGCCGTGCCGTGGGGAGCCGGATCCTGGCGGCCAGCGGTGACGGCATCAAGCGGGTGACCCTCGAGCTGGGCGGGAAGAGCCCGAGCATCGTGTTCGACGATGCCGCCAGCGTGGAAGGGGCGGCGATGGTGGCGATGGGGATGGTGTCGATGGGCGTCTCGGGGCAGGGTTGCGTGTGCCAGACCAGATCGCTGGTCCAGCGCTCGGTCTACGACGCCTTCCTCGAAGCTGCGGCCGGCCTCACTGGGATGGTCACCTTCGGGGACCCGTTCGACCCGGCCACGACGTCGGGGGCGATCATCAACCGCCGTCAGCTGGAGCGGGTGATGGGTTTCATCGAGAGAGCCCCCTCCGAAGGCGCCCGGCTGGTGGCTGGGGGCGACCGCCCCGGTGGTGAGCTGGCCCAGGGGAATTTCGTCAATCCGACTCTCTTCGCTGACGTCGACAACTCCATGTCAGTAGCTCGCGACGAGGTCTTCGGACCGGTGCTGGTCGCCATGCCCTTCGAGGACGAGGACGAGGCCATCCGCATCGCCAACGACACCCAGTACGGATTGGGTGCCGGCGTGTACACCACGAACATCGCCCGGGCGTTCCGGGTGGCCCGGGCCGTGCGGGCCGGAACGGTGGGTATCAACGAGTACACCCTCATGCCCAACGCTCCCTTCGGCGGGTACAAGACCTCGGGGCTCGGACGCGAGGGGGGATGGGGATCGATCGAGGCGTTCACCGAGACCAAGTCGGTCATCGTGGGCCTGAGCGGGTAGGGGGAGTCGCAGTGTTGGCCGAGACGGTCAGCGAGGCCGCCTGCCGCTTCGGCAGCCGGCCGGCGATCGTGGCCGAGGAGGGGTGGGCGCTCGGTTTCGACGATCTGGACCGGCTCGCCGACGAGGTGGCTTCCGGTCTGTTCGAGAGTGGTGTCCGTGAAGGCGACGTCGTGGCTGTCGTCCTGCCTCCGGTCCCCGAGCACTTCGTCACCTACGCCGCCGTCGCCAAGCTCGGGGCGCTCACGGCGGCAGTGAACCCGAGGCTGGCGCCCGTCGAGCAGCGGGCGGTCCTCGAGCTGGCCGAGCCAGCTTTGGTCGTGACCGCGTCGACGATGGCCGCGGTGGCCGACGGGATGCCGACCGCGGTCGTCGAACTGGGGACATCAGCGGCCACCGTGCTTCGGGAGCTCCGGGTGGTTGGCGCTGCCCCACCACCCCTGGCCCCCGATCCCGATCGGCCGGTGGCCGTGGTGTTCACGTCCGGAACGACCGGGACGCCCAAGGGGGCGGTGTTCGCCGGTCGGCAGCTGGAGTTCATCACCCGAACCGACGTGGGGACCCAGTGGGGCGGTGGTGGCCCGGCGCTGGCTGGATCGGCCCTGGCCCACCTGGGACCCATGACCAAGTTCCCCGGCAACCTCCGCCGGGGCTCGACCCAGCACCTCACGACGGCCTGGCGGGCACCGGACGCGCTCCGGCGGATCGCCGAGCTCGGAACCCCCGTCGTGGGCGGCGTGCCGACCCAGCTCGCCCTGATGCTGCGAGATCCGGGCTTCGATCGCTACGACCTCTCGCGCCTTCGGGCCATCGTCATCGGCGGTGGGCCGGCGACGCCGTCGCTGGTGCGCGAAGCCCGACGACGCTTCAACGTCCCTCTGGCTGTCCGGTTCTCCTGCACCGAAGCCGGGATCGGCACCGGCACGTCGCTGGAGGATCCCGACGAGGACGCGGAGGTGAGTGTCGGGCGGCCACAGCCCGGCGTGTCCTTGAGGATCGTCGACCCGACAGGGGCCGACCTTCCCTCCGGCGAGATCGGTGAAGTCGTCCTCAGCTCTCCGGCGGTGATGGACGGCTATTGGCGGGATCCGGAGGCCACCGCTGCTGCCTTCGCAGCACGAGGCGGTGTCCGTACCGGCGACTTGGGATGGGTCGACCATCGGGGTCGGCTGCGCCTGGCCGGGAGGGCCGCCGAACGCTTTGTCCGGGGTGGGAACAACGTCCATCCGATCGAGGTCGAGGCCGTGCTGGCCGATCACCCCGGAGTGGCGACGGTCGCCGTCGTCGGGCGCTCCGACCCGGTGATGGGGGAGGTGGGGGTGGCCGTCGTCGTTCCCCGTCCCGGCGCTCCGGTGCCGACCCTGGAGAGCCTCCGGAGCTTCGCCGAGAGCCGCCTGGCCCGGTACAAGCTCCCCGATCGGCTGCAGGTGGTGGAGAGGCTCCCGCTCACGGCTATGGACAAGGTGGACCGCAAGGCTCTCCAGCAGCTCGTCGACCCGGAGCCGGATGGTCCCGGGGCCCCGGAGGACTGATGACCCCCACGGAGGGTCAGGTGTTCTCCCTGATTGTGAAAGTTTTCCCAAAGTAATTGTATTGCCTTTGCATATAGTTGGGAGTAGAAACGACACCACAGAACCCGTCGCCGCGGTCTCATCGGACGACGGAGTGGCGGGCGCACCGCCGGGCCGTGAGTCAAGGGGGGCCGGAGGGGGCACGACCCGGCTGTGCGCACCGCCGGTGCGGTGCTCCGTCCGGACGCCACCGGAGTGAAGAAGGCGTCGTGCACTACATTCGGGCTGTGGACGGGGTCGTGAGCCGTGCTGCGGTCGCCAGTGGCGCGGAGGGGGCCGCGGTCGTACCGGTCCACGACGGCCTCTTCGACGCCGGACCCCCTGCCCACTTGTTGGGAAGCGCGTGCGACTCGTGCGGGCTGCTGTCCTTCCCCCGCGTGGAACGGTGCGGTTACTGCGGTGAAGTCGACAGCCGTCCGGTGAACCTCCCGGCAACTGGGCGACTGTGGGCGTGGACGGCGGTGACGACCGCCCCGCCTGGCTACCGAGGTGCCGTGCCGTTCGGGTTCGGGGTCGTGGAGCTGGACGCCGGGCCGCGGGTGGTCGGACGTCTCACCGAGCCCGACCCGGATCGGCTGCGAGCTCATCAGCCCATGGAGACGGTTGTGGTCACGTTGCACACCGGCGACGACGGACAGGTCGTCACCACCTACGCCTTTGCCCCGACGGTGCCGGCGTGACCACGGTCGAAGTGGCCGGCGTCGGCCTGCACCCGTTCGGCAGGTTCCCCGGGACCAGCGTCTCGGACATGGGGGTCGTGGCCGTGTCTGCCGCTCTGGCCGAGGCGGGTATCGGTCGGGGAGGGTTCCAGGCCGCGTACTGCGGCACTGCCTACGGTGGTGTCGCCTCGGGCCACCGGGTGCTGGGAAAGCTGGGCATGACCGGCATGCCGATCGTCGACGTGGAGGCCGGGTGCGCCAGTGGCGCCGCCGCCCTGATGCTGGCCTCGTCGGCCATACGGGCGGGGCAGTACGACACGGTGTTGGTGTTCGGCATCGAGAAGATGCCGAAGGGGATGATCCGGTCGTCGTTCTTCGAGCCCTGGCAGGAGGAAGCCGGTCTGGCCGCCACTCCGGCCTACTTCGCTCTCCGGGCCCAGCGGCTCATGACGACGTCGGGGGTGACCAAGGACGACTTGGCGTCGGTGGTCGTGAAGAACCGCCGGCACGGGGTGCACAACCCCGATGCCATGTTCCAAACCGAGGTCGACGCGTCGTCGGTGCTGACGTCACGAGTGGTGTGCGAGCCCCTGCACCTGTGGATGCTCTGCACCCCGAACGAAGGCGCGGCCGCAGTGCTGCTCACCGCCGGTGGGCCGGCTCCCGGTCGCGCCGCCGGGCGAGTCCGCCTGGCCGCGGCCGAGCTCCGCTCCCACCTCGCCGGACCTGTGCTGAGCGAGTCCACGCCGATGTCAGGTACGGCCGACGATTCGGTGCCCCCGGCGTCGACGCTGGCCGCCACCGCGGCCTACGAGTCAGCGGGGGTCGGACCCGACGACCTCGACTTGGTCGAGTGCCAGGACACCGATGCCGCCCGCGAGCTCATCTCCTACGAGGAGCTGGGCCTGTGCCCCGTCGGGGGATCGGCTGATCTCCTCCGACGGGGCGACACCGCCAGAGGTGGGAGGTTGCCGGTGAACCTGAGCGGCGGCCTGCTTTCCAAGGGCGAGCCGCTGGGGGCGTCGGCCCTGGGTCAGGTCGTCGAGCTGGTCCGTCAGCTCCGAGGCCAGGCTGGTGATCGTCAGCACCCCGGCGCCCGGGTGGCGCTGGCCCACACCGTGGGCCGGGGGGCCAACGCCGGAGTGAGCATCCTCACCCGCTGACGGAACGGTGCACGTCGTCTCGCACTCTCCGGGTCAGAGCAGCTATCGCGGCGCGGGTATCGATCCCCAGGCGAACGAGACGCCGCATGTGTGAGGGACGCCGGGCGACGAGACGTAGGGCGCCGGCACGGTCGATGGTGCCATCGGGTCGCAACAGCTCGATCATAGAAGCGTCGAGCAATTCGTCGGCGAGGCGATCACTGATCGCCCGATAGACCGACCAGCGGCAGTCGTTGCGTTCGCACACCGCGGCCACCGCCGCGGTCTCCATGTCCACCAGGGAGATCCCACCGGCATGGAGGTTGGTGGCTTCCTCGGCTCCGGTGACGAGCCCGGTACAGGTGAGGAGGGTGCCCGAAGGTTGGGTGTCAGGTGGCGCCGTAGGTCGGTAGCTGCGCCCCGACATGCGGTCGATCACCGCACCGGGCACCACGACATCGGCGATCGACAGTGCCGGATCGACTGCACCGGACACACCGGCGACCAGGACCCTGCTCACCTCGATGGCGTCGAGGATCCTCGCCGTCGACCCGGCTGCGTTCGCCGAACCGACTCCGATGGTGGCCACGAGGACCGGAGCCCCCTGGACCGTTCCGGTCCAGGCCCGCCTTCCGCCGACCCGGGCGGGCGTCAGCGCGAGCGATCGGACCAGGGGTCGGATCTCTGCTTCCATGGCCGCCAGCACGGTCAGCGTTCCCGTGCGGCCGGGCGTCGGTGGCTGGTTCGCGTTGGTCATACGACGCCCCGGTCCTCCATCGCTTCCAGCTCGTCGGGCGAGAGGCCGACGAGTGTGCACCAGACCTCCGCATTGTGCTGGCCGAGGAGTGGTGCACCCGAGGGTGCCGTCGGGGGGCGCCCTGTGAAACGCGGAAACGGGGCCTGCTGGCGGACGGGCCCGACGACGGGGTCCTCTACGGTCACGAGATCACCGCGCTCGGCCATGTGAGGGTCGGAGAAGATATCGGCCGCACTGTACGCGGTACCCACCGGGACGTCGTGCTGGACGCACCGGCGCTCGATCTCGGCCGCGGGGAGCTGGGCCGTCCATCGGGCTACCACTTCGTTGATCTCGTCACCGCGCTCGGCCCGCTGGGCCAACGTGGCGTATCGGGGGTCCTCGGCCAGGTCAGGGCGATCCATGGCCCGGCAGAGACGAGCGAAATTGGCGTCGGAGCCGGCGACGATGCAGACGAACGAGTGGTCGGCGGTGGGGTAGTTGTCCAGGGGGGCAGAGTGACTGAGCCGGTTCCCCTCGCGTTGGCGGATGACCCCGAGACGATCGTAGGCGGCGAGCGTCCACTCGAGGATCCTGAGCACCGACCCGTAGAGCGGCGCGTCGATGACCGCCCCCGAGCGCCTGCTGGCCGGGTCCCGGCCGTGGTCTCTCCCGTAGAGTCCCGAGACGGCGGCCAGCGCGGCGAACACCCCGGTCAGGTAGTCAGACACCGTTACCCCGGGTCGGACCGGAGGTCGGTCCGGTTCTCCGGTCAGGTGGAGAAGTCCGCCGTAGCTGATCCCCAGGCGATCGAGACCGGGTCGGGGAGAGTACGGCCCGGTCTGGCCGAAGACGCTGATCCGGACGTACACCACCGACGGGTCCAGGTCATCGGGCCCCAGGTGCCAACGCTCCATGGTCCCAGGACGGAAGTTCTCACAGACCACGTCGCTGTGGCCGACCAGGCGGCGGAACAGTTCCTGGCCGTCGGCCGTCCGCAGGTCGCACGTCACGCTTCGGCGACCGCGACCCTCCACTGCCCACGAGAGGGAGTAGCCGGGACTGCTGTCGCCCCCGGCGTCGCCCCCGCCGTCGCTCCGGTGGTCGTTGCGGCCGTCGGCACTGTCGCCGCGGTCACTGCCGGCATTGGTGGAGACGAAGGGTCCCATGGTGCGCATGAAGTCCCCTCCCCCGGGGAGCTCCACCTTGATGACGTCGGCCCCTAGCTCACCCAGCAGGCCAGCACAGAACGGCGCCGATATCCGGGTCCCCGCATCGATGACCCGGATTCCGGCCAGGGGCCCGGTTTCGCTGGTCACCCCGGCGGCGGCACGTCGCCGCGGTCCCGATCGGCCAGAACCTCCTTCATGGACCCCTTCTGCCGGCGGGCGTCGAGCGCCTGGAGGGCCGTGGCCGTGTTGTGCATCCAGTGGTGAGCCATGAAGTGGTACTTCCACGACGCGGACAGTCCCATCAGGTCCGCCGTGTGATTGATCGAGTCCTTCACCACCTGCGCCGTCACCGGGGGGACGAGGGCGACGCGCTGTGCCAGCTCCATGGCCCGGGCGTCGAGCTCGTCAGCAGGCACGACCCGGTTCACCAGGCCAAGCCGCCAAGCCTCCTGGGCATCGATGGTCTCCCCGGTGAGCAGGAACTCCTTGGCCTTGCGGACTCCCAGCTCCCAGGGTTCCACCAGCAGCTCGACTCCCGCACCGGTCATCTTCAGGACTGGGTTGGAGAATTGAGCGTCGTCGGCGGCGACGATCAAGTCACACATGCACGCCAGCATGAGCCCGGCGGCCACGCAGCTGCCACGGACTGCGGCGATGGTCGGCTTGCGAAAGTCGCGGATGCGTCGGCAACGGTCGAAGTACATCACCTTCTCGTGGTGGAACTTGCCCTCGGGGGTCTCGCGCAGCTTGATCCACTCGTCGCCCTCCTCCTGACCCACCAGGGACTTGAGGTCATGGCCGGCGGAGAAGTGCCGTCCGGCTCCGGTAAGGATGACCACCCGGACCGCGTCGTCGGAGTCGGCTCGATCGAAGGCCGAGTCGATCCCATCGATCAGGGCGGTGTCTTGGGCGTTGGCCACCGCCGGACGGTTCATCGTCACCGTTGCTACGGCGCCTTCGACGTCGTAGCGGACCACCGAGCCCTGACCGTTCTGCATGGTGGCTACCCTTTCGCCCGTCTATACCGATCAGCCGCGGGGGAGCCCGAGGACACGCTCACCCACCAACGTGCGCTGGATCTCGTTGGTCCCGGCGAAGATCGAAGCCGCCTGGTAGTACAGCCAGCTCCGTTGCCACGCACCGTCGCCGGGGTTCTCGTCGGCCCCCTGCCACAGCGGCGCCGCCGGTCCGAGGATCTCCATGGCGTGGCGGTGGAGGCGCTGGGACATCTCGCTCCAGTAGAGCTTGAGCGCGCTTCCCTCGGGACCAGGGTCCTCTCCCTTGGCCATCTTGGAAAGCGAACGCCAGTTGTGGAGCTGGAACAGGCGCACCTCGGTGTAGGTCTCGGCCAACGCCTGGCGGTGCCGCCAGTCGTCGAATGCACCGTTCTGCTCGGCCAGCCGGAGGAGCTCGTCGACGAGCTGGGTGTGGATGACGAGCTGGCGGGGGTTCACGCCTCGCTCATGGGCCAGCGTGGAGCCGGCGACGTTCCACCCACGCCCTCGTTCCCCCACGAGATGATCGGCGGGAACGAAGACATCGTCGAAGAACACCTCGTTGAACTCGGCTTCGCCGGTCAGCTGGACCAGGGGTCGGACTTCGACACCGTCGGCGTGCATGTCCACCGCCAGCGCCGAGATTCCCTGCTGGGGACGGGGAGCGTCGGGCTCGGTCCGGGCCAGGCAGAGTCCCCAGTCGGCGAACTGGGCATAGGAGGTCCAAACTTTGCGTCCGTTCAAGAGGTACCCGCCGTCCCCCGGCTCGGCCCGGGTGGTGAGCGAGGCCAGGTCGCTCCCGGCGTCGGGCTCGCTGAAGAGCTGGCACCAGATCTCTGTGGCCGAGAGGATCGCCGGGAGCCAGCGCCGACGCTGGTCGAGGGTGCCATGGGCCAGGAGGGTGGGACCCACGAGATTGATCCCGATCCGGCCCACGAGCTCGGGAGCCCGGGCCCTCGCCAGCTCCTCGGTCACCACGAAGTTCTCGACCGGGCCGAAGCCTCGGCCTCCGACGTCGACCGGCCACGTGACTCCGACCCACCCGGCCGCCGCCAGGTCGTGCTGCCAGCGCCGGCCGAAGTCCACCGCGTCGGCCAGATCCTCGAACCGGGGAGGCAGGCCGACCCCGTACTCCCAGGGGAGGTTGGCTTCGAGCCACATGCGCAGCTCAGCCCGTAACGCTTCCTGGTCGGGGGTGGTACTGAGGTCCATCGGCATTCCAGCATGACACAGGCGAGACCGGACCATGACGCCCGTGTCACGTTGGACCGTAGACTCGGCGACCGTGGACTTCGACCTTTCAGACGATCAGCTCGCGCTCCGCACCGCCGCTGGGGCACTGCTGGACCAACCGCGTTGGGTCGAGCGCCTCCGCTCCCGAGTGGGCACCGGGACGCTGGTGGGACCGAGGGCCGGGGTAGCCGCCTCGGGATACGACGAAGTGCTGTGGTCAGCGATGGCGGAGCAGGGTTGGACGGCGGTCGAGCGTCCAGAGTCCGAGGGGGGACTGGGACTCGGCATGGTGGAAGTCGCCGTGCTGTGCCAGGAGATCGGTCGCCGGGTGGCACCGGTGCCCTTCCTGCCATCCCTCCTGGCACTCGGGGCCCTGTCGGGCGCCGCCGACGAGTGCGGGGGCGACGACCCGAGGCTCACCGCGTGGGGGACGGCCCTTTCGGCTGGGGATGCAGTGGGCTGCGTGGCCTGGTCGGCCCGACCCGGTGCCGTCGAGGTATCCGAACCCGCCAGGGCTGGCGACCGGCCGCTCCTGTCTGGGCGACCGGATCCGGTGCTCTACGGTCCCTCGGCGTCGGTGGCGGTCGTGGTCACCGACGACGCTCTCTACGCCGTGGACCTGGGAGCCACCGGGCGGCCGGCACCGGTGTCGGCTATGGACCGGACCCGTGAGTTGGGATGGCTGGATCTTGACCGGACGCCGGCGATCTACCTCGGCGGCCGACCGGCGGTGGCACGCCTCTTGGACCGAGCGGTCACCGGAGCGGCCGCCGAAATGCTCGGTGCTGCCGAGAGGGTCCTCGAGATGACGGTCGACTACGCCCGCGACCGCATCCAATTCGGTCGTCCCATCGGCAGCTTTCAGGCCGTCAAGCACCGCCTGGCTGATGCCCTGGTTGATGTCGAGGGAATGAGGTCTGCGGTCTACTACGCCGCCTGGTGCACCTCGTGTACAGACCCGGATGCCTCGCTGGCGGCCTCCATGGCCAAAGCTTGGTGCTCCGACGCGTCCCGCCGGGTGATGGCATCGGGATTACAGGTCCACGGTGGCATCGGGTTCACCTGGGAGCACGATACGCACCTCTACCTGAAGAGGGCGCAACTGGACCAGGTGTCCTTCGGAGATGCAAATTGGCACCGGGACCGCATCGCCGGCATCCTGCGACGTCGGATGGCTGCCAGTCAGGGCGACGTCGTCGGACACCTCGACCCCCGGTAGGACGGCACGACACCCGCCGACAGCACGTTCGGCCTTCCGGTGCCGATCCGACCCACGTTCCCTCCCCGATCAGCCCGACGTCACCCGTTGCCCGGCGATCGAGTCGATCCGGTAGGTGCCACCCCCGGTCTCCGAGCCAGCCGGCGTGGTCACAATTTCCCGCTCGACCACCTTGACCACGTAGCCGCCGTGCACGGTCACTGCGAAGCGGATGGACCCCGAGACCTGGCGGGCCTCGGTGGCTGTGACGAGCGAGGAGACCGGCTCCGAGCCGACATAGGTGGAGCCGTGAGAGATGAAACCGTCGACCTTCAGCAGTTGGTCCACTGGGCCCAGGGCGCCCAGCGCCTTCTTACCGGTGACGTGAGCGACCTGGTGCGGCGTGCCGATCGGCCCGCCCTTGATCAGCGTCTCGACGGCCTGAGCGGGTGCCCGGTACGCGACGCCGACGACTTCGGATCCCGAAGCCGACGTGTAGACAGCGGAGAGGCTCGGGGCGGCGAGCGTCTCACCGGCGGCGTTGTGCACGGCCAAGTCGGCGCCCGGGGGGGCCTGACGCAGCCCGAGAACGGCCGCTCCGACGGCCAGCCCGACCAAGAGGCAGAGGATGAGGATGGGTGCTCCCGAGTCTCGCCGCACGCTGCCCAGGGTAGTGGGTGGTCAGAAGACCTCCCGACATACTGACCCGGGTCCCGTCGTCGCTCAGACGCCCAGGCTCCCCTTGGCCGCCCGTTCGAACATCCGGTAGGGCAGTACCCGGCGGGCCAGGATCCCGACCCGCTCGTCCCACTTTCCGACCGAGACGTGGCGAGGAGGCCGCGGGTACTGCAGTACCCGCTCGACGACCCGGGCCACGGCCTCGGGTGCCACCCCGCCGGCCTCGTCGGCCTCCATCACGCCGACGGCCCGCCGAAGGGCAGTGCGGTAGGGCGCCGAGTCTCCGGGTGCTGGTGCGTCGGACCTTTCCCCACCGGACCTGCTCTCCTCGGAACCGCCCTCGGGGGACCAGCCGTCTGCGGGCACGGCATCGCCGACCGTCCGCCGGCGGGCCGTGAATTCCGTCCGCACGTTCCCCGGCTCCACCAAGGTCACGTGGATGCCGAATGGCGCCACTTCGTAGGCCAGGGCCTCGGCGAAGCCCTCCATGGCGAACTTGCTGGCGCTGTAAAAGGCCTGGAACGGAATGGCCACCACCCCACCGATTGAGCTCATGAGGACGATCCGGCCCCCTCCCCGGGCGCGCATCGACGGCAACGCGGCCTGGACCAGGCGGACGGCGCCCCAGAAGTTGGTCTCCAGCTGGGCTCTGGCATCTTCGATGGGCGTCAGCTCCACCGGCCCGGCCAGACCCCATCCGGCACACGCCACCACGACGTCGAGGTGGCCGTGGCGGGCCACGATGTCGGCCACCCCGTCGGCTACCGAGCCGTCCCGGTCGACATCCATCACCATCGGCGTCCACCCGCCTGTTCCGGGCGACGTCCCCCTCCGGCTGGCGCCGATCACCACTCGGCCCGGACGCGTCAAGCGATCGGCACAGGCCAGGCCGATCCCCGCCGAGGCCCCCGTGACGAGAATCACCTGGTCCAAAGCGCCTCCCAGCGTCATTTGCGGCCCGCCCGGCGAAGCTCCACCCCAGCGTGCCTCAATCCCGGCTTGCTTCCATCGCCGACCACTGTCCCGGCAACGTCGAGGCCAAACTACCGCTCGCCGGGGGGTCGTGCCCTGCGAGCGTGGCGGTGGTGGCAGGGCGGTGCGGTCGGCTAACCTTGTGGGCGCAGTGCCGG
>JAJYZN010000049.1 GCA_021799915.1 Actinomycetes bacterium
GCTTCACCGCCTTCTTCACGGTCCGCTTGGCTGCCTTCTTTGCCGGAGCCCGCTTCACCGCCTTCTTGGCTGGGGCTCGCTTCTTCGCGGCTATCGCCACAGGTGCACCTCCCTAGGAGTGTCATTCTTGACTTGAGATGAAGCCTGCGGCACACCGTCCCGCAACGGGGACGGCATCCGCATCGCTGCACCGCCTACATGGAAGCCAAGTCCCCAACCGCTGGACACCACAGAGCCTCTGGCCTCCGCAGTGCCGTCGATCGCGAACATGACAACCCTTTCCACCATGGACGACTGCGCTCGGCGAGTGCAGCGCGACCGTTCTGTGTGATGTTCCACCGACTTCTCACACTGGCGACGGCACACCACGTTCACCTTCACGTATCCTCCGCAGTGAATTGGGTTGCACACCATCACAGTGCGTGGCAGCGCTCAGGTCAAGCATTCTTTCGCGCGTCGTGCATTTCGGAGGTATCGGAACACGTCGGCGCGGATCACGACGATTGTTGCGTTCGACATGTCGCGTGCTCGAAGATGCGATTGGCGAGCGTGACCGTTCGGGCAGAAGCCAAAGGTTGCGAGATGCGCCGCGCTGCGCTCGTGCACGCGCCGCGATGAAGAGCGCCGGCGATCGTCGTGTCACGCCTATGACTTTCGATTCTCCACCGGCCGCGGGAAACAGCTCCTCTGCCGGCGTGGCCTTGGAAGCGGTGCTGGTCCGTCGAGCCGCGGCAGAAGGCGGCATCTACCTCGGGCGGGGGGCCGGGGGGTGGGCCTGGGCCGGAGCAGAACGCTCGACCCTGGTCCTCGGCCCTTCGAGATCCGGCAAGACCACGTGCGTGGTCGTGCCCAACGTGCTTGCCGCCCCAGGAGCTGTCGTCTCCACCTCGACCAAGCCCGACGTGCTCCGGCAGACCGCGGCCGCCAGAGCCGACGCAGGATGGGTCCTGCTCTACGATCCCGGCGGCGAGGTGGAGTGCCCTCCAGGTGTCCGCCGCGTGGGCTGGTCTCCGGTGAACGCCGCTGCGACGTGGGATGGCGCCCTCATGATGGCAGATTCGATGTCCGCCGCGGCGCACGCCGGACGCGAGCGTGGCGCGTCCGGTGAGGCACACTGGACGGAGCGCTCGGTGTCACTGCTCGCACCCCTCCTCCACGCGGCTGCATTGGGTGGCGAGCCAATGTCCCACGTCCTGCACTGGGTGGACCGCCACGACGGTTCCCAGGCACTTGCGATATTGGCCGAGAGGTGTGGCGATCCCTCGCCGCCGACCGACGTCCTCTCGGGCATCCTCATGACCGACCAGCGAGAGCAATCGGGCATCTGGTCGACGGCTTCGGGCGTCCTCGGCGCCTACCGCTCTCGCGCTGCCGTGGCATCGACCGAACCGCCGTTCCTCGATGCCGACGCGTTCTGTGAAGGGGCGAACACGCTCTACGTGTGCGCCACCGGGAGCAGGCAACGCCTCTTCGCACCACTCGTCGTGGGGCTCCTTTCCGAGGTGCGCGACGCCGCCTACGCACGAGGCGTGGGGTGTTCGGCGGGATCGCCAGTTCTCCTGGCACTCGACGAGGTGGCGAACATCGCACCGCTGCCCGACCTGCCGGCGATCGTGAGCGAAGGAGCCGGTCAGGGGCTGCTCACCTTGGCCTGCCTCCAGGACCTCTCGCAAGCGCGTTCTCGCTGGGGGCAGCAAGCGGACGCGTTCGTCTCGCTCTTCGGCGCCACGATCGTCTTTGGCGGCATCGCAGACGTGCGCACCCTCGAAGCGCTCTCTGCTGTTGCGGGTGACGTGGAGATCGCGACCAGGACCGTCGGGAGCAGCCGGGGACCTGATGGGAGGGTGCATCCATCGGTGAGCGTGGCGACGATCCACCGACCGCGGCTGCCCGTCGACGTCATCGCACGCGGTGCCCAAGGCTGGGCCCTGGCAGTTGACGCCGGAAATCGGATGGGATGGATCGAGCTCATCCCGGCCTACGCATCCTCTCCGTGGCGAGAGCTTGTCGAGGCCCATCCGCGCGCTCGGAACTTGGACGCGTCGTTGGCATTGGCGGCGCGCGAGCGTAGTTCCGACGCCCGCGGGCGCTGAGGCGCGTCTCGCTCGTCGACTGTCGCCGCCTGCTGGCCGCGTCGCTCGGTCCTCAGCGCCCGAGAGCCAGTGACTGGCTGTCTCGGCTGCGATCGGTGCTCCGGCCGAGCCGCCGCCGGACATCGTCGACGACCCGCATGGTCGCCAGGTGATCGGCCAAGCGCTGCGACGGCATCGCCGACATGTCGGTGAACGCAAGCGGTCGGTCGAAGTCCTCCGCGCTCCGCACGCCTTGGGCCGGCCAACGCTTGCGGTAGCCGTCGATTGCTGACACACCTTTCATCCACACGTCGAGCGCGTCGGGGTGTCCCGGTCTCGCTCCAAGTGCACGCAGGTGGAACGCTGCCGGGAGCAGCCCGGCCATCGGACGGCGGGCCTCGGCGACCCCGACGCCTCCCGACCAGGCGGTGAGCCGGTCGGCGCAGGCTTCGATGTTGCGTGCTGGGGCACCCGGCGCCAGGGCACCCGCCCATGCCGCCACCACGTCGCGGCGCGCCGCAGTCGAGTGGGGCGAGCTGCCCAAGGACGCGGCGAAGCGATACTCGTCGAGCGACGGGGAGCGCTGCGGGCTCTCGCCAGCGGCCCGCAGGGAGGCCAGGTCGATCTCGGCTGTCATGGACATGTGCTGCCAATGGGTACGGAGGAGGGCAGCTGTACGAACCGGTACTTTCGGATCGCGGGTCGCCGCCCACGCCGTCCGCTCGACCCGCCGTGACGCCGGACGACCCCCTCCTCGCGCTCCAAGCCACTGGGCCACGTCTGAACGGATCTCTGCCCCGCGAGATGAGTAGGTCCCGATGAGCTCGGGGCCGATCCCGGCCAGGTCGAAGATGCCCGATGACCTGAGGATCCACGTGGCGCCGGCAGTGCGGGAGAGCTCGTAGCGAAGGGAGGCGTCGTAGAGCCGTCCGGCCGCGTGGGCATGCGCGTAGATCCCACGGCTGTCGAGCGCCGACCAGCGTCCGTCCTCGCCGTGGCCCATGTTCGCGACGACGACGTGAGTGTGCAGGTGGGGGTCGAGCGCCCGGCTCACCCCGTGGGTGTACGCCACCGCCACGACGCCGTCGACCGCCTGCACGGACCTCGATTCGCCGCTCCCGCGCCGGACCGCGACAGCACGACGTTCCACGTAGTCCATCGCCCCGGCGACCGCCTCGTCGTGGGCGGCCACCGCGAGGGTGCACAGATCCGGTGTACCGATCCCGGCCACGATGCTGACCGACTTCGGTGCCGTGAACGTGAGGTCGAACCCGCACACGTGACCCCGCTGGGTGACCAGGCGGCGACCGTGAGGAGGCATCGACCCCGACAGGATCTCGCCCAGCTCACCCGGGCACGGCTCGCCCACGAGACCGAGGCCGACCGCGCCCTGGCCGACCCAGCGAGCCGGCGACTTCACACCGAGGTCGGCCTCCAGCTCGGCGGTGTAGTACTCCCCCCTTCGGTCGGCCAGGCGGCTGACATGGAGCAATCGGGTCCCTTCGCGCTCTTTCGACCAACTCTATGGTCTTTCATGCTATTTCACACACCATAGCGGCGCAAGATCCTCTCGGCCGCGGCCGGGCCGAGGGTGCTCATCTCGGACGGGGCCACCACCGTCGCCCCGGGACCTCCTTGGAGGAGGAGCCGCTCCAGCCACGCCGTCCCTCCGACGGCCAGCGTGACCTCGGCCGACCCTCCGGCCAGCTCACGACGGTGCAGCACCGGGACCGCATCGACCACCCACTGCGCGTCGGGCTCGAGCACGAGACGGACTTTCACTGCTCCGGGTCCAGGGATGAAGGCTTCGCTGTTGGTGACGGCCCGTACCGCAGAACGTTCGTCTGCCACTCGAAGGCCGGGGGATCGGCGGCGGGAGCCGACCACCTCGAGTGAGGAGATGCGATCGACTCTGAACCGCCGCGTCTCTTCGGCGCGGTGGCAGTAGGCATCGAGGTACCAGCGGCCCTGGATCGACGTCACGGCCAGCGGGTCGACAGTGCGAACTGCGGTCTCGTCGGTGGACGCCGAGTGGTAGGTGATCGAGAGACGATCGCCGTCGTCTGCGGCCCGTCGCACGTCGGAGAGGAAACGGGGGTCGTCCAGGTCGACGACCAGCCCCGGCTGGTTGCCCAATGCCGTCTCGAGCTTGGCAAGGGCGGTCGCGAGGGCCCCGTCGGAATCCGCACCCGGCACCGCCTGGATGCTCCGAGCCGCTGCAGCCAATGCGAACCCTTCTGCAGCGGTCAGCCGCCGCGGTCGCGCGAGCGCAGCAGGAAGGAAGGCATGGACCGACCCGTCGGTGACGACGATCTCGAGCAGCGTGTCGGGCGTGTACGGGGGCACGCCGAAACACGCCGCCAGTTCCAGCTCTCGCACCACGTCGTCCTCGGTCATCGAGAACCGTTCGGCGACCGAGGCTACGGGCGCCTCTCCCACCTTCCCAAGCCAGCTCACCATGGCGAGCAGCCGCCTGAGCCGAACCCGCGAGCTCATCCGCCCCGCCTGCTGCGCCCCCGCCTGCTGCGCCCCCGGGACGCCGTCGTCTGCCACGTCCGGGCGGTCCCCGTCCGCGTCGCCGGTGATCCCATCTTCGGTCGGCACGGTCCCGCCTCGGCGTTGCCTGGCGATGTCGCCGAGCCACTCGACGATCGACGCTCGCGCCGGCGCCGGCCCGATCACTTCGGCGTGGTCGAGGAGCCCAAGAATCCATGAACGGGTGGCGGCTTCGCTGACGACGCCGACGCGCAGGAGCACCGAACCGTCCGAGCGTCGTTCCACGATGGCCTGCTCGCCCACCTCGGCAATCACCTGAGGCGCCTCGATCCCGTCGACGAGGACCGCCACGTCGCTTCCACCCCCGGCGGCAGGTCGCCAAGGTCCATCGATCGTGACGGCAGCGGCGTCGAACCCGGCTGGGGGCTCGCCACTCCCCGGCGCACCGGCCTCCGGGCTGCCCTCGATGCGGTCCACCCGGTACGTCCGCACCCCGTCGGCCTGGGGATCCCAGGCCACCAGGTACCAGTAGCCGAGGTGGAAGCGCAGCTCGCCAGGCGCCACCGAACGCCGCCGTCCGCGATAGCCGAACGAGAGCTCGGCACGCTTTCGCAGCGCATCGAAGAGCACCGGCAACGTACCGTCAGTTGGCAATGCCACGAGCGGTCGGGGCTCAGCGACACCGTACGCTCCGAGCTTGATGAGCGCGTCGCGCCCCGTCGCGTCGCGCCCGGTCGCGTCGCCGAGCTCCACCCCTGCGACGGCCAAGTGCAGCGCTGACTGCTCTGCCGGTGACAGCTCCAGGTCGGGCAAGTACACCGAGTCGGGGTCCACGCGGTAGCCGAACTGCTCGGGCCCTTCCAGCGGTTCGGTGCGGATAGGGATGCCTTCCTCTCGGAGCACGCGCTTGTCCCGTTCGAAGGCTTGCCGCCGGGCTTCATGGGACGCGGGGTAGCCGGGCACTTCATGTGCGATCTCGTCCAGGGTCATCGGCCGGGCCGAGCCCATCAGGACCAGGACGAGGTCGGCGAGCCGCTCGAGCCGATCGACGCTGCTCACGGGATCTCCAGATGGCTGTGGCCAAACCGAATCGGGGCTCTGGTCACGAGAAGGGTCGCCACCACGCGGTTGCCAGGGTACTCGAGCTCGACCACAGCGATGTGCCCGGCGGGATGGCCGATCGGGCGGTCCACGTCACCGGAGTGAAAGGTGCCGGTGAAAGCCACGAGACACACCCGCGTCACATCATGGCTTCCATAGGCGAGGGCCGCGCGGTAGAGGTGGGGGGCGCTGCGCCTGAGCGAGGAGACGGCTGCCAGCCGAACGCCGTCGAGTCGGCCTTGGCCGTGGAGCGCCTGGGTGGCAGCCGGAAGTGCGCCGTAGCATACGCTGCTCGACGTGCCGAGGTCGTTTCGCACCGACGTGCATCCGGCCAGTAGGGATGCCGCGACGAGGATCCCGGCCACGACCCCGGCGACTCGCTCTCGATCCATCGTTCGACGGTACCGGGTCATGGAGCCGCCGCCGGGGTGTAGACTTGGCGCGGCCAGCGACCGCGGCGGACGCCCCAGGCGCCCCAGGCCCATGCCATCCATCCGAGCACGAGCTCTGCCCAGAAGCTGATGAGCCGGTAGACGAGGACCGCGTCCACCGTGGAGACGTGGGCGCCACCGAAGTACGCCAGCGCGATGGTGATGCTGCCCTCGACCGCTCCGAGGCCGCCGGGGGTGATGGGCAGGTTGGCCGCGAGCTGCCCGGCGCCATAGGCCAGGAGCAGGCCTTTCCAGGGGATCCCAGCTCCCACCAGCAAGAAGGAGAAGGCAAAGCACCCGCAGTCGGTCAGCCAGTTGACCAGCCCCCATCCCACGACCGCGGTCGCCGCTCTCCATCCGAGGCGCACCACGGTGACCCTTGCCACTATTGCGTTGATCTGTGCCTCGAGATCTCCTCGCGGTCGTCCGGTCACCCGCCGCGTCGTGCGAAGCGCCCAGCGGACCGCGATGGCGAGCGGCCGCTCGTAGACGAACAGCGCTCCGGCCGCGAGTGCTGCGACCAGCACCCCGGCCACGACGGGCACCAGGTCCAAGGAGGCACCCTCCTCGGTCGCCAGCACGAGCCCGATCGCTGCCACCAGCGCCAGCGAGAGGGCGGCAGCGACGCCCGACCCGACCAGCGCCCAGGCGGCGATCTCGTCGTCGGCACCCAGCCGCCGGTACCAGCGGAACCCGTAGACGGCAGCCAGGGCCGGGCCCCCGGGAAGGGAATTGGTGATGGCTTGGGAGGCCAGGGTGATTCCCAGCAGCGGCGCGGCAGGTGGATCGAGGCCCCCGGCTCGCAGGAGCCGGTACTGCACGCCGGCGAATGCCACGACCGAAGCCGCTTCGACCAGCACGGCCGGGACGAGCCACCACCAACGCAGGTGACCCAGCACCGCCCCGAACCCGCTCAGCTCCCCACGGTGGCCGGCGAGGACGTCGACGGCCAGCACGAGGAGGCCGACCCCGACCAGCCACCGCACGACTGGCCAGCTCCTCCGCACGAAACGCCACACTCTGTGCTTCCACCCCGAAGAACGACGACCATGTGAAGACTCTGTCGCAGGTTCCGCGGCGGACGCCGATGCAGGTACCGGAGCAGGCCCCGACACGGGCGCGACCGCCGGGCCGGACGCCATGCCGGACGTCAAGGCGCGCGGACCGCTGGATGGCGCATGGGGCAGAGCTTCGGACGGCGACCGATACGCAAGTGCCGCGCGCTCCTCCCCTCCGTCAGATCCCGGGGTCAGGGGTATCAGGGGATGATCTCCTCCTCAGCCCGGTGCTCGTCGCGCCGAGACTTGTTCCCCCTCGACATTTCCATCTCCAGCGACGATCCCTCCGGCCGCTTCGCCGGATGTCGCGCTGACGTACCCACAGCACGCCTCACCGGCGATCACGGACACGCCACCTGCTGTCGCAGCAGCGGTACCGGGTGACGTCGGTCCCTCAGCCGATGAGCTTGATGTAGTCGAACATCGGTAGGTAGAGGCAGATGATGATCGTCCCGACGACGGTGCCCATCATCACCACCAGCAGCGGCTCGAGGATCGAGGTGAGATTGTCCACCGTCTGGTCCACCTCACCCGAGTAGAAGTCCGACACACGCTGCAGCATCTCGTCGAGGGCACCGGTCTGCTCGCCGACTTCCACCATCTGGACGACGAGCGGAGGGAACACGTCATTTGAGCGCATCGGCTCGTTGAAGGGCTTGCCCTCACGTACTGCTGCCTTGGTCTCCATTGCCGCTTTGGCGAGCACGGCGTTGCCCGCGGCCTGGCCCACGATGTCCAGCGCCTCCATGGCCGGCACGCCGGCCGCCAGCAGCGACGAGAGGGTCGAGGTGAACCGGCTGAGCGCCGCCTTGTGGGCCAAAGGACCGAAGATGGGAGGCTTCAGCTTGAAGGTGTCCCACTTGTACCGCCCGTTCTCGGTCTTGATCCAGCGGCGGAACAGCATGACTGCAATGATCACCACGAGGATCACGATGCCGACCCGCCAGCTCGCGAGCGTGTTCGACACCTTGATGAGGGCGAGCGTCGGCGCAGGAAGCGGTCCCCCGAGCGTCTTGAACAGCCTCTTGAAGATGGGGACGATGATGATCATCATGGCCAAGAAGATGAGGCCGATGACGCAGATGACCACGACCGGGTAGGTCATGGCGCCCCGGATCTTCCGGTTCAGGTCGACTTGGCGTTCGAGCTGGGTGGCGACGCTCTTCAGCACGGTGTCGATGGATCCGCCGATCTCTCCGGCTTGGACCATCGACGTGTACAGGGTGTTGAACACCTTGGGGTGCTTGGCCAGGGCCGCCGAGAGCGTGGACCCGGCCTCGACGTCGTTCCGGACTTCCAAGAGCTTCTGCCCGAGGTACTTGTTCTCCACTTGGTTGGCGAGGACCGCCAGGGCCCGGCTGATCGAGAGCCCCGAGTCCACCATCGTCGCGAACTGGCGGGTGAACACCGCCACTTCCTTGGGCTTGATGCGGTCGGTCAGGCCGGGGATGACGATCTCGGTCGAGAGCGTCCCTCCCGTCACCGGCGTCACCGAGACCGGCAGGTAGCCCATCTCGCGCAGACGGGCGACGACGACCGGCATGCTGTCGGCCTCAAGCTTTCCCTGGATCAGCTTCCCCGTCTGGTCGCGGACCTTGTAGTCGAACGTCGTCGCCATCTCAGTCCTCCTCGTGCCGGACGGCTATCCGGCCTTCCCGTGCTGTGATCTCCGTCAAGGGTCACACCCCCCTCAAGTGGTTGCGGAAGTCCTCTTCGCTCCGGCAGCGGTCGATCGCCACCCCTTGGGTGATGACCTGCTGGTGGACCAAGGTGGCCAGGCTCTGGTCCATCGTCTGCATCCCGTACTGCCCACCGGTCTGCATGAGCGAGTAGATCTGGTGGGTCTTCGCCCCTCGGATGAGGTTCTGGATCGCGGTGGTGCAGACCAGCACCTCGGCAGCGACGCACCGCCCGTCGCCCGACGCCGTCGGGACGAGCTGCTGGGTGACCACGCCCTGGAGGGAGGACCCGAGCTGGATGCGGATCTGGTCCTGCTGGTTCGGTGGGAACACGTCGATGATCCGGTCGATGGTGGACGGGGCATCTTGGGTGTGCAAGGTCGCAAAGACCAGGTGGCCGGTCTCGGCCGCCGTAAGCGCCGTGGCGATGGTCTCGAGGTCCCGCAGCTCGCCTACCAGGATCACGTCGGGGTCCTGCCGCAAGACCCGGCGCAACGCCTCGGAGAACGACGCCGTGTCGGCGCCCACCTCACGCTGGCTGATGACCGACCGCTTGTGCCCGTGCAGGAACTCGATCGGGTCCTCGACGGTGACGATGTGCAGGGGCTTGGAGCGGTTGATGATGTCGATGAGCGACGCGAGCGAGGTGGACTTCCCCGAGCCGGTCGGACCGGTGACGAGCACCAGCCCCCGGCGGAGCTCGGTGAAGGATCGGATGGCCGACGGCAGCCCCAGGGTGTCGAACTCGGGGATCTCGTGGGGGATCGGGCGCAGCGCGACGGCGATCGAGCCTCGCTGGAGGCAGACGTTCACCCGGAACCTCCCCACCCCGGCGATCGTGTGCGACGTGTCGAGCTCGTGCTCGGCCTCGAAGCGTTCGCGCTGGGTCTGGGGCAGGATCCCGAAGATCATGTCCCGGAGCGTGTTGTTGTCGATCGGGTCCACGTCCTCCATCGGCCGCAGCGCCCCGTGGAGGCGGACGGTGGGAGGCATGTTGGCCGTGAGGTGCAGGTCCGAGGCCCCGATGCTCACCGCGTAGCGCAGCAGGTCGTCCACGTGCAAGGGGGTGTCGGTGACCCCTTGGGCCCGGCTCGACCCGGCCGAGGGCGTACCCTGCGGCCTCGATCCCCCGCCGTGCTCGCCATGGGAACCCGTTCCAGGCGCGCCCGCGCCGTTGCCGGCGCCAGCGGTGGCCCCGGTCGCAGGCGAGGTGCCACCTCCCCCAGGACCGATCAGGCTCCCGATGACCACCGGGTCGGCCAAGACCGGCACCACCTCGAAGCCGACGAGGTCGCCAAGCGACTTGACGTCGGCCGGCTCCGGCGGCTCGGCGAAGGCCACGACTGCCTGGCTTCCCACCACGCGCACGGCCACGGCCTGGTGGTCAGTGGCGAGCAAGGCGGGGATCAGGTTTGCCACCTCGGGAGCCGGCGGTTCTGCCTGAAGGTCGATGACCGGCAACCGGGCGAGCTGGGCCAGGGTGTTGACGGCCACCGGAGGCGTCACCACTCCCCGGGCGATGAGCAGGCGGGCCAGCGGCATGCCCGCTTGGGAGGACTCGGCCAGCAGGGGGGCCAGCACGTCGTCGGTCACGTAGCCGCCGCTCACGAGCGCGCGGGCCAGCCGGCGCGACCACTCGGTCCTCGATGCTGCGGACACGGGGCTCATACGACCACCCGCAGCACTTCTTCGAGCGTCGTCTCTCCACTCAACGCCTTGCGCAGACCATCACGGCGAAGGGTGCGCATGCCCTGCTCGACCGCCATCCTCTCGATATTCACAATCGACTCCTGCTCGATGATCATCCTGTCAATTTCCTCGGTCAGTGTCATCACCTCGGACAGGACCGCCCGCCCGAGGTAACCGGTGTGGCTGCAGCTCCGGCATCCGACAGCACGGTACAGCGTCGAGATGTCCAGATCTTCGATATCTGTGTCGTGATACCCGGCGGAGAAGAAGTCCTTCTCCGACGCCTCGTACGGCTCCTTGCAGTGCTCGCAGAGGATCCGGGCCAGCCGCTGGGTGAGCACGCAGCTCAGCGCGGAGGTGACCAGGAACGGCTCAATGCCCATCTCGGTCAGACGGAGCGGCGTGGCGCTCGCCGAATTGGTGTGCAGGGTCGACAACACCAGGTGACCAGAGAGCGCCGCCTCCATGGCGATGGTCGCCGTGTCGGCGTCACGGATCTCCCCGATGAGCACGACGTCGGGGTCTGCCCGCAGGATCGACTTCAACGCGGTCGAGAAATGCAGACCGGCCTTCTTGTTGATCTGGACCTGGGTGATGCCGTCGATCTGGTACTCGACGGGGTCTTCCACCGTCACCACCGACTTCTCCTTGGTCACCACCTCTTGGAGCGTGGCGTACAAGGTGGTGGTCTTGCCGGCGCCGGTCGGACCGGTCACGAGGATCACCCCGTAGGGGTGCTTGTATGCCCGGGCGTACCTCTCCAAGGTGTCGGAGAAGAACCCGAGCTCGGGCAAGGTGCGGATGCTGGCCGACTTGTCGAGGAGCCGCATAACGCAGGTCTCGCCAAACATCGACGGCAAGGTGGCCAGGCGCAGGTCGATCTGGCGATCGCTCACCGACAGGGACACGCGCCCCTCCTGGGGGACCCGGTGCTCGGTGATGTCCATCTCGCCGAGCACCTTCAAACGACTCACGACCGCCTGGTGGATGGAAGACGAGGCGGAGGTCGCGTCATGCATCACCCCGTCGATCCGGAAGCGGATGCGCAGCCGCTTCGGCGTCGGTTCGATGTGGATGTCCGAAGCCCGCTCGTTGAGTGCCTGGAGGATGAGGAGGTTGACGTAGCGGACAATCGGCGCGTCCTCCACCACGGCCTGGAGGCTCTCCAGCTCGAACCCCGCGCTCGCCCCGGTCGTCATGTCGCTGGCGGCGTCGAGAGCCACGCCCTCCACGTCGGCCCCGACGTTCTGGAACTGCCGCAGGTGGTGGGCGATCTGCGAACGCGTGGCGACGACCGGCGTGAAGTTCCTCCCCATGATGGTCCGCAGGTCGTCCATGGCAAACACGTCGGTGGGGTTGGCCATTGCCACGAGCGGTACGCCGCGCTCTATCTTGATCGGCAGCACCATGTGGTGCCGAGCGACGGACTCGGGGATGAGGCCCGCAGCCGAGGTGTCGACGGAGATCTTGTCGAGGTCGACGAACTCGAGGCCGACCTCCTGGGCCATCGCTCGGACGAGGTCCTCCTCGGTGGCCATGTGGCGGTTGTAGAGGTAGCGGGCCAGCGACTCCCCGGTCGCCTGGTGCTCGCGCAGGGCGTTCTCCATCTCTTCGACCGTGACTCGTCCCGACTCCACCAGCACCCTCGCCAGCGGCGGTCCGAACGCGATCGACGCCGGCAGCGCACTGGCGGCATCGACGACCCCGTAGCCCTCGGGCGCCGGAGGCACGTCGCCGTCGAACGCGGCACCGGACTGATCACCCGACGCCGCGGCCGCGTCGCCACCGAGCGACGCGTAGGCCTCCTGGTCCTGGGGCTCAACTCCAGGCTGGGGCCACTCCGGACGTGGCGGCGGGGCGAGGATCTCACGGAGCGATTCTTCGAGCGACGTGGCGGGCGCAGCGGCGAGGACGCCGGGGTCTTCTTCGGTCAGAAAACCGTCCTCCGCCGCGGCGTCGGCACCCGCTGTGTCCTCACCCCCCACGGCTTGGGCGTACTCCGGCAGCGCTTCCTCTCCGACGTCGGCAAGCGCACCATCGTCGGATCCCCCCGCGACCGCTTCACTCGCGGCAAGGACGCCGTCGCTCTCGGCCTCCTCGGCCTCCTCGACATCTGCGCCGCCCTTGCGGCTACGGCCGCGGTTTCCCTTGGCTCGACCGTTGGCAGAGTGCCCGTTCCCGTTCCCAACGGCTGCATCGGCGTCTGCCTCCAACTCCAGGGCTCCAAGCTCCATCGCCCCTGCGTCAGCCTCGCCCGGAATTCCAGCGTCCAGAACGGCGTCATTCCCTGCACCCGCGCCTTCGTCCTCCGGCGCGGGTGTGTCGCCGAGCGTCAGCGACCCGTCCATCTCGGCGAGGTCGTCCGGCGAGAGCGTGCCGCCAATCTCGGTCTTGAGCTCTTCGAGGTCGAGCGACGATGCTTCGGCCTCGAGCGAATCGTCGACGGCCACAGCCGATGCCACATGCTCGACCTCGGCCTCGACCTCCGGGGATACGCCAGCGTCACCCGGGGTAGAACCGCCGAGATCGGCACTGCCGAGGTCGCCTTCGGCACCGTCCGCAGTCTCGTTGGAAGACTCGGTCGCTCCTTCGTCGGCACCTGCGCTGTCCTCGTCTTCACCTGCATGCTCCGAGGTGGAGTAGAGCTGGCCAATCGCTCGATCCACCTGTTCGGGAATGGCGACGACCGCGACGAACTCCCGACCGACGCTGGTACGCAGCGAGTCCATCGCGAAGAGATCTCCCGGGTCGGACACGGCAATGACGGGAGTCCCCAATCGCCGGCCGATCGGGACGGCGCGATGACGTCGGGCGACGTTCTCCGGGAGCAAGGTCGCGGCACCGGGCGCGATGGCAGACTGCGTGAGATCCACGAACCGAAGCCCGTGCTGCTCGGCAAGCCGCCGGGCACTCTCCTCGGCGCCGTCGCCCATCCTCGTCCCCCTCAGTCGGTTCTCCGCCCGAACCTTTGCACCCGCAACCTACGTCCATTCACCAGCGGCTGGCGGGCCACCATAGGCCCCTCGCCTCCGAGAATAGTATCCCGTGCCTTGTCCGCCATCTGGCGACCGAGTTCGCATCGGGGCATCCCGCTTCAATCGATGCTTCCTACGATACCTCTGATCATGACCCGGTGGAAGACCCACCTTCCGTGCGCCGAGAGCTGGGTCCCTCACCTGCGGGCCAAGAGCTACAGTCCCGGATCGATGACACCGGCAACGGCCCGATGGGCGCTGACGGTCATCGGAATCAGCCTCTTCGGTCTGGTCATCGGGTCGTTCCTCAACGTCGTCATCTACCGGCTGCCCCGATCGATGTCGGTCGTCCGCCCCGCGTCACACTGCCCGGCGTGCGCCGCACCACTCGGGGCGGCCGAGAACGTCCCGCTGGTCTCCTGGGTGGTCCTCAGGGCTCGATGCCGGCACTGTGGTGCACCCATTTCACCGAGGTACCCCTTCGTCGAGCTGGCCACGGGTCTCGTCTTCTTCGGGTTGGCGTGGGCTCGGACCTCGTTGCCGGCCCTGCCCTCACTTCTGGTGGTGGCCGCGGCGTCGATCGCCGCCGCGGGCACGTCGTTCGACGACGAGGCGATCCCCGGCGCTTTGGGCGTCGCCTCGGGTTTGGGAGCAGCATCCCTGGTCGCGGTCGCCCTCGCGACCGGTCAGCCGCAGCGCATCGGCTGGGCCGCCCTGGGAGCGATCGTCACCACTGCCGGGGTCTGGGCCGGCGCTCGCCCATACCGGCCGAGCACCTCGAGCCCGGCCGACCCACCGGACCCGAGCACCGAGCCGAACGCCGACCTGACTCAGCCGACCCTGACCGCCCAGCCACGCCATTCGAACCTCTGGCGAGGACCGGGGTGGAGCACCTGGGCGTTGGGTGCAGCGCTCGGGTGGTCGGCGAGCTGGCTCTGGCCTCCGGGCGGCGTGATCCTCGGCGGATGGCTGGTTGCGGTCGCCGTCGTCGCGCCGCCTCTCCGCCGGGTCGGGCGTTCCCCGGTCGCACCCGTGCTCGCCGGAGCTGGTGCGCTGGGGTGTCTCGTCGCTTCGGCGCTCGTGACCACCCACGTGTGAGCGCTCCCACGACCGATGTCGCGCGAGCTACCGGAGGCGCCCATCTGTGAGCTCCCAGGCGACGCCTGCATACGACCCTCGCGCGGCTCAGCCCATGCCGGTAGCGACCAGCCCACGACGTTCCAGCATGACGCGGAGGTCGTGGGGGTTCGAGGCCATCATGAGCGCCTCTTCCAACGTCACCATGCCGTCTTGGAGATGACGGGCCAGGCTCTGGTCGAACGTCTGCATCCCGTAGTACTCGCCGTCGGCGATGATCTGCTCGATCTCCCCGGTGAGGTCCGGGTCGGCGATGCACTGGCGGATCCGACCGTTCACCACCATGATCTCGAGGGCCGGCACCCTGCCTCGTCCGTCGGCGCGGCGGACGAGGCGCTGGGCGATCGTGCCCCGGAGCGCGCCCGAGAGCGACACCCTGGCCTGGGACTGCTGGTGCGGGGGAAAGAAGTCGATGACTCTGTTGATCGTCTCGGTGGCATCGATGGTGTGCAGGGTCGTAAGCACGAGGTGCCCGGTCTCGGCTGCCGTCAGCGCCGCCGACGCCGTCTCGAGGTCGCGCATCTCGCCGACCAGGATGACGTCGGGGTCCTGGCGCAGGCCGACGCGCATCGCGCTTGCGAACGTGTCGGTATCGAAGCCCACCTCCCGCTGGTCCACGGCCGCGACGTTGTCCCGGTGGAGGTACTCGATCGGGTCCTCGATGGTGATGATGTGGCAGGGCCGGGTCCGGTTGATGTGGTCGACCATCGTGGCCAAGGTGGTGGTCTTCCCCGAGCCGGTCGGACCGGTGACCAGCACCAGGCCCCGTTGCTCCGACGCCAGCTCGTAGATCACCGGGGGGAGGCCCAGCTCCTCGGCCGATCCGGGGTTGGGGCGTACCCAGCGGAAGGCGATGGCGATGGAGCTTCGCTGGAAGTACGCGTTCACGCGGAACCGTCCCACCCCGGCGACCGAGTACGCGAAGTCCGCTTCGTGGTGCTTCTCGAAGATCTCGGCCACGTGGGCCGGCATGATCGCCTCCACGAGCATCTGGGTG
>JAJYZN010000050.1 GCA_021799915.1 Actinomycetes bacterium
GTCCGGGAGTTCTCCGACCGCCCCGTCACCGACCAGCAGGTCGAGGCGTGCCTCCAGGCCGCGACCCATGCGCCCAGCGCCGAGAACCGCCAGCCGTGGGTCTTCGTGGTGGTGCGCGACGCCGCCCTCCGGGGCGCCCTGGCCGAGCTCACCCGACGGGCCTGGCTGGACGGCGCGAGGCAGCACTCGACCGGCAGGCTCCCCGAACGCCTCCTCGCCGAGGTCGACCGGGGAGCACGGAGCGGGATCGGGACCGCCCCGGTGATCGTGGTGGTCTGCGGCGACAGCGCCCTCGGGTTGGAGCAGACCCTGGCCGCTTCGGTGTTCCCGGCGGTCCAGAACCTCCTCCTGGCGGCCGGCGCCCTGGGTCTCGGATCGGCGATGACCACGCTGGCCACCCGCTACGGAGACGAGCTGCGCCGCCTGCTGGAGCTCCCCCCCACGGCGCGCCCGATGGCCGTCGTTCCCATCGGCTGGCCGGCCCGTCCCCCGGGCCCACCCCGTCGCCTCCCCCTCGCCGATCGGGTGCACCGCGATCGGTACGGCCGTCCCTGGTAGGTCGGGTCGATCACCCGGGGCCGATGCAGGCTGCCGGCGGTGCTCGGCCCGGATCGGACGCAGCCACCCCGGTAGTGTGACCCACATCGACGGTCGACCTCGGGGACCCGGCCCGACGTGGAGGTGGTGCGGTGGGCGCTCCAAGTGATCTCAGGAGGAGCAGGGGCGGTCCCGATCGTGGCCGTCCCTACGTGGTGGTGTCGGCCGACGCCCACGCCGCACCCGACGACCTGGACCAGTTCCTTTCCTACGTGGACCCGGCCGACCGCGACGCCGTCGCCGCCTTCGGAGACCTCTCCTCGGTCGCCATCCCGATGTTCGGCGGGGTGGACCCCGGCGACGTCGACGAGTCCGATCCCGTTCGGGCGGTGGCCACCCGTCGGCTCGCCGGCATGGGGGTGGACACGGGGGCCGCGGCAGCGTGGCTCGCCGCCTACGGCACCGACTGGGTGGTCCCCGGGGACGGTGGCGGACGCCGGCTGGCGGTGCTGGAGGACCAGGGCATCCACGCCGAGGTGGTGTTCCCCGGGCCGGTCCTGGCCGGGGGGATCTCGCCGGCCATGTACCTGGGCGGCCACGCGTCGACCGGCCTGGACGCCGTCTGGCCCGCCCTCCACGCGTACAACCGCTGGCTGGCCGAGTTCTGCGCCGCGGCCCCGGGGCGGCGGGCCGGCGTCCTCCCCGTCGACCTGCACGACATGGACCGGGCGGTGCAGGAGCTGACCTGGGCCCGGGACCAGGGAATCTTCGGGGGCATCATGCTTCCGGCCATGTCGGTGCGGTCAGGCCTGCCGGGCTACGCCCACGAGTACTTCGAGCCCCTTTGGACCGCCTGCGAGGAGCTGGAGATGGTGGTGAACCTGCATACCGGCGCCTCGGGATCGGCCACCGACACCAAGTTCCTCTACGACGACAAGCACGGCGGAATGCTCGGGCTCTTCGAGGTGTTCGTGTTCACCCGCCGGCCGTTGTGGTTCATGATCTTGGGTGGCGTGCTCGACCGCCACCCGAACCTCAGGATCGCAGTCACCGAGAACGGCGTGCAGTGGCTGCCGTCGCTGGTCCGGGACATGGAGTACTTCTTCGACACCCACGGCGGCGCGCCGATCCGCTCGTACCTGCGTCACCGACCGGGCGAGTACGTCGAGCACCAGGTGTGGCTGGGCGGCTCGCTCATGAAGCGCTACGAAGCCGAGATGAGAGACGAGATCGGTGTCGACCGGATCATGTGGGGATCGGACTACCCCCACCTGGAAGGGGCGGCAACGGTCCACCGCCAGGTGCTGGCTCACGTGTTCGGCGGGCTCCCCGAAGACGACGTGCGGGCGATGCTCGGTTCCAACGCCGTCGGGCTCTACGGGTTCGACGGTGCACTGCTCCAGGAGGTTGCCGACCGGGTGGGGCCCACGGTGGCCGACCTGGCCCAGCCCATCGGCCTCGACGCCATACCCGAGACGTTCAGCTGGAGCCTGGGCCGCCCGGTCCCGCTGGCCGCCGGCTCAGCCGCGACCGAGCCGGCGACGGCGTAGGCGGTCCGCCAACAGCCCGAACCCGAGAGCCCCCAGCGAGGCGACGACCAGCCAGTAGAGCCAACCGGCCCACGGCTCACCGGTGTGCGCTGTGGGGACCACGACCGACACGGCCGCGCTGGAGGGGACCGATGTCGACACGGTCACCGGCGAGGTGGCCGGCGGCGTGGTCGGCGTCGTATGGGAGGTCCCGACGGTCGTCGGCGCCGTGGTCGGCGTCGTGGTCGGCGTCGTGTGGGTGGTCCCGACCGTCGTCGGCACGGTAGGAGGCGTCGTGGTGGGTGACGTGGTGGTCGTTGTCTCCGCACACGCCGCCTCGGTCACGTGGTCTGTCAGCAGGGTGACCGCACCGGTCTTCACCAGGATCCGCCCTGTGACGGTGACTGTCTTTGTCAGGGAGGCTGTGGCGTAGGCCATGACGGTCCCGATGAATTTCGAACCCGTCTTCAAGGTGGCCGCCGAGCCCACCTGCCAGAAGACGTTGCAGGCCTGGACCCCGCCGTCGAGCACCACCAAGCTGCCGGTGCCGGTGATCAGCGTGGATGCGGCCTGGAAGATGAAGACCGAGCTGGCCGAACCTGTGAGGGTGAGCACCCCTGTGAGGGCCAAGGCGCTCGTCGACGTGTACACGCCGGCGTCCAACTTCATGCCGCTCAGGTTCTTGCCGGTGACTGTCTTTGTCTTTGTCGCCGGAGCAGCCATGGCTGCTGTGTAGGCCACCGAGAGGGCGGCCTGCGCCGGCTTGGCCACCGTTGTTGTGCCCAGGTACTGCTTGCCGTTCACGACCGTCCCGGCACCCCTTGTCGTACTTGTGACGAAGCCCGTGACTGCCCGTGTCGGGTACACGCCCAGGTCACCCGACACCACGGAGGCCCCGGTGTTGGTCACCGTCGTGTGGGCCAGGACGGCGAAGGGCGCGGCAGCTCCCAGTGTGGGCGCCGTCACCACCGGCGAGGCGTCGGCCGCCGTTCCGGCCACCACGCCCAAGGTGAAAAGGGCCATGCTGGTCACGACGACGACTGGGATCACACCACGACGGACCGCTCCTCGGACACTCCGGGACCTCGACGACATGGCAACCTCCTGGGATCAGGTGCATCCGACCGGCACCGGCTCGACGCCGGGACCGGTTCGTGGTCGGACGTCCCGAGACGCCCCGACCAGTCGCTGTCGCAAGGAGGACGCCTTCGCCGGCGGATAGGGCTCCACCGGCGGGCAGCATCACGGCTCTGGACAGAGACATTGCTCTTCCGAACCCTCACTGCCGAAGGCACTGCCACCCTACACCCCTATTGGTGCACTCACCCCGCCGACCCTTCGATAGGCGGGGACGGGTCGGTGGCGATCGGTCTCCGGGTAGGGTCGGGAGCGGGTCGAAGAGAGCTACGGCGTGGGTCGAAGAGAGCTACGGCGTGGGATGAGGGAGGTGCACCGCGCTCGTCACGGTCGTCTGGCACGGAGCGTGACCGCAGACGTCGGGAACCGACCCGGTCGCCAGGAATGTCGTGAGCTGGCGTTGGGCTGTGGGAAGGCTGCGGGGAATGAAATCATGCGGGTCGATGCCGGCCGTCGGCGGCTGGTTCGTGAGCGGTGGCGGCGGGACGTGCGGGTCCTGCCAGACGTAGAGCGTGGCCCACGCCGTGCTGGTGGCCGGCGCTGCCCGAAGCCCGTAGAAGGGGTTCCCCGAGACCAGTCCGGACGGCAACGTCGGCTGGTGGACGACCGCGCCCAAGGTCCGAGCTTCGATCTCGGTCGTGAAGTTCGAGACCTGGTGGTCCCCGAACGCCATCTGCAAGAGGACCTGGTGCGGCGGCGTCCCGGGCAACGGGTGGGTGGTGAGTTGCTCGACGTAGCCGTCGGTCTCCCCACGATCGAAGAGCATCTGGAGAAGCACCAAGACGAGCTCTTGTGTCTGCTCGTTCGGGTAGCTCTGGTCGAAGAACGGGTACAGGGGCGAGAAATCGACGCTCCGGGGCAGCAGGATCGAGTAGTTCATCGAAGGCACCCCCAGCACGGCCCGGCGCCATTCGGTGGAGATCGCCGTCACCGCTCCCCCGATCAGGCTGCCCTCACTGTTGCCGTAGTAGGTGAGGGGCTCGGAGGTGTCGATCATCGAGACCGACTTCGATCCCTTCGATACCTTGGACCGGAAAGCCGCATTCGATGCGAAACCCTTGGCGCTGCCCAGGAGGCGTCCCAGGTAGAGGTCGTCGATCATGGCCTGCATGAGGTGGTCGGGAAGCGCGGGGAACGCCGAGAGGTCGGCGAACAGCCCGGCATCGGTGATCACGTCGTTCCCGTCGAGGCCCAGAGCGTTGGTCGAGCACAACACCTGCCCGTAGGCGTCGGCACCGTCACGCACGCCTACAGCGTCCATCTGTGTGGCCACCGAGAAGAGCCCCTTGCCGTAGAGGACGGGACGCCCAGGCGTCACCTTCTGTCCCGCCGATCCAGGAGCAGCGTCGACCGAGCGGGGGATCAGGCAGGAGAAGAGCGCGTGCTCCACGTTGCCGGGCAACTGTTGGGGGAGGCCGTCGGAGCCCAGGTTGAGGGTGGCGGACTGGTCGCCGCTCGGCCCGTTCAAGAAGTCCGGCACGTCGAAGGTCCCCACCACCTGGCGGGCGATGGTCCTTCCCCCGTTGGCCGACCGTGAGAGGTCGGTCACCTTGGTCACCGTGTAGCTCGGCACACCCGACCCCAGGGCGGACATGGCGGCGTTCCTCATGGCCAGGACCGGGCCGGTGAGACTCGACCTGCTGATGACGGTGAAGTCCCAGGCGAGGTACAGGCCTTGGGTACCGACGCCGGCATCTCGCTGCAACATTGCCAGCACCCGCTTCTCGTGAGCCACCAGTGGTGCTCCTCCGGCACCTGTGGTGGAAGCGCCGGCCAACACCCGGGCGAACTCCCCGGTGGCGGAGAGCAGGCCGCCGGCCCCGTCCCGCAGGTTCCGCAACGCCACCACGATCCGGTCCCCTTCGGGGAGGTCGGCGGCCGGGTGGATCATGAGGAGGGCGCTGGAGGGGAACGGGTTCCGGGCGTCGATCTCGCCCCACCACGCCAACCGTCTCCCGGTCGTGGCGTCGAGAAGGACGACCGGAGAGTCGGCGCTCAGGGATCCGGCGATCTGGTACTGGTTCACGATCTTCGAGGCGGCCTGGTTGAGGTAGGGGACCTGGACTTCGATGGTGGACCCGGGTGAGAAGCCGTCGTTGGCATCCCATGTGGTCGGGTCGATGTGGATGCCCTGGACGTTGGCGGGCATGGCGTCGAGGGGGATGTCGATCCGTCGGCCCGAGGCCGTGCCTGGGTCGGGGACGCTGTAGTAGTCACTCGGGAACGGGAGCATGCAGCTCTGGCCCCCGAGGGGGTTGCATGCCGGCGCGCCGGGGACACCGAACCCCCAATTCGTCCCGGTCCGGGTGGCCAGGAGAGGGTGCGCCGGAGCCGGCGAGACGAGCGGCTCTGCTCGGTCGGCGCCTGTGCCGGCCGAGCCGGCGGAGCTGGCCGAGCCCCCGCAGGCGGCCAGACCCACGGCGACCGTCATCGACGCGACCAGCACGGACGCCACCGATCGCCACCCCCCAACCGCTCCGTCACCGGACCGTGACCACAGCATGGTGCGATGCTACGCACTCAGTCGTCCCAGAACGCGGAATGGTGGAGTACGCCCAGTGGGCGGCGTGGCATGATGGAGACCCACGTGAATGGTTGGGGAGTGCCGGCGTCCGGTGCCGACGCATGGCGTTGTCAGGCTGTACGCGCCGGATCGGCGTGCGGCAACGGCGTGCCTCGCCCCACGCGGGCTGTCCTCTCAGCCCAGCCACCGAGTGCGATCTTCCCCCGACGCTTGACAGGAGCCCAGATGACTGCAACCGACCACGACCACCCAGGCTGGAAAGTGGCCGACCTCTCCTTGGCCGACTTCGGTCGCAAGGAGATCGAGATGGCGGAGCACGAGATGCCCGGCCTCATGGCAATGCGAGAGGAGTTCGCTCCATCCCAACCGCTGGCCGGAGCGCGGATCACCGGATCGCTGCACATGACGGTCCAGACGGCCGTGCTCATCGAGACCCTCACGGCGCTCGGCGCCCAAGTGCGCTGGGCCAGCTGCAATATCTTCTCCACCCAGGACCACGCCGCTGCCGCGGCGGTCGTAGGTCCCGACGGCACGCCGGACAGCCCCAAGGGTGTGCCGGTGTTCGCCTGGAAGGGTGAGTCCCTCGAGGACTACTGGTGGTGCACCCAAGAGGCCCTGTGCTGGCCCGACACCGATGGCACCGGAGCGGTCGGCCCCACCATGATCCTCGACGACGGTGGGGACGCCACGCTGCTGGTCCACAAGGGGGTCGAGATCGAGAAGGACGGCGTAGCCCCGGATCCGTCCACCGCCGGATCCGAGGAGATGGCAGTCGTGCTCCGGCTGCTCGCCGAGAGCCTGGCCGAAGACCCGAGCCGCTGGACCACGATGGCCAACGGCATCCGCGGCGTCACCGAGGAGACCACCACCGGCGTCCACCGGCTCTACGAGATGCACCGCAACGGCGAGCTGCTCTTCCCGGCCATCAACGTGAACGACTCGGTGACCAAGTCCAAATTCGACAACACCTACGGCTGCCGGCACTCCCTGGTGGACGGGATCAACCGGGCCACCGACGTGCTCATAGGCGGCAAGCTGGCGGTGGTGTGCGGCTACGGCGACGTGGGCAAGGGGTGCGCCGAGTCGCTCCGGGCACAGGGAGCACGGGTGATCGTCACCGAGATCGACCCCATCTGCGCCCTACAGGCGGCGATGGAGGGATTCCAGGTCGACACCCTGGAGAACGTCGTGGGCGAAGCGGACATCTTCATCACGGCCACGGGGAACCGCGACATCATCACCGCCGGGCATATGGCTCGCATGAAGCACCAGGCGATCGTCGGCAACATAGGGCACTTCGACAACGAGATCGACATGGCCGGCCTGACGGCCACTCCGGGGATCGAGCGGGTCAACATCAAGCCCCAGGTGGACAAGTGGGTGTACCCCGACGGTCACGCCATCATCGTGCTGTCCGAAGGACGGCTGCTGAACCTTGGCAACGCCACCGGCCACCCCAGCTTCGTGATGTCGAACTCCTTCACGAACCAGACCATGGCCCAGCTCGAGCTGTACACCCGGTCAGAGCAGTACGAGACCAAGGTCTACGTCCTCCCCAAGCACCTCGACGAGAAGGTGGCCCGCCTGCACCTCGATGCCCTCGGTGTGCGCCTCACCACCCTCAGCCCGTCCCAGGCCGCGTACATCGGGGTGTCCGTGGAGGGTCCCTATAAGCCCGACACGTACCGGTACTGACCGACTCGACCGTGACGGGCATCCAGAGTGGACGGCGGCTCCGGATACCATGAGTGATCACCCAAGAACCGGCCCACTCCGACTCAGGTCCCGGCTCACGTCCTGACCTGTCCTCGGAGGACCCCGCGGATCAAGGCCGGGCGAAGCAGCCCGGACAGCATCGCTCTGGAGCCCGACCTGATAGGTCGCCCGGATCTCGGGCAAGTTCACTTCGCTCGGTGCTGACCGCCGGGGGCCGGGACAATCCGTGGCCCGTGAACCTGGTCGTGTGGCTCGGTGCCGCCCTGGTACTGGCGTCGGCCGCGGTGCACCTGCACCTGTGGTCCACCGGGTACCGCCACATCGCCACCATCGGACCACTGTTCCTCCTCCAGGGCATCGCCGGCATCGTCCTGGCGTTCGTCCTCGCCGTCACCAGACGGGTGTGGAGCATCGTGGCCGCGGCCGGGTTCCTCGCCGGGACCGTGGCCGGGTTCCTCCTCTCGGTGAACGTCGGCCTCTTCGGTTTTCAGGACACTTGGGTCGCTCCCACAGCGAAGTCCGCCTTCGCCATCGAAGTCGCCGGGTTCGCGGTCCTGGCTGTCGGCGCCGTGCTGTGCCTCACCCGCCGCCGGGAGTCCCCCCGGGGCTGAACCGGACCCGGCGGGTCGGCCGACCGAGCAGGCCGCGGTCGGGCCCAGGGACGGCCTGTCCCCTCACCCCTTGCTCCGCCCGGGCGACCCGGGCGGCCCGGGCGGCCCCGGCGACCCCGGCAGGGGCTCCGCCGCGGGCGGGGGCTCTACCGCCGGCGGGGGCTCTGCTGCGGGCGGCAGCTGCACCGCGGGCGGCAGCTGCACCGCGGGCGGTGGCTCGTGTCGGACCGGTCTGGACCCGACGTCGATCACCTGCCAGCGACCCGGACCGGCCCGCTGCACGCCACGAGCGATCCGATGTCCCGACATACGGATCAGCAGATGGCGCACCGGACCCACCATGAGCAGGAGGCCGAACGCATCCCCGATGAAGCCGGGCACGCAGATCATCACCCCCCCGATGAGCACGACGAGCCCGTCGAGCAGCTCCCGGGTGGGCACCTCGCCCTGCTCCAGTCGCTCCCGGGTGTGGGCCAGGATGCCTACGCCCACGCGGCGCACGACGAAAGGTCCCAGCGCGCTCACCGCCACCAGCAGCACGAGCGCCAGAACGAAGCCGATCTGCCCGGCCACCGTGACGAAGGCGACGATCTCGGCGGCGACGAGCAAGAGCACGCCGAGCAAGATCACGCTCCAGGGTAACTGGCGGGATCGTCCCGTGTCCCGGCGCGCCCTGCCGGACCGGTTCCTTCCCAGCACTGGGAAGTAGGATCGAGTCGTGGAGCTGGTTGGAGGGCTCGACTCGGCGTTCCTTTCGTGCGAGACGCCCACGATGCACATGCACGTGTGCGGGCTCTTGATCCTCGACGTGACCGGCATGGCGGCCGACGAGCCCTACCGGCGGCTGTGTGACCTGCTGGCCTCCCGCATGCCCCAAATTGCTCCGATGCGGCGCCGCCTCGTCCCGGTTCCCTTCAATGTCGGGCGACCACGGTGGGTCGACTCCGAGGTCGACATCGACGACCATCTCCGCCGGGTGGTCGCGCCGGCACCCGGTGACGAGCGGGCCCTGGCCGAGCTGGCCGGTGCGTTCGCCGGGACCCAGGTCCGCCGGGACCGTCCCCTATGGGAGATGCTGCTGGTGGAAGGGCTCTCCGGCGATCGGGTAGCTCTCTTGGTGAAGATGCACCACTCCACGATCGACGGCATCTCCGGGGCGAACCTCATGGGCGAGCTCTTCTCGCTCGACGCCGACACGCCGCCCGAGTCGTCCCTCGCCCCGTCACCTCCCGAGCCCGTGCCCGGACCGACCGCGCTCCTCGCCGGCGCCGTGGTCGAGCGGTTCACCCGACCGGTCGAAGCGGCCAAGTTGCTCCCCGCCACCGCAGCCCGGGTGGGATCGGCCCTTTGGAGGGGGGCGCGGGGCGACCTGCAGGCCACGATGCCCTTCACCGCGCCGCGCACGTCGTTCAACTCCTCGGTCACGGCACGCCGTTCGGTGGCCTTCACCTCGGTGTCCCTTCCCGACGTGAAGGCGGTCAAGGGGGCCCACGGCGTCACGGTCAACGACGTGCTCACCGCCGTGGTCGGTACGGCCCTGCGTCACTACCTCCTCGCGAGGGGGGAGCTGCCCGACCGGTCACTCATCGCCGCCGAGCCGGTTTCGGTCCACGAGCAGGCCAAGGGGCTTGCCGGGACCACGAAGGTGTCGGTCATGTTCACCTCGATCGGCACCGATGTCGCCGATCCGGTCGAGCGTCTCGAAGCCATTGCCGAGTCGAACTCCCGGGCGAAGGCCTTCCACTCGATGGTCGGAGCCGACACCCTCCTCGGGTGGGCCGAGCACTTCTCGTTCAACGGGTTCGCCCTGGGGGCCCGCCTCTACTCCCGGCTCCACGGTGCCGATCACCATCCGGTGATCCACAACCTGATCCTCTCGAACGTCCCGGGCCCGCCAATCCCCCTCTACCTGGCCGGCGCCCGCCTGGTGGGCATCTATCCCCTGGGCCCGGTCCTCGACGGAGCCGGGCTGAACGTGACCGTCCTCTCCCAGGAGGATCGCGTCGGCTTCGGGATCATCTCGTGTGCCGAGCTGGTCCCCGATCCGTGGGAGATCGCCGCGGCCATCCCCGCGGCGCTGGACGAGCTCAGGAGCGCCGGGAACCGGGAAAGGAAGATTCCAGAGCATCTGCAGTGAAGCCCTTCACGGCCCCGGACCAGAAGAAGCCCACGTGGCCTCCGTGGTAGGCGGCCAGCGCAGGACGATCCCAGTGCAGCCAGAGGCGGTGGGCCTGGCCGAACGATGACATCCGATCGGCCAGGCCACCGAATATGTAGCGGCGCTCGAACGGGACGGCGCAGGGCATGGCCAGCGGGGACACCACCCGGTGCACGTCGTCGGCGACGCTCCCCAGGGCCCCGAACTCCGCTGCCCGCCGGGCGATGTCCGGCGGGCTGTGCCGACGAAACACGTCGGGCAGGTCGACCACCGGCACCCCGGCGATCACGCAGGCCAGACCGCCGTCGAGCGAGGCCGCCAGCGAGCACACCAGCGCGCCGAGGGACTGCCCGCTGACACCTACTTCATTGGCCCCATACCGGTCTCGGATCCAGCGGATGAGGCGTCGCAGGTCCCACGTCGCCTGAGCCATCCCGTGCATGCTGTCGACCAGGTCGATGGTCATGAGATCCTCGCCACGCACCCGACCCGACGCCCGCGGTCCGTGCAGCGGCAGCACCAGTACGGCGACGCCGATCCCCCGACGCTGCAGGTCGGCCGCCCGGAAGGAGCGGAGGTCGACCCAGGGGCGTTGGCCCATCCCGAACCCGTGGACGCAGACGAGCCAGGACGCTCGGCTGCCACCGGGGGCCGGTGAGACCCACGCATGGACCGTGCGGTTGGCGACGTGCTCCAGCCAGCGGGCCCTCCCCGGCTCGTCCGAGTAGGGCTCCCAACCACTCGCGAACGTCACGTGCTCGAAGCCATGGCCGGCGACGGCGTGGACGTCGTCGGGCGGCGGTGGGTCTTGGTGGTAATCGGTCGGTCGTTCCAGCCAACCCCGCTCTTCGAAGAGGGCGCGCGCCGCTTGGAGGTCGGCCGAAGCCGGCGCGTAGTCCTCCTCGGAGGGCAGCAGATCGGGATGGCGGAGCGCCGCGATCAACACCTCGTCCAGCAAGGCCTGAGCCGCAAGGCCGGGGGTCGTGCGTACGGCGATGACGTGGTCGTCGGGTGCCATACCGGCAGTCCGGCGGCGGCTCCGGAGCAGGAATCCGGCGACACGGGGCCCGGCCCGGGCCACCCCCAGGATCCGGGGATCGATCGAGAGCCCCCACGGGAGACCGGACCGGGCACCACCCGGCACGCCGCCGGAGCCGGCGCCGGGGATCCGATCCGGTGCCGCGGGATCCGGGTCAGGCCAGCCCGGCAAAGAGGTCCTCCTCGGGCAACCCCGCCCCGGTCCGATCCCGAGCCCGGACGTAGTGCTCGACCGAGAAGATCTCCGAGTACAGCGGGAGACCCAGGTCGATGAAGAAGGCGATGTCCTCCTGGCTCCGGTGGGCGCCCAGGGCGGCGAACTTCGTGGCCACCACCTCCGAACAGTCCACACCGGCGGCGATCAGGGCATCCTCGGTGCCCAGCTCGGAGGCCCCCTCCAGCCATCCGGGCAGGGCCACGCCGTACGACGAGGCCAGCTCCACGAACCCGGCCAGGGCCGAACGGGGGACCGTCACGTAGTAGAGCTTGGAAGGGATCCCCGTGGCGTCGGTGGCGGCCACGGTGATCCGGTGGGCTTGGACGTGGTCGGGGTGCCCGTAGAAGCCGTCGGCGTCGTACGTCACCACGACGTCAGGACGGTAGAGCTCCATCAGCTCACCGAGCCGGGTCGACGCCTCGGCCGTCGGGACGGAGGCGAAGGCGCCCGGTGCACTGTTCTGCGGCCACCCGGTCATGCCCGAGTCGTGGTAGCCGAGCCGCTCGAGGTGCGTCACCCCGAGGATCCGGCAGCTCTCTTCCAGGTCTCGGCGGCGGATCCGGGCCACCTCACCCGGATCGTGACCAGGTTCTCCCGGGGTCACTCCTCGGGGCCCGAACCCCAGCTCGCCACCCGTGCACGTCACCACGACGGTCTCGATCCCCCGTGCCGCGCATCGGGCCAGCACCCCGCCGGTGAACAGCGCCTCGTCGTCGGGGTGGGCGTGGACCGCCATCAGGGTGAGCTCGCCCTTCACGGGCCCAGGTTATGCGGACCCGGCCCCGGATCGGCGGGCCCTGAACAGGACAAGGTGGGAGTACCGTGGCCCTGTGGCCGAGCGAGCCGATGCGCCCCGAGGGGGGGGATGGGGATGGGGTGCGGCCACCGTGGCCGTGGCCTCGGCGGTGGTAGTGGCCGCGCTGATCGCCGCCGGACCCGTCGGCGGCGGGGGAAGCGCCCGACGCGCCGGACCCGCCCCGCTGGACCGGTCGGCGCGACCGGTCGGGTCAGGCACCGCACCGGCCCGGGCGCGACCGACGCCGGCGCCCGCCGGGAGCCGGCTGGTAGCCGTAGGGGCCGCACCGTCAATCCCCGCCGGTGCCACGGCCATCGGCCCCCTCCCCTCGTCGGCCGCCGTCGACCTCGAGGTGGTCCTCCGCCCCCGGAACCCCGGTGCGCTGGCCCGGTTCGTGGCCGCGGTGTCGACCCCCTCGTCCCGCTCGTACCGCCACTACTTGGCCCGAGGGGCCTTCGCCCGTCGGTTCGGCCCGACACGTTCGGCCGTCTCGGGAGTCCGGTCGGTCCTGGCCGCCTCGGGGTTGCGCGTCGGGCCGGTCTCGCCCGACGGCCTGCTGCTCGGCGCCCAGGGGTCGGCCGGGCGGGTGGCGGCCGCCCTCCACGTCGCCTTCGAGCGCTACCGGCTGCCCGGCGGGCGGGTGGCCTACGCCGCCGAGCGGGCTCCGAGCCTCCCGGCGGCGGTGGCCGATCACGTGGTCGCCGTGAGCGGGATGAGCGACATCGCCCGGGACACCCCGATGCTGTCCAAGCCGGGCGGCGCGAGGCCGGCCTCGCCCGGCATAGACGGGTCCACGACCGGGTCCGTTGTCGGTTCGACGGTGGGTCCCGCGGCCCGGTCCACGGTGGGGTCAACGGCCGTCCCCGGGGCGACGGGCCCCACGGCGTGCGCCACAGCGTCCACCACGGCCTCGAACGACAGCTCGTACACCTGGACACAGCTGGCCGCCGCCTACGGGTTCACCACCGCCTACAGCGCCGGTCACCTCGGGGCCGGCGAGACCGTCGGGCTGTTCGAGCTGGCGCCCTACACACCCTCGTTCGTCGCCACGTTCGAGAGCTGCTACGCACTGCCGGCGGGCGACAGCTACGCCCCGGTGACCAACGTCGCCGTAGACGGTGGGCCCGGCGCCGGAACGGGGACAGACGAAGCCATCTTGGACATCCAAGACGTCCTGGGACTCGCCCCGCTGGCCCACGTCGTGGTTTACGGCGCACCCAACACCAACACCGGGCTCCTCGACACCTACGACCGCATGGCCACCGACGACACCGTGGACGTCATGAGCACCAGCTGGGGCGAGTGCGAGCTGGACGAGACATCGGGGGTGGCGCTGGGCGAGAACGAGATCTTCGCCGAGGCCGCGGCCCAGGGCCAGACCGTGTTCGCCGCCTCGGGGGACCAGGGTTCGGACAGCTGCTACACATCGACCCACAACACAACGAAGCTGGCCGTCGACGATCCGGCCAGCCAGCCCTACGTGACCGGCGTCGGTGGCACCTCGCTCACCACACTTGGCGCCCCTCCCACCACCGCCCCGACCGAGTCGGTCTGGAACGAGGGCGGCGGCGCCGGCGGCGGCGGCGTGTCGGTGCGGTGGGCCAAGCCGGCGTGGCAGGACGTCGCCGGATCGGCCCCGCCCACACCCGGCACCTGCTCGGTGTCCCCGGGCACGTCGGCCACCACCACCTCGTGCCGCCAGGTTCCCGACGTGTCGGCGTCGGCCAACCCGTACCACGGCGACATCATCTACCACAACGGGTGGACCCCCATCGGGGGCACGAGCGCCGCCGCACCGCTCTGGGCCGCGCTGGCCGCTCTGGGCGACGAGACCTGCGGGGGGAGTGGGCGGGGATGGGGGTTTGCCAACCCGATGCTGTACTCCCTTGGGACGTCGGGGGGAGGTGACTACTACGACATCACTTCGGGGAACAACGACCTGAACGGCACCCACGGTACGCTCTACACCGCCGGGGTGGGTTGGGACAACGCATCGGGCTGGGGCGCGCCTGACGGCACCAAGCTCCTGGCGGCGGCGTGCCAGCCCTCGGTGCTCACACCCGGTGTCGCCGCCTCGCCGGCGGCCGCCGGGGCGACCGGGGCCACGTACTCGATCGGGTTCACGACCTCGTCGGGCGGGGGCTTGTCCCCCGGCGAGATGGTCACCGTGGCCGCACCTCCGGGCACCACCCTCCCGACCACAGCGTCGGACTACACCCTGGACGCCCCGGCCGGCACCCCGGTGGCCGTGACCGGGGTCTCGGTGTTGCGCACCGCCGGCTCGTCCACCACAAACACCGCCGTGGTCACCGTGGGAGCGAGCGTGGCGGGGTCCACGGCGGTGGAGCTGAGGGTGACCGGGGTGACGAACACCACCCGTGCCGGGTCGGCGACCCTCTCGGTCGCCACCACCACCGACGGCGTCCCGGCCACCGCCGACTACACCATCGTTCCCGGCCCGGTCGACGCCGCGACGTCCTCGATCGCGGCCGCCGCGCCGTCGGTCACGGCCGGTGGTTCGGCGACCGGGACCGTGACCGTCGTGCTCCACGACGCTTGGGGGAACCCGGTGGGCGGGGCGACAGTGACCCTCACCGCCCCGCCGGGGACCTCGGCCAAGGTGAGCCCTCCGAGCACCACCACGACGTCGGGGGGTGGTGCGGTCGGTTCGGCGACGTTCACCGTGAGCGACGTCGTGAGCGAAGCGGTCCCCTTCTCGGCGACGGTCACCTCCGACGCCGACCTCGCCGTGGGCTCGTCCACCGTGGACTTCACCGCCCTCACCGCCGCGTCGGCCGACGCCAGCCCAGCCGTGGCCGGCGGTTCCAGCACCATCACCGCCTCGGCGACGCTGCCGGCGGCCGGAGGGCTGGACCCCGGGTCGACCCTCACCGTCCTGGCGCCGGCCGGGACCTCGCTCCCGACGACGCCCACCGACTACACAGTGACCGTCTCGGGCACGCCGATCGCGCTGGCCTCGGTCCTGGCCGCTCCGGGCGGTGCCGGCGCCTCCACCGACAAGGCCACGCTCACCCTGGGCTCGAACCCGGTCGCCGGTGGTGCCGTCGTCACCGTCAAGGTGACCGGGGCCGTCCTTCCCTCCACCGGCGCGGGCCTGAGTTCGGGCGGGGCGGCCCCGTTCCTGGCCCTGGCCACGTCGTCGGACCCGGTACCGGTCTCGGCTCTCCTCACCATCGGGACCGGCCCGCCGGCGGCCTCGTGCTCGGAGGTGGTGCCGGCTGCGATGTCGGCGCCCGCCGACGGTGTCACCACTGACAGAGTGACCGTGACCC
>JAJYZN010000051.1 GCA_021799915.1 Actinomycetes bacterium
CGTCGTCGTTGTGCCAGATCACCGCTTCCGGTCCGAAGCACTCCCCGAGGGCATCCAAGTCCCCGGCCTCGATGCACGAGATGACGCGAGCCGCCAGGGACTCCGTGTCTTCGTCGAGGTCACTCACCACTTCCGAGCGTTCGTTCATCGGTCAGGCGCTGTAGGGGAGGGCAAGGCCCGGACGTGGCCAATCGGCGCGGAGCAGGCGTCCAGTGCTGGAAGAGGTCACATAGGCGGTCGTCAGGTCCGGCCCACCGAAGCAGATATTGGTAGTTCCCGGGTCATCTGAGTTCTCGACGAAGTCCACCAGCTTGCCGTCTGGGCTCACCACGGTGATCCCGCTCTTGACCATGGTGGCAATGCACACGTTGCCACCGGCCTCCATTCCCAACGAGTCGTAGATTGCGAACTCGGGCCAGCAGTAGAGGAAGTTGCCCCCGCCGTTGCCGGCGAAGGTCTTCCCACCCACCACCTCGCCGGGCTGCACGACGTCCCACCACCAGCTGAAGCCCGACACCGTCTCGGACACGTACAGGCGGGTGCCGTCGGGGGAGAGTCCAATGCCGTTCGGCCCGTGCATACCCGATGCCACCGGGACGATGGAGGAGCCGTCGGCCTTGGCGTAGTAGATGATCCCCAGATCTACCGCAGCGCTCGTTCCCTTACCCATGTCGGTGAAGTAGAAGCCCCCATGGTGATCGAAGACGATGTCATTGGGACCCCTAAGGCTGCGACCTTCGCAGTGGGTGTAGAGGTCTTCGACCGCACCGGTGTCCAAGTCCACGACCTGGATGCGCCCGCCGGTGTAGGTGTCAGGCGTACCGTGGGGGATCCACATGCCGGCGACCTGCATCCATTCGAAACCACCGTTGTTGCAGACGTAGACGCGCCCATCGGGACCGATCGCGGCACCGTTCGGTCCACCACCGCAGTCGGCCACCACCTCGATGTCACCGCCCGGCGTCACGCGCGAAAGCGTGCCCCGGCGGATCTCGACCACCAGGACAGATCCATCAGACAGGGCCACAGGACCTTCGGGGAACTGGAGCCCGTCCGCCACTACCTCGAAGTTGCTCATGGGACACTTCCTTCCTGCACGGACGCGCCGGAGTACGCGTCCCGTAGCTCACGTTTCAGCACCTTCCCACCGACGTTCTTCGGAATGGCGTCAGTGAAGATCACCCGTTGCGGACGCTTGTAGCCCGCAAGGTTCTGGCGACAGGCTTGGATGATCTCCTCTTCGGTCGCCGCCGCGCCGACCTTCAATACGACAATCGCGGTGACGGCTTCCCCCCACTTCTCGTGGGGCAGTCCGATGACCGCCGCTTCCGCCACTGATGGGTGCGTGTAGATCGCGTTCTCCACCTCCGTGGAGTACACGTTCTCCCCACCGCTGATGATCATGTCCTTCTTGCGATCGACGATGTAGAAGAAGCCTTCTTCGTCGCGTCGGGCCAGGTCACCGCTGTGAAACCAGTCGCTCCGGTAGGCCTCCTGGGTAGCGTCGGGATTGTTGAAATAGCCGGTCGTGGTCTGGGCACCCTGGACCACGATCTCACCCACTTCTCCGGGCGCGCACTCGCGGTCGTCCTCGTCGAACACCCGCACGTCAGCCAGGCACATCGCCGAGCCGGCAGCGGCCAGAAGGTGCTCCTCTCCCTTGGCGGCGCGTACATGGGCAGCCTTGTCCAAGGTGAGCACGTTGCCCGCGAGCTCGGTCATCCCGAAGCCGGCGTACACGATGGGTCCGAAGCGAGCGATGGTCTCCCGGAGAATCTCCACCGGCATGATGGACGCGCCGTATCCCATTGACGTGAGGCTGTCCAGGCGGAACTCGTTGATCTTGGGATGGCGGAGAAGCATGTTCATCATGACTGGGGCGAAGCCGCCACTGGTGATCCCGTAGCCGTCGACGATCTCCATCCAACGCTCCGGATCCCACGCACCCTGGACGACGACGGTGCCGCCGCGAAATTGATTGGTGGGAATGAGGTAGCCGGAGACGTGGCACATGGGCATGGCGTGGAGGAACTGCTCGGCCGGAGACGGCGTGTACTCGACTACCGACTCGGTGATCGCCGTCACCAGATTCCGGTGGCTGAGCATGGCACCCTTGGGTCGGCCGGTGGTTCCGCTCGTATAGAGGATCCACGCAGTGTCGTCCTCGTCCGGCCGGGAGCTCGGTAGTGAGGAGCTCGCCGCTGCGAGCAAGTCCTCGTAGGACAGGGCTCCGGGGAGCGGATCACCCACCACTACGACGTGCTCGAGAAATGGCAGCTCGCTGCGCAGATCCAGGATTTGCTCTGCGTATGCTCGATCGGCCACGAGAACCCGAGACTCTGAGTCGTTGAGCACCCAGACCCATTCTTTGGGGTGCAACCTGTAGTTCAGCATGGTCAGAGCCGTACCCGCGGACGGGACTCCGTAGTAGCACTCGAGGTACGGCATGGAGTTCTCGCCCAGGAGTGCCACCCGGTCACCGGGACTGGCCAGGCCACAGACTGCGTTGGCCAGTCGGCGTACTCGATCCGCGAGCTCGGCGTAGGTGCTCCGCATCCCGGCATCGGCGAAGATCACCGCATCCCGGGCGGGCGTCTTGCGGGCATTCAATTCGAGCATGTCTCCCAGCAGCATCCGGGCCCTCCCTTCGATACAAAGCATTGGTGCGTAGTGGGCTCACCGGCCAGTTGTGCGGGCACTCACCAGGGCCGCTCTCGCCTACCACTGGGTGGAGTGCGCCTCATCCGAGCCGGTGCCCAGTTTCGGTCATATTGCATACAGTTGTCAACCACTTGGCATACAAAATCGGAATTCCAACCGTCAGCGAGCTCCGAAGTCCCACCCTGAACCGCTCCGGTACTCCTTCAGGATTCTTCGAGCCACGGTGTGGACGTGCACCTCGTCCGGACCGTCGTAGATTCGCCCAGCCCGAGCTTCGCGGTACATCACGCTCAGAGGCGTGTCGTCGGTCAGGCCGGCCGCCCCGAACGCCTGCACCGCCCGGTCGATCACGTTGTGCAGCATCCTTGCCCCGACGACCTTTATCGCTCCAATCTCGACCCGGGCCTGCTCTCCTCGGTCCATGGCCTGGGCGGCGTGGAGGGTGAGGAGCCGACAGGCCTGGATCTCGGCGTACGACTCGAACACGTGCTGCTGCATGAGCTGTTTGTGGGCAAGGGGTTCGCCGAACGCGGACCTGGCGTTCAGGCGCCCGCAGAGCAGGTCGAAGGCCCGCTGCGCCTGCCCCAACCACCGCATGCAGTGGAAGATCCGCCCCGGGCCCAAGCGCTCCTGGGCGATGGCGAACCCGCCCCCGCGCTCACCGAGGAGGTTCTCTTCGGGCACCCGCACGTCGTCGTAGACGACTTCGTAATGCCCTCCGTTCATCCCCAGTACGGGGGTGTCGCGTACGATCGTGTACCCGGGCGTATCCGTCGGCACCAGGATGATGCTGAACGCCTTATGTGGTGGGGCGTCGGGCTCCGTCCGGCACATGACTGCCGTGTACGCCGCCGAGGCGGCTCCGGTGGTGAACCACTTCCTACCCCGCAGGACCCACTCCCCACCGGTCAGCTCGGCACGGGTCTGGAGCTGCGTGGGGTCTGAGGACGCCACTTCCGGCTCGGTCATGGCGAAGCTGGGCCAGATCTCGCCGCTGACGAGGGGGCGGAGCCACCGCTCTTTCTGGGATGCCGAAGCGTGTCGGTGGAGCATCAGGGAGTCCTGCAAAGTGAACGACCCGAGGGCGAACTGTCCGAACGTGCTGCGTCCCTGGACCTCGTTGACGTACACATAGTCCATGAAAGGCAGCCCACCCCCCCCGAGATCGGCCGGATGGCCCAACGCCCACAGACCCCGTGCTTTGGCTTCGGACTGCAGGGACGCCAACTTGCCGCCGGGCCCGAGGCCTTCGGCATGGAGTTCGCGCTCCGCCGGCTCCACCAGCTCGGTCATGAACTGCTGCACGTCGGCCCGGAGGGGACGGAGGCTGTCGGGTACGTCGAAGGTCATGCGCCCTCTCTTCTGTATGCAGGAGTCCTCTTGACTACACTGATTGCGCGCAATCTTAGACATCGTCGACGCCGCGCGCACCGGCCCAATGGGGCCACCGAACGCACCCGCCCCTGGAGGGAAGATGAGCAGGATCGATCCGCTGGAGCCCCCCTACGAGCCCGAGGACGAAGCGGGGATCCTCCGGTGGATCCATCCCGAAGCCGACTTCGAACCGCCGACCCTGTTCCGCATCCTCCAGCGGCACCCCGATCTGACCCGGCGGCTCCAGGCCGTGGGTGGCAGGCTCCACGTGGGCGGGTTGCTCGACGACCGCGACCGCGAGGTCTTGGTGCTCCGCACGTGTGGAAGGGTCTCCTGCGCCTACGAGTGGGGCTCGCACGCCGCCTTCCACGGCCCCCGGGCAGGGATCGACCATGCCCTCGCCGAAGCGTTGGCCATCGGTCGGGAGCCGGCGCTCGTGCTGGACGATCGTGAGCGAAGCCTGGTCAGGTTCGTCGATGAGCTCGAGGAATCCGGAGCGTTGTCCCAGGCCACCTGGGACGGCGTGGGCCGGTTCCTGGACGCCGAGCAGCGCATTGAAGCACTCGTGCTGGTCGGCTGGTACCGCACGATGTGCCTCCTGTGCAACACGCTGCTCCTGGTTCCGGAGCCGTGGATGCGCCCGTGGCCGGCCGACGTGCCCGAATCACGCCGTCGAGCAGGACCGTGACCGGCGCTGAGATCGAAGGAGGTTCCAGGCCGAATGCTCCCGGGGTCTACGTGGACGGCCACCCTTTGGAGTGATGTGCCCGGGTTCACCGGGTGCGAGATCTCTCGTCCCGTCGGTTCCGCAGAAGGAGCGTGCTCCAGGTAGCCTGACCGTGCGCGCCAGGCCGCCACTACTGCGGAGCGTTCTTTCGAGCCAGGACGGTCGTCACGGTCACGGCGCCGGCCAGTGCCAGTCCGTCGAACACCTGGGCCACCCAAGAAGCCGCACCGAGGAATTCGAGCCCGCTAACGCTGAACGCCACGAAGTAGACGGCCAAGATCGTGCCCGGCACGTTGAACCTCCCAGGCCGGAACGCACTCCGACCCAGAAACGCCGCTGCCAGGGCGGCCAGGAGGAGGGTCCCCTCCACGAGTTGCGGATTCGCGTCGCCGGACTGTCCCACGGTGAGCACACCGGCCAGAGCCGCCAGGACTCCCGAGATCAAGAAGCTGGACAGCGTGAGCCTGGAGACCCGGAGGCCCACCAGTTGGGCGGCTTTGCGATTCGATCCGATCGACGTGAGCGCCCGCCCGTATGGGGTGTGCCCGAGCACGTACCACGCCACCAGTCCGACCGGAAGCAGCCAGAACAGTCCTTTGGGGATGCCCAACAAGTCCCCGGTGGCCGTGCGGACGAGAAATTGGGAGATTCCTGTCGAGATGGAGGTTCCGTTCGTGTACCACTGCACCAGCCCGGCCAGGAAGGTCGACATCGCGAGGGTCACGATGAAGGAGTTCACCCCCACTTTGGCCACGAGCAGGCCGTTGGCCAGACCCACCAGGAGGCCGAACACCAAGGTGATCACGATCGCCGGCCCCAGTCCCACGTGAAATCTCGACATGCACGTGCCCAGCACAATCGCACTGGCACCCATGTTCGCCCCCACCGAGAGGTCGAATTCGCCACAGATCAGAGGCACGATGCTGGCCAGGGCCAGGATGCCGAGGACGGCTTCACTGCCTAGCACGATCCTGAAGTTGTTGAGGGTGAAGAAACCACTGGACACCACGCTGAACACGACCAGGATGACGACAAAGATCACCAGCAGGCCGAAGCGCTCGGCATTCACCAGTAGCCGGCGGGCTTCCTGCCTCGCCGGTGGGGAAGGCTCGTCGGTTCGAATTGCACCGCCACCGCCGGTCACGGTGGTCTCTTTGGTCATGCTCACAGCGCGGCCTCCACGGGTCCGTAGGTCAGATGGGTTAGCAACGTGGTGTCGATGTCGGGTCCGTGGACCTCTCCTACGATCCTGCCGCCGGCCAGGACGAGGACCCGATCACACAGCAGGGCGAGCTCCTCGAGGTCTGAGCTGACCACCAGGGCGGTGGCTCCACTCGCCACGGCCCCACGAATGAGTCCGTGGATGTCGGCCCGGGCGCCGACGTCGACCCCTTGACTGGGCTCGTCGAGAAGCAGGACCTTGGGGTCCCTACGCAACCACCGGGCAAGTATCACCTTCTGCTGGTTGCCCCCAGAAAGCGTAGAGAGCTTCATGTCCACTGATCCACAGACGATGTTGAATTCCCTCACGGCTTTCTCGGCGGCGGTCCTCTCGGCTCGGGCCGAGAGGTGGCCGCGTCGCCAGAAGCGGCCGATATCCGCGGCCGCCAGGTTGTTCGCCACGGAGAGATCACCGAATGCGGCATCGGCTCCGCGGTCCTCTGGCACCAGTGCGAAGCCCGCGTCCATCGCCGCACGTTCGGTTCGGGCATCGATCGGGACTCCTTCGAGCAGGACCGTTCCGGCGCGACGTCCGCCTCCGAAAAGCGCGTGCAGGAGCCTGCTGCGACCCGAACCGAGGAGACCGGCGAGGCCCACGATCTCACCTTTGTGCGCCACCAGGTCGATGCCCTCGAGGGGCCCGACCGAGAAGCCGCGCAGCTCCAGGTATGCCTCTCTGTTGGTCACAGAGCCCGTCGGAGGTGCCTCGGCCAACTCGCGCCCCACCACCAGTTCAGCCAGCTCCCTGGGCGACAGTCCGATCGCCGGTCGGGTGGCGACGACACAGCCGTCGCGCAGCACGCTGACCGTATCGCTTGCGGTGAGGACCTCGTCCAGGCGGTGACTGATGAAGAGCGTGGTCTGGCCGCGCTCGGCGTAACGCCGGAGGGCTCCGAGGAGCACGGTGACCTCGCTGGCTGAGAGTGACGCGGTGGGCTCGTCGAGGACGAGAATGCCGTGGTCGGCCCGCTCCTGGTCTTGGAGGGCCCGGGCGATGGCCACCATCGTCCGTTCGGCCGGCCGGAGGGCGCCGAGCGGCAGATCAGGATCCACGTGGATATCGAAACGAGCTAGAACCTCTTCGGAGCGGGCCCGCGCCTGCCGCCACCTGATCCGACCGGCCCTTCCGGTCTCGAAACCTCGGCCCAGCGACAGGTTCTCGATGACGGTCATGTCCAGGAACACGCCGGGATCCTGGTGAACGAAGTGCACCCCGGAAGCCTTGGCGATCGTCGGCGTAAGAGAGGATGCCGGTCGCTCTTGGCCGTCTATGGCAACGGTGCCACCTGGGTCCGCTCGCACCAGGCCGGCCAGGATCTTCACCAGGGTGGACTTTCCGGACCCGTTCCCGCCTACAAGTGAATGGACGTGCCCTTTCCCGATTCGCAGGCTGACATCTCGGAGGACCCGGGCCGGTCCGTACGTTTTGGAGATGTCCGTGACGACCAGGGCGGCGGGAGGACCGCCCTGGTCGTCACGGTGGTCCAGGGTCACGACTTCCCGGTCTGCCAGAGCTTCGTGTAGTCGGCGATGTATGTCACGCCCTTAGGAACCCACGGGCCGCTGGCCGGCAAGTTGTGTGTCCGGTCGACGAGTTGGGTGCCGAGCCCCTCGTTCACCGGAGCGCTTCCCGGATGGGCGAACTGTCGGTTGAGCTCGTCGGCGGTGGCGTAGCCCCACCACACCTCGGGGAAGGCGTCGCATGCGTCCTCAGGTCCACCCGAACGGATCTCAGCGATGTTCTGGGGGAAGCACTCACCACCCGCCACTTCGAGGTTCGGACGGGAGACCTGCTTGAGGACCGTGTTGGCGTACTCTGTGAACGCAGCGTCGTTGGGCACGTTCAGGGAATTCGCTGTCGGGTACTGCTGCAGCGCCGTGGACAACTTCTGCTGAGCCCCTGTGCCCGTCAGTGTGCTGATGGCGATGGACGGGCTGTCCACGATCGAGCATCCCTTGCACTGCTTCATCTCAGCGCGGAAGCCGATGTCTGCGTAGCGCAGCACCAGAAATGTGGGCGTCGTGATGTCGATGACCTTCGCCTTGCCCTTGGTGGCGCCGATGATCCACGCAGCCTTCGCCGCGCCCCACGCTTCCATGACCTTGGCGGGGGTGTTGTACTTGGCGTACACGGCGTACGTGTCGTACACGGGGGCCCCGGCATGGATGTTGGGATCTGTGCAGTCAAAGGAGGAGAAGCTCGCGGTAGCAATGCCCGCGGCCTTCGCCTGCCGGAGGGGAGCCTCCGCCATGTTGCATGTGACGGCGATGGCCACGATCCCCTGCGCACCGTCGGCGATGGCCTGGGAGATTCCGACCGGATAGTTGGTCGGGTTGAGCTGCGCATCGTAGAGGTGCATCTGCCAACCGAGGACGGCGCCCGCCTGCATGATGGCATTGGCCGGCGTGCTGCAGCTGAGCGAGGCCTGGCCGCAAGAGATCACCCACACGTCCTTGCCCTTGACCGCCTTGGGGCCGGTAGCCGGTGGCTGCGTGAATGTGCCCTTGTACACGTCGGCCAACACCTTGGCCGGTGTTCCCACCCCGGCCACGGCGGTCGAAGAGGTGGTCTTTGTGCCGGACGAAGCGGAGGTCGTCGAGGTGGACTTGCTCGAGCTCGAGGAGGACGTCGACGAAGATGAGCAGGCCGAGACCACCAGGGCGAACACCATTCCCATGATCACGGGTAGCAGCCACGACCTTCCCCGTACCTGCATCCATCCCTTGCGTTGAGGATCGTTCACGTTACCAGCGCCTTTCTTGTGTTTTGGCTTTCACTCGGCCGTCTTGAGGAACTTGGTTGCCCTCATCTCCATCCGTCAAGAGATCCGGTGGATCCGGGACCCCGACCGTTGTCGCACGTCCCCGCTCCCCATCCCCCGCTCCCACAAGCTCGGGTCGACCGCTGGAGACGGTCTCCCTGACGCCGTTCGGCCCTGCTGTGGTTTTTGTATTCAATCAGGAATTGAATCGGGCGTCAATACCAGTTCGCGCGCGCCCAGCTACGTGCATCTCTCTGCAGGTTGGGTAACATGGCATGCCGACCACGCCCCTCAGTCGCCAGGCTCCGGCCTCTCGTGCCCTGTACACCGCAGTTCACTGCAGTTCACCGCAGTTCACCGCCGCCCGTCAGGACGAAGGTGTCCCGGCGATGTCGGCTCCGATATCCCGGCCAGCAGCTCCCTCCGGAGCTGCCACCTCACGGACCAGCTCTTCGACGTCGTCGAACTCCAAGCGGAGGACCCGGCTGATGACCGCGTGCATGCTGTACATGGCCGTGATGTAGGTGAGGTCCAGGATCTGCTCGTCGCTCAGGTGGGTCTGGAGCACGCTGAACACGGCGTCGTCCACCCGCCCGTGCTCACTGACGATGCTGTCCGTGTAGGCGAGAACGGCTCGTTCGAGCTGGGAAAACTCATCCGATATCCCCCAGCCCGGGATTGCCGCGATCTTGGCCTCGGACATCCCCAGGCTGCGGCACGACTTGCAGTGCTGGGAGAAGACGAAGCTGCTCCCAGCTAACCAACCGGCCCGGGTCTGTCCGAGCTCCCGAAGCACTGGGTCCAGTCGCTCAGCCGACCTCTGGTAGAGGCTGAACCCCGCAACCGCGTGCCGGAACACCTCCGGGGACAGTGCGAACACCGTCCACCAGTTGCCCGGGGTTCCCGTGGCGGTTCCAGGCTGGGCAACGGGATCCCGACCGGGGCCGAAGAGCCTGTCGTACATGGTGCACACCAGATCGGTCGGTGCCTGGTCCCGGGGTACCTGACGAAGTCGAGGCAAAGGATCCTCCTTCCACTGGAAATAGGTCACGTCTGACGCCGTGCAAGCGGAGTGCAGCGGATGCCCACGGCCTTCTCTCCGAGTATTGTATACTATATCTGGCGATCGTTCGTTCCGCGAACACACCGCGAACGAAGGGCGCAGGCGACATATTGCATACGAAAGTGGTCTGCATGACGACCCAGGGCGTGAATGTGCACACCGTCGAGCCGGACGAGGGAGCCAGCAGGGTAGGAGGGTCGACCACCACACCGGCCTTTGCCGACTGGCCCCAGCTGCTCTCGGCCCTGCAAGACGCTGCGAGCATGGTCACCTCGCTCCTGGAGAGTGCACCTGACACCGGAGGACGTCGAGAGATCGGGGAGTGGTCGGTCCGCGAAATGGCAGTGCATCTTTTGGCTGGCACCAGGATGTACGCGGAGTGCCTGGCCGGGACCACCAGCCCGCTTCGAGACCTTCGCCGGAACACCCTGGACGCGTTCAATGCCGGAGCGTTTCTGACGCAATCCGAGGACCGTGGGCCTGCACTGGCTAGCCTCCTTCGAGAGGCAGTCGACCGGCTCGCCTTCGTAGGCTCTGAGGTTCGAGCCGCGTCCGTCGTCGGCCGATTGCCCGATGCCCCCTGGCACGCCGGGATGCGGCAGCCCGCTCCATTCTTCATCCGAACCATCGTCTCCGAGCTCCTCCTCCACGGCTGGGACATGGCCAAGGTCCTCGGCCGCCGGTGGGATCCGGACGAGGCCACGGCGAGTGAAGCTTCCCGCCTGCTACTTGACGTGGTCCCCCTCATGTTCAATCCCCGCAAGGCGATCGGATGGGGAGGGTCCTTCTGGATCGTTGAGTCTTCGGGTTCGGAGTGGGGGTTCGAGATCCACGATGGTCTCTTGGAGATGGGAAGTTCGGCTCGGGCCGGTTGCCTCATCCGGGGACAAGCCTTCGAGATCATGCTCTGGACCAGTGGGCGGTGCGAGTGGAACGGATCCGGGCTGACGGCCAGCGGTCCGGCAGCCACATTGGCGGTCAAGCTGATGGACGCGTTCGAAGCGTTGTAATCAATGGCCCGCCATCGACAGGGACCGAATGGCCGAGCTCCTCGGGAGTCCTGGCGAATGAGCCTGCGATCGGCACGGGGCCATGGCATTTCGAGACGACGTCGAATGAGTGCGAAAGGGAGCGTGTGATGGGACGGCCGGGAATCGAAGGGCGTGTGGCACTGGTGACCGGAGCTGGGCGGAGGGGGAGTATCGGAAGGGCAACCGCCCTCCGACTGGCGGAAGACGGTGCCGACGTCGCGTGCCTGGACTTGGGGCGCCCTCCAGAGCACGCACCCGACTACGGGGTGGGATCCGAGAGTGAGCTGGACGAGCTGGTCGCGGAGATCAGGGCCACCGGGCGGCGGGCGATAGGAATCACCGCCGACGTCACCAACTGGGGGCAGATGCACGACGCCGTCGATCGCACGAGAGACGAGCTTGGGCCAATCAGCCTGTGCTGTGCCATGGCCGGTGGAGTGGGCTTCGGAAACGGGATTGCCCCCCTCCTTAAATTGACGGAGGACGAATGGGACTGGGTCGTTGACGTCAATCTGAAAGGTACCTGGATCACGGCACGGGCAGCCGCGGCCTCCATGATCGCTGCCGGTCTCGGGGGTCGGATTGTGACGGTGGCCTCCTCGACCGCGTTGGCCGGAGCCAATGGCGAGACGGGCATGGCCGCATACGCCGCAGCGAAAGCCGGGGTGATCGTGCTGACCCAGAACTTCGCGTCCGAACTGGGAAAATTTGGGATCAACGTCAATGCCATCAGTCCTGGAATGATCCGGACCCAGGCGTCACAGCCGGTGCGGGATCGCCTCGAGAACCGTGGTGACCTCACAGAGTGGCTGTCACGCTTCCCGCTGAGGCGCATCGGGGAGCCCTGGGAGATGGCTGCCATCGTGTCGTTTCTCTGTAGCGATGACGCCAGCTACGTCACTGGCGATGCGATCAATGCCACCGGAGGGCAGGCCCTGGGATGACCACTGCTATGCCCGGGTTACCTATCGGGACCTCCCCTGTGCGTGCCGTGGGGATTGCCGGGAGCTTGCGTCAGGCGTCATACAACCGCATGCTCCTGGCGAATGCCGTCGAGCTCGCTCCGGCGGATCTGCACATCGAAGTGTTCAGCCGCCTCGACGAGATACCCCTCTACAATTCTGATGTAGCTGAGACCGGCGATCCACCTGGGGTGGCGGCACTCCGGGATGCCGTGCGCGCTGCTGACGCACTGGTCCTGGCGACGCCCGAGTACAACTACGGCGTTCCCGGTGTGCTGAAGAACGCCCTTGACTGGCTATCGGTTCCGCCGGGGACTTCGGGTCTCGAAGGGCTTACTGTGGCATTGATGGGGGCATCGCCCAGCATTCTGGGAACTGCGAGGGCCCAGACTCAGCTCCGCCAAGTGTTCGTGTTCACCCAGTCCCACGTCGTGCCATTCCCCGAGGTCTTCGTGACCAAGGCCCACACCCGCTTTGACTCGGTCGGTCATCTCACTGATCCCGGAGCCACCAAGATCATCCGCCGTCTTCTTGAGAACCTGGTCGATCTGACCCGTCGCCTGGGCCGCGAGTAGGCCGTGTTCGATTCCCCAGCAAGGTCCCAGCATCGCCAGTGGTCGGCGCCTGTTGCCACCTCAGGTGACGAGCAATCCTCCGTCAACTGGCAGCACCGCACCGGTGACGTAGGAGGACGCGTCGGAGGCGAGGAAGATCAGTGCAGCGGCGCACTCCGAGAGCACGCCGAGCCGGCCCATCGGGATGCGCTGGCTCACGACCTGGTCCAGGAAGGGAGAACCCGCTTCGCCGGTCATCTCAGTCGGGAAGTAGCCGGGTGCCAGAGCATTGACCCGTATTCCTCTGCGACCGGTCCACTGCTGGGCGAGATCCCGAGTGAGTCCGATCACTCCGGCCTTGCTCGCGCAGTACGCAGCCTGAGGCAGGGAAGTGGTGGTCAATCCCAGGACACTGCTCACGTTGACGATGCTGGAGCCTGGATCCATGACGCGGGCGCAGGCCTGCGCCATCCAGTAGGTGCCCATCAAGTTGACGTCGATCACGTTCCTGAACTCGTCAGGACCCTCGCGGAGTGCCGGTACGGCGCGACCGATCCCGGCGTTGTTCACCAGGATGTCCACACGACCCAGTTCGTCCACGGCCTTCTCCACCAACAGCGAGCAATCATCCGTACTGGTGACATCCATGGTCACTCCCACGCTCGGGACACCGAGTGCCTCAACCGAGCGTCGGGTTCGTTCGAGCTCAGGGGCCCTGCGGGCTCCAAGGACTACAGCAGCACCCGCTTCGGCAAGGGCAATCGCGAATGCGACTCCCAGTCCCGAGGAGGCGCCGGTGACAATGGCAACCTTTCCATCAAGCCGAAAGCTATCGAGCACACTCATGACGCTGTCCTCTCTTGTGAAACTGACGTCCACGTGGTGCTGGATGCAAGGCGCCGCGTGCACTGAGATCCGCCCGCAATGACGTTCGCGCTTCACACCACCATCTGACGACGAAGTACCTTGATCACCATGCACTCGCCTGACGTCTGGTTGTTGGCCCCGAGACCATCGCAGAGCTTCCGGTGACGGTAACGTCAATCGAGTTACGAGGACAACCCGGCTGGGCGGGTCGGGTACGCCGCCATGGGCACATCCGAAGCGATCACGTGGCCCTCCGATCCGAATCGGACACGTGCACCTACGCCGAACTCGATCACTTGGTAGACCGTCTGACCGGTGTCCTGGCGGATGCCGGAGTCCGAAAAGGCGACCGCGTGGTGGTGCTCATGGGGAACTCCATCGAGATGGTAGCGATCCTGCTTGCCATCAACCGGATGGGATCTATCGCGGTACCGGTCAATTTCAGGCTCGTTGCCGACGAGGTCCGCTACGTGTTCGTTGATTGCGGCGCCGTGGCGCTGGTCACCGACACAGAGCGAGCTGAAGTAGTCGGTGTCGTGCGGAACTCTCTTGGGGAATCGATCCCCTGCCTCGTCCACAGGGCGAGACCAGCCACAGAGAGTACCGCTGCAGGTAGGGAAGGCGGAGCGCACCCGGATCGTGCCGGACGCGGAGCGCAATGGCTCGACCAGGCACTCGCTCGCTGTAAGACGCCACCGGTCGAAGCAGACGTTGGATCAGACGCCACCGCCTTCATCATGTACACCTCGGGAACGACCGGTCACCCAAAGGGTGCGATGCTGACGCACGACAATTTGTACTGGCAGGCATTCAATTACATGGTCGCGGCGCGCTTCGTGGACGAAGACGCCATCACCATGATCAGTGTCCCCATCTTCCACATCGCCGCTATCGGCGGAATTGTTCCGACGCTCACGCTGGGAGCCACGTGCCTCATCATGCCGAGCGGAGCCTTCGATGCCGGGCACCTCATCGACGTCGTGGAGGAGCAAGAGGTCACGGACATGTTCCTGGTGCCCACGCAGTGGCAGGCGGTGTGTGCTCTTCCTGGTCTCCTCGAACGTCGCTTCAAGCTTCGCTCGATCGGATGGGGGGCATCTCCAACCACCGAGGGCATCTTGAGGGATATGGCCCGCTGCTTCCCCGGCACCACGATCGTGGCGTTGTTCGGTCAGACCGAGATGGCACCGGTGACCTGTGCGCTCCGCGGCGAGGACTCGCTGCGGAAGATGGGATCCGTTGGTACGCCCGTCGCTTCCGTTGACATTCGCGTCGTAGACGATGCGATGAATGACGTACCTGACGGCGCTGTGGGGGAGATCGTCTATCGCGGGCCGAATCTCATGCGGGGGTACTGGAACGACGCTGCAGCCACCGAAGACGCATTCCGCGGGGGCTGGTTCCATTCAGGCGACCTGGTTCGCAAGGACGCGGATGGCTTCATCTACGTCGTCGACCGCAAGAAGGACATGATCGTGTCAGGTGGAGAGAATGTCTACTGCGCCGAGGTGGAGCAGATATTGGCGGATCACGAAATGGTTCTGGAAGCTTCGGTGGTCGGATGTCCGCACCCGAAGTGGGGCGAAACGCCGGTGGCCTATCTGGTGCCGGTAGACCCGAATCGGCCTCCCGAGTCTGCGGAAGTTCTCCTTTGGTGTCGAGAGCGAATGGCCGTGTTCAAGTGCCCTACGCGTGCCTTCGTGGTTCCCGAACTTCCCCGAAACGCGTCGGGCAAGGTGGTGAAAGGTGAGCTTCGGGCGGACGTGGAGCGTCGCCGCGCCGCTAGCGGGGATTGATCGAATCGGTCATGCACCCGGGAGCACTCGCCGAGGGAATGGGCGCCGCGAAGCTGGGGGTCGAAGTGCAACGACGCCATCTACCCTGACGACCGCAAAGCTTGTTCGGGCTGAGCGGGAACGGGCCGGATCCCGCGGCGAGACCAACGCAGTACCTCCACGGACGATCAGCGAAGTGCTGGATATCCCGTGACATCGCCATGCGCCGTACCGACCTCAGGGGCACCGACGCGCCCGCTCCCGTCGCCCGGGAGTCCTCAGAGCGCGATCCTCGGTGAGGTCGAGTGCGGACCTGACCGGGTCCCCCCGAGCTGATCCACCCGTTGTGCGAGTCCGAGCCCCAACATTGGGGGAAGGAGGACAGCACAGCTATGAAACGACGTCTGCACACCCCCGAACAGAACATCAGGAAGCTGGCCGAGGGCGAGAAGCTCCTCGGCCAGGGCCAGTCGATCGAAGAGGTGGCCAGGCACCTCGAGATCACTGACTCGACCTGGCACCGCTGGAAGAAC
>JAJYZN010000211.1 GCA_021799915.1 Actinomycetes bacterium
GGCTTGTTCAGCGGTTCGACGTTACCGGGAGACCGGCAGCGGCGATCGGGCCCACCCAGGGGCAAACGCGCCGACCTGGCACTCCGCGTGGGTTACGCCGGGGCATCCACCTCGGTAGGGTGGGGGTATGCAGCCCAGGGAAGTCCTGTCGGTCGACGAGATCGACTTGAGCGATCTGGAATTCTGGATCCGCCCGTGGGACGAGCGGGAAGGGGCGTTCGCGACCCTGCGAAGAGAGCGTCCGCTGGCATTTTTTGAGGAGCCCGACATACGCGACGCGTCCCCGTTCGCCCCCCCACCCGGACCCGGCTATCGAGCAGTGACCCGCTATGCCGACGTGGCCGAGATCAGCCGGCACCCCGAGATCTACCGGTCGGGCACAGGCGCGGTCAGCATTCTCGACATGCCACCCGAGATGGTCGAGTACTTCAGCGGGATGATCAGCACCGACTCCCCGCGCCACGCTCGCCTCCGCCGCATCGTGTCGGCGGCGTTCAATCCACGCATGGTCAAGAGCATCGAAGATCACATCCAAGACGTCGCCGTGGAAGTGGTCGACCGGATGCAGAGCATGGGGACATGTGACTTCGTGACCGAGGTGGCAGCTCGCCTGCCGTTACGCGTCATCTGCGAGATGATGGGAATCGCCGAGGCCGATTACGACACGGTGTTCCGCTGTTCCAACGTGATCCTGAGCAATGCCGATCCCGAGTACGTACCTGAGGACGTCGACCCGGTCGGCGCGTTTCTCGCTGTCGGACAGGAGCTCACCACGCTCATGGAGGACTTGGCGACCTATCGGCTCGAGCACCCTACCGACGACATCACTACGGCACTCATCACGACCAATATCGACGGTGAGGCGCTCACCCATGCCGAGCTGGCGTCCTTTTTCATCCTGCTGGTCGTGGCCGGGAATGAGACCACTCGCAACGCCATCACCCACGGGCTGTGGGCGCTCGCGGAGCATCCCGCGCAGCGAGCTGTGTGGATGGAGAACGTGTCCACGGTCACGCCGACCGCAGTTGACGAGATCGTTCGCTGGGCCTCCCCGGTCATCTGGATGCGCCGCACGGTGGCCGAGGACACGAGTCTTGCCGGACAAGAGCTGCACCCCGGCGACAAGATGATCCTCTTCTACAACTCGGCCAACCGGGACGAGACGGTCTTCGACGACCCGTTCGAATTCGACGTACGGCGCAACCCGAACCCACACGTCGGGTTCGGAGCCCCGGGTCCCCACTTCTGTCTCGGTGCCCACCTCGCACGGCGGGAAATATCGGTGATGTTCAAGGAGCTATTTGCTCGCTTGCCCGGGATCGAAGTGATCGGAGAGCCAGACCGCCTCCGCTCGAATTTCATCAACGGCATCAAGCACCTGCCGTGCCGGATCGACTCTGGCCGAACCTGAGCGAACGGCTGGCCCGTCGAGGACACGCGCCTGCCGGGCAGATCAGCTCCCAGAGTACTCCTTGAAGGCAGCGAGGGCCCGCGGCCCCCACACCGTCCCAGGTCCGCCGTTCATCATCACGACGACTCCCATCGTCTCGGCGATCTCGGCCTCGGTTGCACCGCGACGGGCCGCCCCTCGAGCGTGGGAGACGATGCACCCGTCGCACTCCCGGGTGACGGCGACGGCCAAGGCAATCAGCTCTTTCACCTTGGCCGAAAGCTGGCCATCCGCCATGGCCGCATGGTGCAGCGCCGCGTAGGCCTTCACGACGTCAGGCGCCAGCTCTCCCAGCTCGCGGTACGGCCCCGCCAGCTCTTGCGCGACCTGGTGGTACGGACCCGATCCATGCTCGACGGGCACTCGCCGCTCCCTTCCGGGCGCCGACCGGCACCCCACGACGACGAGGTTAGCGCTCGGCCACCGAGGCGTTGCGGACGCTCGAGGTCATGATGCGACGTAGATTCTGACGATCAGGTGGGCAATCCGACCGATAGGAGGCAGACAAGTGACGATCTCGCGACGGGAGCTTTTGACCGGAGGGCTGGGGCTCGCAGGCGCCGGGCTGCTCAGCGCTGCCTGTGGAAGCTCCTCGGGAGGTTCTGCGACGTCGGCCACCGCGATCAAGCCGGCGGGCAGCGATCTCGGCGCGGTGGAACATGTGGTGTTCCTGATGCAGGAGAACCGATCGTTCGACCATTACTTCGGCACGTTCCCAGGCGTCCGAGGCTTCGACGACAGATCCGACGACGCACTCTCGCGTTTCACCCAAGCATGGCCCGGTGGCCAGGACGGAGCCACCACCCTCCTGCCCTTCAACTTGGCATCGGCAACGGCACAGATCTGCTCGGGGAATTCCAGCATCCCGACGCACAACTGGGCTCCCCAGCACGAGAGCTGGGACGGGGGGACGAACTCACGCTTCGTGGCGGTCCACGTCGAGCCGGAGAACGACGGACCGGCCGAAGGCCCGATGGTCATGGGTTACTTCACCCGTCAGCAGCTCGCCTACTACTACGCACTTGCGGGAGCGTTCACCATCTGCGATGCCTACCACTGCTCGGTCCTCGGGCCGACGGTGCCCAATCGCTTGTACGCGTGGTCCGCGTTCCTCGACCCCGATGGCACGCATGGTGGTCCGGTCCTCGAGACCCCCGGTATCTCCGACGCTGGGCACGCGGTCGGCTCGGTGAGCTGGGACACCATGCCCGAGGTGCTCTCAGACCACGGCGTGTCGTGGAAGGTCTACCAGCCCCCGGGCACGTCGGTGGGCCCAGCCGAGGACATCGCGCTGGCGGTCGGTTTCAACGCGCTCCTCTACTTCAGCCAGTACGTCTCGCACCCGAGCTCCGAGCTGTACCAGCGGGCGTTCCTGCCAAGCTGGCCGACGGACCTGGCCTCCGACGTGAAGTCCGGCACCCTGCCGGCGGTCTCGTGGATCCTCCCGCCCATCGCCTACTCGGAGCACCCCAACGGCTCGCCGGTGGCAGGTGAGTGGTTCACCAGCCAGGTGCTCGGCACGCTGACGTCCAACCCCGATCTCTGGGCGAAAACCGTCGTGTTCCTCACCTACGACGAGAACGGGGGCTTCTTCGACCACGTCGTCCCCCCGACGCCTCCGGCGGGGACGCCCGGAGAAGAAGTGAGCTCGGCGAATGCGCTGGCGCAGGGTGGCGGCGTGGCCGGACCGATCGGCCTCGGTTTCCGAGTTCCGATGACGGTGATCTCACCGTGGAGCCGGGGCGGGTGGGTGAGCTCGGAGACTTTCGACCACACGTCGATGCTGCGTTTCCTCGAGGCCCGTTTCGG
>JAJYZN010000052.1:0-3914 GCA_021799915.1 Actinomycetes bacterium
CGGGAGCCTCCCGGCTTCTGCCACCTCGCGGACGAGACCAATCGGTGCGCCGAGCGATTTGGCCCATCCGAACAGCTCGGCGCTGTCGGCCTGCGTCAGGCGACGGATGTCACCGATGATCGAACGCAGGTGCTTCACCGCTTCGACCACGTTCCCGGTGCCGGCTTCTCCCTTCGAGCGGATCATGGCTGCGCCTTCGGAGATGCGCCTGAGTGCCTCGCCCAAGTTCGTAGCCCCGCAGACGAACGGTACGGTGAACGGCCATTTGTCGATGTGGTACGCCTCGTCGGCGGGAGTCAGCACCTCGCTCTCGTCGATGAAGTCCACGGCCAATGCTTGGAGGACCTGGGCCTCGGCAAAGTGGCCGATCCGGGCCTTGGCCATGACCGGGATGGTGACCGCCTCTTGGATCCCGACGATCAGCTCGGGATCGCTCATGCGCGCCACACCGCCGTCGCGCCGTATGTCGGCCGGAACCCGCTCGAGCGCCATCACCGCAACGGCGCCCGCGTCCTCGGCCACCTTGGCCTGGTCGGCGGTCACCACGTCCATGATGACTCCACCCCGCAGCATGTCGGCCAAGCCCCGCTTGACGACGAAGCCACCGGTCGTGCGCTCTGACGCTCCGTCCCCATCGCTCATGGCTCCATCCTACCGAGCCCGCATGGGCACCCGTCATCTGCCATCCGAGGGAGCCCGGGACCGTGCCGTATCCGAAGGAGCCCGGGACCGTGCCGTCTGGTGCCGCGGCACTGGCGCTCGCCGGTGCCCTCACCACTCGGTCAGGGCCGCACTCCGCACCTCGGTGTCGTCGAGCACGCCCAACGTCGGTCCTCCCCGGGAACCCACCATGGGATCGATCCACAGCCAGCGCGTTAAGGCCCACCGGCGCCCGGTGAACACCGACCCTGGTTCCGGCCCGGCACCGCCGGCCATCGCCTCGAGCGCCCGCTGGAGACCTCTCGGCGACCGGACCGCGGACACCGCCTCCTGATCGGCTCGGTACTCACGGCCTCTCCCGAGCGCCCGATGGACGATCCCGTCGTGGCCGGTGATCCTGACCAACGGAGCAAGGACCGCCACCGCCGCTTCCGACACCGCGGCGTCCTGGCACTTCAGGTGCATGAGCTCGTGGGCGACGACCCCTTCGAGCTCCAACAGGTCCAGGGCGTCCAAGAGCCCCGAGGTGACCACCAGCGCGGCTGGTCCCGTCCCGCGCCCCACCGAGCAGGCATTGGGCACCGGGTCCGTCACCAGCCACAGACCCGGCGGCCGGACCCCGCACGTAGCGCACAGACCCTCGACCAGGTTGGAAAGGCGCGGGAGGTCCGACCCGTCGATCCGGCGGCCTCCTATCACCCTGAGGACGTACCTGTTGGCCCGACGGGCTACGCCGATCGCCACCGCTGCCGCCACCACCACTGCTGCGACGACCCCGGCAACCAGCCCGACGGCGAACCCCAGGACCAACCCGGCCACTGCCCCCGGCACCCCGGCGGCCCCGATCAGGAGAAGTCGCCGGCGGCGGAGGTTCGACCGGATCCTGGTGTCGAATGCACTTCGTGTGGCCGCCTCGGAGCGCTTCGCCCCAGTCGCGGCGGCTGACGTCGGAGACCCTCCGAGGACCGACACCGATCTCCCGCCTGACCCCCCTCTGGACTGGGCCCCCGACGTGCCCGTCGCCGCCCCGGACGCTCCCGTCGTGCCGCGGCCCGCGCTGCGACCGCTCGGACGGCCCTGGCCGGCCCGAGAGCGGCCCGAGCCGGAGGAGCCACCCTGGGCACTTCGCCCACCTTTCGGCGAGCTGCCACCGTTCCTGCCACCACGTCCGCCCTTCGTTCCCCCGCCGTTGCGCGGGCCCGCCGGCCGTCCCGACGAGGGCGAGGCGGCTCGGGGGCGCGGTCGTCGGCGCTGCGGGCTGGATGGTTCGGCATCGGTCATGACCGCATCAGGCTACCCGGTGGCGTTTCTCGGCCCGGATCCGATCGCCTGGCGGTACACGGCGTCGTACTGCTCGGCCAGATGGTCCATCGACCACCCGTGGGCGTGCTGCCGAGCCGCGGCCAGGTGGGCCGCAGAACGTAAGCTGCTCCCCTCACTGGAGCTCGACAGGGCCTCGCTCAGTGCCCGGCTCAGCTCCGGGACCGATCCCGGCGGCACCAGGACGGCGTGCCCACCGGCGGCGGCACGGTAGCCGGGTAGGTCGGACGCCACCACGGCACAACCGGCGGCCATGGCCTCCAGCAGCACCATCCCGAACGACTCCCCCCGGAGGGAGGGGGCGCAGAGGACGTCGGCACTGGCCAAGCGACGTGCCACTTCGGCGTCGGAGAGCGTGCCGAGCCAGTGCACACGCTGCGAGCTCGGGTACCTCCGCTCCAGCGCGGACCGTTCGGGTCCTGAACCGACGACCCACAGCACCGCCGGGTCGGGAACCGAGGCGAACGCCTCCAGGAGCACACCGAGGCCTTTGCGGCTCTCGTGGCGGCCCAGGAATAGCACGACCGGTCGGTCGGTCGAGATCCTCCGGACGTTCTCGAATCGATCGAGCTCGACCCCGTTGAACAGCACCTGGCAGGCCCCCCCCATCGCCGCCTCGGCGGTCGCCGCCGCGGCCTCTGACACGGCACAGGCCACGTCGAGCCGATGGTTGGCCCAGCCGGCGAGCGGCGCGAGCGCCCGGTACCAGTGACTTCCCCCCGACCGGTGGAACGTCCCCACCAGGGGTGCCGGATGGCGGAGCAGGCATCCGTAGCCCACGACCGGCGCCATCGGCTCGTGGAGATGGATCACGTCCGGTCGCAGGTTTCCGGCCCATCGCAGGACCCGTCCCGCCGACGCCGGCGACAGCGAGACAGGGGCCATCGAGCCGTTCGAGCGGACGGCGATCTCCCCGCCGACGACGGCTTCGCCCCCCTTCTCCCACCATTGGGCGGCCGAGGTTGCACGGGGCACGGTGGTGATCGGCCCGTCGCCGGGCGCCACCACGACGACCTGGTGCCCCAGCTTGCGGAGCGACCGGGCCAGACCGGTCGCCTGCCCCTGGACCCCACCGGGCCGGTCGAGGCCGTACGGGCACACGGTGAGGACCCGTATGGCCGACACGGGCTCAGGTGCCCGAACGGGGTTCCCGGTCACTCGGCCAGTTCGGTTGGTAGAGGTGCCACTGCTCGGGCGCGCGGGCGATGAACTGCTCGAACACCCGGGCGATCTGCTGGGTGATCCGGTGCACGTCGGACCGGAACGATCCCGTCCGGGTGGTGTCGAAAGGCGGGGTGATCACCGCCATGTGGTCCTTCCCGGGCCCGCTGTAGACCACCGCCGCCACGAGCACCGATCCGGTCCGCAAGGCCAGGGTGGCAGGTCCGGCGGGGAAGGTGGTGCTCTCCCCGAAGAGATCCACCGCCACACCGTCTCCGACGATGTCCCGGTCGCACAGGAGCCCGACCAGTCCCCCCGATCGCAGCGTTTTCAGGATCGTCGCTCCCGAGTCCGAACCGAGCGGCACGATGGTGAGGCCCATGGCCCGGCGCTCCTCCACGAACCACTCGAAGAGAGCCGGAGGCTCGATGCGCTCGGCCACGCTGGTCATGGGATAGCCCTCCGAGGCCAGGAAGGCGCCACCCCACTCCCAGCTCCCGACGTGCGGGAGCGCCATGACCACCCCGTTCCCCGCAGCCATGGCCTCTTGGAGGTGCTCGTAGCCGCGTTCGACCATCATGCGCTGGTTCACCTGGGCGATCGGGGTCGACGGGAGGCGCGCCCCGTCCAGCCAGTACCGCGCGTACGCCCGGTACGCACGCCGGGTCCACCGGCGCACCACCGCCGCGTCTGGTGCCACCACCGGTGATGTCGCGGCGAGGACCCGGTGCAGGTGGCGCTGGCGCTGCTCCCACGCTTCCCCCCGGCGGGCG
>JAJYZN010000052.1:3924-15379 GCA_021799915.1 Actinomycetes bacterium
CGACCGAGCGTGAGGAACGACCCCCCATGCGCTGCTCCGAGCGCCGGGCCCGCAATGCTCGCCCGGTCCGGCTGGCCAGGGCTTCCTGACGTCGGGAGCGCCAGCGCCCCAGGGGCTCTCCCGCACGGACCCCGGTGCCGCGGGGCACCGAGCCTTCCCGCCAGGCCCGCCAACGTGATTCGACCCTGACGGAGCGCCGACGTGCCGGAGCAGCACGATGGGCGTCACCGGTCGGCCGCACGGGTCCGTCGGCCGCCTGCCACACCCTCACGAACCGCCCCGAAGCAGTGAGGAGGGTCAGGCCGAGAAGGGCCCAGAGCACCGGGACCAAGAGCCACGAGGCGAGGAACCCCACTCCGAGCAGGATCATGCGCTCCGCCCGCTCCATGATCCCCCCGCGGGCCACGGTGATGCCCAGGGCCTCGGCCTTGGCTCGCTGGTAGGAGATCAGAGAGGACACTCCGAGGACGGCCAGGGGCAGGACGGCCAGGTGCCCCCGCCCCGTCGACACCAGGTACCACATGACGCCACCCATCAGCACGGCGTCCGATACCCGGTCGGTCACCGAGTCGAAGAACGCGCCGCGCATCGAAGCCGTGCCGGCGGCCTTGGCCACCGGCCCGTCGAACAGGTCCGGCACACCCGTCAGGATGAGGAGCGGCACGCCCAGCAGGAGATGCCCGGTGCCGACGGCCACGGCGGTGGCCACGGCGAACACCAGTCCCGACGCCGTGAGCACGTCGGCGGTGACGCCGAGCCGCACCAGACGCTTCCCGACGGGAGTCGTGCGCCGATCTACCCTGTCGCGCCACCGCCCGTCGAACATGCAGTCTCCTTGGTCACGAGCATCTCGGGTCTGGGACCCTGGCCCTCGGACATCCGGGCCACCGGGACGCTCCTGGAAGGCCGGACTGTACCGTTTCCATCGTACCACCGGCTCCGCTCCGGGCAGCAGGAAGGGGCCCTTGGACCTATGCTCGCCCCGGAACCGGCGGGGCCGGCACGACAGGTCGGCCGGCGTCGTCTCCGAGGAGGCAGGCACGTGGCACCACTCTCGCCGTCGAACATCCGCAACGTCGCCCTGGCCGGGCACCACGGCGCCGGAAAGACCACCCTGGCCGAGGCTCTCCTCGCGGTGAGCGGGGCCATCCCTCGCCAGGGCTCCGTAGAGCGCGGGACCACGGTCTGCGACTTCGAGCCCGAAGAGACTTCTCGCCAGCTCTCTGTGGGCTCGGCCATCGCCCCGTTCGTCCTCGACGGGGTGAAGGTGAACTTGATGGACACTCCCGGGTACGCCGATTTCGCCGCCGACGCCCTCGCGGCCATGGCCCTGTCCGATCTGGCGATCGTCGTGGTGAGCGCCACCGACGGCGTCCAGGCTCAGACCGAGGAAGCGTGGCGGACCGCGGCCACGCTCGGTCTCCCACGCATCGTGGTCGTGAGCAAGCTGGACCGCGAGCGGGCGGACTTCGACCGCGTCCTGGCCGAGATCATCGAAGCCTTCGGCGCCGGCGTCGCCCCGATCGAGCTGCCCATCGGGGCGGAGGCGACCTTCCGGGGCGTCATCGACCTCTTGGACGATCGGGCCACCCTCTACGACGTGGCTGCCGGCCCCCCCCTGGCCGGCACCGAAGGCCCGATCCCCGACGATCTCGCCGTGACCGAGCACCAGGTGCACGAGCAACTGGTGGAGGGGATCGTGGTCGCCGACGACGACCTGATGACCAGGTACCTCGACGGCGAGAGCATCGACCGCGCTGACCTGGAGACCACGCTGGCTGCCGGGGTGGCCTCAGCCACCGTCTATCCGGTCCTGTGCTGCTCGGGGGCGACCGGGGTCGGAGTGGACCGGTTGGCCCGCCTGATCGTCGAGCTGGGACCGGCCCCGGATCACCGGCCGCCCGCGGTCGTGCTGGCCGGAGACACGCTCACCGAGGTGGCGTGCGACCCCGAGGGGCCGCCGTTGGTGGCGATTGCCCGGCTCCAGCCCGACCAGCACGCCGGTCGGATCGCCGTGGGACGGGTCCTGTCGGGGACCATCCGCCCCGACACCGTACTGCTCAACCCCCGTACCCGCACCGACGAGCGGCTGCACTCGCTCCAGCTCCTGCGAGGGCGTGAGTCGTCGCCGGTCGACGTGGTCACCGCTGGGGACTTCGTGGCGCTGCCGCGTCTGACGGCCACTGTGGCCGGTGACACGCTGGCTCCAAAGAACCAGCCGGTACTCGCCGTTCTCCCCACCCCTGACCCTCCGGCGCTGTCCGCTGCTGTGCGCCCTACGTCAAGGGCCGACGAGGACAAGCTCATGTCGGCGCTCCAACGGCTCTGCGAGGAAGACCGCGGCCTTTCCGTGTCGCGGATCGACGAGACCCACCAGACCGTGCTCGGTGTCCAGGGCGAAGTCCACCTGGCGGTGGTGATCGAACGGTTGGCCCGCCGGTTCAGCGTCTCCGTCGAGCGAGAAGACGTGCAGATCCCCTACCGGGAGACGATCACCAAGGCGGCACAGGCCGAAGGCCGACACAAGAAGCAGTCCGGCGGTCACGGCCAGTTCGGGGTCTGCCACCTTCGCATCGAGCCATTGCCCCGGGGCGAGGGCTTCGCTTTCCACGACGAGGTGGTGGGCGGTGCCATTCCCCGTCAGTACATCCCGGCGGTCGAGAAGGGAGTGCAGGAGGCCATGGCCCAAGGCGGGATCCTCGGATATCCGGTGGTCGACGTGGCCGTCACTGTCGACGACGGGAAGTTCCACCCGGTGGACTCCTCGGAGATGAGCTTCAAGATGGCCGGCAGCTTGGCCTTCCGCCAAGCCCTGGCCGAAGCTGCCCCCGTCCTGCTCGAGCCGGTGTCGAAGTTGTTCGTGACCGTGCCGTCCGACCTCCAGGGCGAGGTGCTGGGCGATCTCCACTCGCGCCGGGCACGCATCCAGGGGACCGAGGCCGCGGCCGACGGCTTCCAGATGGTCATCGCCTACGTGCCGACGGTCGAGCTCGCTCGCTACGCGGTGGACCTCCGGGCCATCACCGGGGGCAGGGCCAAGTTCCGGGCTGAGCACGACCACTACGACGTCGTACCCGATCACCTGGCTCCCACCGAGCGGAGCAGTCGCTCAGCCTGATCAGACCTCATGTCCTCTTGGTGCGTGGCGCCCGCCGTGGGGCATCGGCTCGACGTCAGTCGGGGGGCCACTCGCCAGCCAACCGATGCCACGCCTTCTCCAGGGGCTCGGGCATGACCCGCACGTCACCGACCGAAGTCATGAAGTTCGTGTCGCCCGACCACCTCGGCACGATGTGGACGTGCAGGTGGCCCGGTACTCCGGCCCCGGCCGCCCGACCGAGATTGATGCCGATGTTCATGCCGTCGGGATCGTAGGCCCGACGCACCGTCGTCGCGGCACCCCTCGTCCCCTGCCAAAGCTCGGCCGACTCGGTGGTCGAGAGCCCGTCGAGCTCCCCGACGTGGCGCACGGGGAGGACCAGGAGATGCCCGCTGGCGTACGGGTAGGCGTTGAGGACGGCGAAGCACTCCCTTCCTCGCCACACGACGCCGTTGTCCGGTGACGTACCACCGGATGCGGCGATGCGACAGAACACGCAGTCACCACCTTCTCCCCGCCGCTCTGCGTCGGTTGCCGAACGCACGTACTCGTGGCGCCACCCGGCCCAGAGTTGTTGGAGCGGGACCACTTCGGCCGATCGGGGCTCAAGCCCGCTTGGTCGAGACGTCGTCGGCCAGCTGTGCCGTCAGCGCAGCCAGCGGCACGCCGCGTTCGGGTCGCTCCGAGCCACGCCGGTTGACGCCGACGGTGCCCTCGGCCACGTCGTCGTCTCCCACCACCAGCACGTAGGGGACCATCGTCAGCTTGGCCTTTCGGATTCGGGTTCCGAGGGGCTCGGATGCCGGCTCGGTACTAACCCGGTAGCCGGCCGCTCGGAGCTGCGCGGTGACGGCCAATGCGTAGTCCATGTGGTCGTCTCGCACCGGGAGCACGCGTACCTGCTCGGGTGCCAGCCAGGCCGGGAAGGCTCCGGCGTAGTGCTCGACCAGGATGGCGAAGAACCTCTCCACCGACCCGAACAACGCCCGGTGGATCATCACCGGCCGACGCTTGGCGTTCGTCTGGTCCGTGTACTCCAGGCCGAACCTTCCCGGCTCCTGGAAGTCGAGCTGGAGGGTGGATAGTTGCCACGTGCGCCCGATGGCGTCGCGGGCCTGCACCGAGATCTTCGGTCCGTAGAACGCTCCGCCTCCTTCGTCGATCACCATCTCCAGGCCGCGCTGCTCGCCCACCCGACGGAGTACGGAAGTGGCCGACTCCCACTCCTCCTCGCTCCCCACTGCCTTGTGCTCGGGACGGGTCGACAGCTCCAGGTAGAAGTCGTCCAACCCGTAGTCACCCAGCACGTCGAGCACGAATGTGAGGAGGGACGCCAGCTCGTCCTCCATCTGCTCGGCGGTGCAGAAGATATGGGCGTCGTCCTGGGTGAACCCCCGAGCCCTGGTCAGTCCGTGGACCACCCCGGACTTCTCGTACCGGTAGACCGTGCCGAACTCGAAGAGCCGCATGGGCAGCTCGCGGTACGAACGCTGGCGGCTCTTGAACACCAGCATGTGGAACGGGCAGTTCATCGGCTTCAGGTAGTACTCCTGTGTCCCGTCGAGCTTCATCGGGGGGTACATCCCCTCGGCGAACCACTCGAGATGGCCCGAAGTCTCGAAAAGCCCGGCTTTGGTGATGTGCGGACTGCCGACGAACTCGTAGCCGGCGGCCACGTGGCGCTCCCTCGAGTAGTCCTCCATGAGCCGCCGGACCGTCCCCCCTTTCGGATGGAACACAGCCAGCCCGGAGCCGATCTCGTCGGGGAACGAGAACAGGTCGAGCTCGGCACCGAGACGGCGGTGGTCCCGACGCTCGGCCTCCTCCATCCGGTGGAGGTGCTCGTTCAGTGCCTGCTCGGACTCCCACGCCGTCCCGTAGATGCGCTGGAGCTGTGGACGTCGCTCGTCACCACGCCAGTAGGCACCGGCCACCCTGGTCAGCTTGAAGTGGCCCAGCCGCCCAGTGGACGGCACGTGGGGCCCGAGGCACAGGTCCACGAACGACGGCGTATTGCGGTAGGTCGACAGGATTGGCGCATCACCCTGGCGGTCATCGGCGCCCGATGCCGGGGCCGCGTCCACCTCGACCGATCCGGTCGCCACGGCGTCGATGATCTCGACCTTGAACGGCTGGTCGGAGAAGGTCGCTCTCGCCTCGTCGACTCCGACTTCCTGACGCACGAACGGCTGGTCCTCGGCCATGATGGACCGCATCTCGGCCTCGATACGCGCCAGGTCGTCGTCGGTGAATCGGGCACCGCCGGGCAGCTCGAAGTCGTAGTAGAAGCCGTCGTCGATCACCGGCCCGATGGCGTAGCGGGCGCCGGGCCACAGCCGGAGGACGGCCTGGGCCATCACGTGGGCCGTGGAGTGGCGTATTACTTCACGCCCAAGCGGCGAGTCTGAGGTCACCACCGTCACCACCGCACCCGGAGTCACCTTCGTCGACAGGTCCACCGGACGCCCGTCTACCGTCGCCGCCACCGCCGCTGCTACCAATCGCGGCCCGATGGACGCGGCCAGATCCCCGATGTCCGAGCCTTCGGGCATGTCTCGGACCGACCCGTCGGGAAGGTGGACGTCTATCGTGGCTGCCATCTCATCCTCTCGGCTTGATCGGCCTGGTTCTGGGCCCATCCTTCGTCCCGTGAGAAACGTCGTCAGGACCTGCCAGCGTAAGCCACAGGCTCGTCAAAGGACGACCCCGAGCAGGTCGGCCGCATCTCTCACCGGGTGCCCCCCGCCAGCGGCCCGGTCGACTATCAGGAGGGCGCTCGGGGTGTCGAGGTCCTCTTCGAGCGCAGCACGGACTTCTGCCCGGACCGGGTCACCTCCGTCCCGGTTCCCGTCGACCGTGCCGGTGCGCCCCGACGTCGACACCTCGCGCCACCGCTCGAGTCGCTGGCGCGCTGCGGGCAGGTCCTCACTCACCCATTCCCAATCCCCCCGGTAGTGATGCCCGAGGAGAGCCAGCCGGATAGCCATCGGGTCCCACTCCTTCACCAGGTCCCCGACGAATACCAGGTTCCCCAGTGACTTCGACATCTTCTCGCCACCCAGGCCTACCAGTCCGACGTGCACCCAGTGGCGGACGAATGGCACGCCGGTGACCGACTCGGACTGAGCGGTCTCGCACTCGTGGTGGGGGAAGACCAGGTCCCGACCGCCACCGTGGATGTCGATGGTCTCTCCCAGCTCCCGCAGGACCAGCGCCGAGCACTCCACGTGCCAGCCGGGCCGGCCCGGTCCCCAGCGAGACTGCCAGGCCGGTTCGTCGGGGAGCGACGGCTGCCACAGCACGAAGTCCAGGGGATCACGCTTGTTGGGATCGTCGGGACGCCCACCACACTCGGCCGCCAGCCGCATCATCTCCTCGCGGCCGAAGTGGCTCACCTTCCCGAACCCCGGGAAGCTCGAGACGTCGAAGTACACCGCCCCTCCGGACTCGTATGCATGCCCGGCGGCCAGCGATGCCCCCACGAGCGAGAGGATCTCGGGGATGGCCGACGTGGCTCGAGGCTCGGTCGAGGCCGGCAGGAGCCCCAGGGAGGCCATGTCCTGGTCGAAACGAGCCATCTCCTCGGCCGCCAGGTCGAGGTAGTGCACTCCCAGCTCGCGTGCCTTGCGCAGGATGTCGTCGTCCACGTCGGTCACGTTCCTGACGCACCTGGTGTCGTGCCCTTCCTCGTGGAGGAGCCGCCGAAGCACGTCGAAAGTCAGGTACACGGCTGCGTGCCCGAGGTGGGCGGCGTCGTAGGGCGTGATCCCGCAGGTGTAGATCTTGACCAGGGGACCTGCGTCGACCGGGGCCATCGTGCGACGGGCGGTGTCGTAGAGCCGCACGGTCATCGATCGGGTGCCTCAGAAGCCCGACAGCCGCAGTGAGCTGTGAACTCGGTAGCGGATGTTGACGTTGATACAGACCGCAGTGAAGGCCTCGATCGCCGTCGCCTGGGCCAGTGAGCCGGCATCGAGCGCCCGAAGGCCCTCGACGCGCTCGGCCAGGTCCACCGTCGCCGCAGTGGCTTCACCATGGTCCGAGCACACCAGGACGTCCGCCGCCAGGCGCCGGTCCAGGTCTTCGAGCTCCGACGCCGGAAGGTGGTGGAAGGCCGCCGCCACCTTCGAACCCGGCAGGGACGCCTGAATTCCTCCGGCCATCGATCCGCGCGGCGGCGCCAGTGCCAGCATCTCCCGCCCTTCGCGGACGAGTGCGTTCACCATCGACACCACCACTTTGCCTGCCAGAGCCCCCTCCAGCGCCCCGACGGTGGAGATGCAACCCTCCCAGGGCGTGGCGACGATCACCATGTCACCTTCCGCCGCCGTCGCGTTGTCGGCTCCGGCCACGGCGACACCCAGACGCCCGGTCCAGGCCCGATTGAGGTCACCGGCCACGCTCCCCGCTCTGGCGGCATCGCGCGAACCGACGATCACCTCTACCCCGGCCGCGGCCAGCCTCACGGCCAGGCCACGCCCGGCCGGACCGGTTCCACCGAGAATGCCGACGCGCACGGACCAACCTTTCCACAGTGGCGCCGTCGCCCACCAGACCCGGCCCGCCGGCGACGCCGACTTGGCTAGCCTCACCCGGCATGGGCATGCTCGACGGAAAGCGAATCCTCATCACCGGCGTCCTCACCGATGCCTCGCTGGCATTCGCCGTCGCTCGCCGGGCCCAGGCGGAGGGGGCCGAGATAGTGCTCTCGGGAGCCGGCCGAGGGCTCTCCCTCACCCGGCGCACCGCACGAAAGCTGGACCCCGCTCCCGATGTGCTGGAGATCGACGTCACGAGCGACGACCAGCTGGCCGCCGCCGGCAGCGTGCTGGGAGAGCGTTGGGGCCGCCTTGACGGCCTCCTCCACGCAATTGGGTTCGCCCCTCCGGTCTGCCTCGGCCAGGGTATGTTCGCCGCCGGATGGGACGACGTCACGGTGGCACTGCAGGTATCGGCGTACTCTCTCAAGGCTCTGGTGGGAGCCTTCCGCCCGCTCCTCGAGGAGGCCGGCGCCGGCGGGGGGGCTTCGGTGGTGGGCCTGGACTTCGATGCCACTGTGGCCTGGCCCCTCTACGACTGGATGGGCGTGGCCAAGGCCGCCCTGGAGTCCCTGGCGCGTTACCTGGCACGGGACCTGGGTCCTCGTGGCGTGAGGGTCAACCTCGTGGCCGCAGGACCGGTCCGGACGATGGCGGCCAAGTCCATCCCCGGCTTCCCCGAGTTCGAGGAGACGTGGCGGCAGCGGGCACCACTGGGCTGGAACGTCCACGACGCCGACGTGGTCGCCCGGGCCTGCATCGCCCTCATGTCCGACTGGCTCCCGATGACCACCGGGGAGGTGCTTCACGTGGACGGCGGGGTCCACGCCGTAGGATCGTGACCGTGCCGACCCCCGAGTCACTTCGCCGCCTGGTGGACCGGTACTGCACAGCAGTCAGTTCGAGGGACGTCGACGCCGTGGTGGCGCTCTTCACGGAGGATGCGGTCCAGTGCGACCCGGCTGGCACCCCTCCCAACGTCGGGCACGAAGCCATCGCTGCCTTCTTCCGGTCCGCCGTGGAGGCCAGCACGGCGACGACATTCCAGGCGCTTGCCGTCCATACCAGTGGACACCATGTCGCCATTGACTTCCAGGTCGTCGTCACCATGGATGGAGGATCGATGGTCATCGCAGGCATCGAGGTGTTCTCGGTCTCCGACGACGACCGGATCACCGCTTCCACCGCCTACTGGGACGACAACGACGTCACGTTCCGCGCCGCGTGAGCACGGTCCTGAGGCACAGGAGCTGAGCACCCACGGCCGGTCCATCGGCCCGGCCCGTGCGGTGATGGCAGCATGAACGGAGGGAGACACCATGCCACCGCCTGGTAGAGGAATGGGTGGCGGTGGGTGGGCCGGCATGCGTTCGTTCCGACAGGACCGTTCGGTGCTCGATCACCGGATCACGCCCGGCACCACCAGGCGGATGCTGCGGTTCGCCGTCCCCTACCGGCGGATACTGTCCATCTTCCTCCCCGTGGTGGTTCTCGGATCAGCCGTAGGCGCGGTGAACCCGCTCATCTTGCGGGCGATCATCGACAAGGGCATCCTGGGGCACCGCAGTGGTCTCGTGATCACGCTCGCCCTGGTGGCCGGCGGGCTGGCCGTGGTCACAGCCGCACTCTCGCTCTTCGAGCGTCGGGTCTCGGCAGTCGTCGGCGAGGGCCTCATCTTCGACATGCGGTCCAAGGTCTTCCGCCACATCCAGCAGATGCCGCTGGCCTTCTTCACCCGCACCCAGACCGGAGCCCTCGTGAGCCGGCTGAACAACGACGTCATCGGAGCCCAGCAAGCCTTCACCGACCTCCTGTCGAACGTGGTAGGGAACCTCGTCACGGTCCTCATCGTCATGGTTGCCATGTTCGTCCTCAGTTGGCAGATCACCCTGGTGGCGCTGGTGCTCCTCCCGATGTTCTTGGTACCGGCCCGGATTGTCGGGCGACGCCTCGGGACCATCACCTTGGAGGGCTACAACCTCAACAGCGAGATGAACATGGTGATGAACGAGCGCTTCAACGTCTCGGGCGCCATGCTGGTCAAGCTGTTCGGCCGGCCCGAGGCCGAAGCCGACAACTTCGACCACAAGGCCGCCCGGGTGCGCGACATCGGGATCGCCCAGGCCCTCTACTCTCGGCTGTTCCTCGTCGCCCTCACCCTCACCGCCGCCTTGGCCACGGCCTTCGCCTATGGGTTCGGCGGTGTCGAGGCCGTCCACGGGAGGCTGGCCGTCGGCACCGTCGTAGCCATCACGGCGTACCTGGCCCGGCTGTACGCGCCCCTGACCCAGCTGTCGAACGTGAATCTCGACGTCATGACCACCTTGGTGTCGTTCGAACGTGTCTTCGAAGTGCTGGACCTGGTCCCGATGATCCAAGAGCGCCCCGGTGCCGTCGACGTTCCTCGAGGGCCGGCCACGATCGAATTCGACCACGTCGACTTCTCGTACCCGAGCGCCGAGGACGTGTCACTGGCTTCGCTCGAAGCGGTCGCCGTGCTCGAGACGGCGCCGCGCGCCGATGTCCTCCACGACATCACGTTCCGGATCGACCCCGGCCAGATGGTGGCCCTGGTCGGGCCGTCGGGCGCCGGGAAGACCACCATCTCGAACCTCGTTCCCCGCCTCTACGACCCGACGTCGGGTCGGGTCCTGGTCTCGGGTGTGGACGTCACCGACGCCACCCAGGCATCCTTGCGCGACGTCATCGGAGTGGTCACCCAGGACCCCCATCTCTTCCACGACACCCTGCGGGCGAACCTGCTCTACGCTCGACCGACAGCCGCTGAAGACGAGCTGCTGGCCGCCCTCGACCAGGCGCAGATACTTCCCCTGGTCCAGTCCCTGCCCGACGGCCTCGACACGCTGGTGGGTGAGAGAGGGTACCGGCTCTCGGGTGGGGAGAAGCAGCGGGTGGCCCTCGCCCGGCTCATCCTGAAGGCTCCCGACGTGGTGGTCCTCGACGAAGCCACCGCCCACCTGGACTCCGAAGCGGAGGTGGCCGTCCAGTCTGCCCTGCGTCGAGCACTGGCCGGCCGTACTTCCCTCGTGATCGCCCACCGCCTCTCGACCGTCCGCGAGGCCGATCAGCTCCTGGTCGTCGACGCCGGGAGGATCGTCGAACGCGGGACCCACGCCGAGCTGCTGGCCCAGGCCGGGCTCTACGCCGAGCTCTACACGACCCAGTTCGCTGATCAGGAGACCCCCTCAGCCACGGGCCAGCCGGCACCAGAGCGACGGTGACAGAGGCCGTTCCTGCCCCGCGCTGACCGGACCGGACCAGCTCTGGCGGCGTCCTCCGTCACGGTGGTGAGCGCGTTGGCCACGATGCTCGGCACCACACGCTTCGCATGCCCCCGACGGGAGCTCTGGCCCCCGCCCGTCTCGGGCTCCCCTGGGACGGTCCACTGGCGACCCCCGCCTACTGCCGGCATCGCTGCGACCGGGCCGGGCTGCTCCGCACCGCTACCAAAGTGGCGTTCCCGGAGGCGGCCGACCTGGCGCCCAAGGGGAACAGAAAGGCCTGGTCGACACCTCCCCAACGACCACGGGACTCCTCGACGTCCGAACGCCCACGGACCTGCCCGCCGTCTGCCCTCGGCTGGGTTCCAAGGTGGGATTGGTGGTCGAGACCACGCTGGCTTCGCCGTTCAACATGCCTACCAGTCCCAGGTCGGCATCCGACAACTACAGCCTCCATCGAACCCAGCGTGGTTCACCTCGCTCTCGGCTCGCGCTTTCAGCCGGGAGCGGTAGGCGGCCTGGCGAAGGGCGTTGGTGGCGTAGATCCGCGGACGCCCCGATCCGGGCCGTGGTCC